>NZ_JANZKM010000001.1:0-416899 GCF_025642935.1 Curtobacterium sp. RIT-PI-V
TGGGTCCGACGACGTGGACCGGCAGTCCGGCCGCGCGCGCGTCGGCGGCGGTTCCGGGGCCGATGCAGGCCACGAGGGTGCGGGGGTCGAGCGGGGTCATCCGGCGGGCGATCTCGCGGGCGACGCTGCCGCTCGTCACGAGCACCGCGTCGGGCACCGCGTCGAGGGTGATCGGCTCGTCGCCGGTCCCCACGGTACGGTACGCGACCACGTCGTCCACGTCGATGCCGCGGGCCCGCAGTCCGTCGACGAGGGTCGGCGCGGCGATCTCGGACCGCGGGAAGAGCACGGCGCCGTCGGTGTCCGGCAGGGCCCCGACGAGGGCAGCGGCCGAGGCCTGCTCCGGCACGAGGTCGACGACCCAGCCCGCAGCACGCGCGGCACGGGCGGTCGGCTCGCCGACCACCGCAACGCGGACACCGGACGGGAGGCCCGCCACGCGTTCTGCGAGCACCGTCACGGCGGTCGCACTGGTCACCACCACCCACGCGTACCCGGCCAAGCGGGCGACGGCACGGTCGAGGGGGCCGTCGTCGAGCGGCGGCTCGGTCGCGATGAGCGGGACGATCCGCGGGTCGAGGCCGCGCTGCCGAGCCGCCGCCGCGACGCGCTCGCCCCACGCGCCACCCCGGGGGATGACGACGACGGGAGCGGGCGTGTCCGTGACGGGCTCTACTTCACCGAGTCGGCGAGGTCCGCCAGGTCGCCGGCACCGTTCTCGAGCAGCTCGGCGGCCACGCGGCCGCCGACCTCGAGTGCTTCGGCAAGGCGGTCCTGCGCGGATCCCTCGAGCACGGCCGCGTGCGACGCCGTGCGGTACTCGGCGCCGTCCGGGCTGTAGACGGTGGCGGAGACGAGCAGGAGCTCGGCGTCCACGACCGCGGTCGCGCCGATCGGGGCGGAGCAGCCGGCCTCGAGCTTCGCCAGGACCTCGCGCTCGGCCGACACCGTCAGGCGGGTCGGGGCGTGCTCGATCTTGCGCAGGGCGGCGAGCAGGTTCGTGTCGGTTTCACCGGCACGGGTCTCGATCGCCAGCGCGCCCTGTCCCGGAGCGCTCGGCCAGAAGCCGAGGTCGAGCAGTTCGGTGGCGGCCGACAGCCGGTCGATGCGGGTGAGCCCGGCGGCGGCGAGCACGACGGCGTCGAGGTCGTCGTCCACCCGGCCCAGGCGGGTGTCGATGTTGCCGCGGATGTCGATGACGTCCAGGTCGGGGCGCTTCGCCTTGAGCTGCGCGACGCGACGCGGTGAACCGGTGCCGACCTTCGCACCCTCGGGCAGGCTCTCGACGGTCGCGCCGTTCCGCGCGACGAGGACGTCGCGGGCATCGGCACGCTTCGGCACGGCAGCGATCGTCAGGCCCGGGTACGGCGCGGTAGGCAGGTCCTTGAGCGAGTGCACCAGGACGTCGACCTCGCCGGCGACCAGGGCCTCGCGCAGGGCGCTGGCGAACACACCGGTGCCGCCCAGCGACGCGAGCGATGCGCGGTTCGTGTCGCCCTCGCTCGTGACCGTGACGAGCTCGACCGGACGACCGGCCGCCGCTGCCAGGCGGTCGGCGACGTCCTGCGACTGCGCGACCGCGAGCCGGCTGGCGCGGGTGCCCAGCCGGATCGGGGTCGGAGCGTCGGTCACGGGGCGACGCCGGCGGCCGCGGGCTTGAAGCCGGCGCGGACGTTCTCGCAGCAGCCCGGGCGGCAGACGTCGTACCAGGGACCGATGTCGGTCAGGTGCGGACGCTCACTGGTCGGGGTGCCGTTGACGCGCTCGAGCACCAGGTCGACGAGTCCGGAGACGTAGGCCGGGTCGACACCGGGGGTCTGCGTGCGGACCGACCAGAAGCCGAGCTCCTGCGCGGTCTCGGTGGCTTCCTCGTCGAGGTCCCACATGACCTCCATGTGGTCGCTCACGAAGCCGAGCGGGACGATGAGCACGGCGCGGGTCGAGCCGCCCTTGAGCTCCTCGTTCATGTAGTCGTTGATGTCGGGCTCGAGCCACGGCTGCGTCGGGGGGCCGGAGCGCGACTGGTACACGAGCTTCCACGCGGGCTTGGACGTGCCCTGCAGGTGTGCGTGCTCGGGCTGCTCGAGCAGCTCCGCCCACGCCTGGTCGAGGACGACCTGCGCGACGGCGAGGTGCTGGGCCTCGTAGGCGCCGTGCTCGTCGAAGCCGCGGTAGTCCGGGCCGGACTTCGCGGCGTCGGTCGACGGGATCGAGTGGGTCGAGAACAGCACGTGCAGCTCGGTCGCGACGTCGAGCTGAGCATTCTCGGCGATGGCCTTCGCCATGCCGTCACGGACGCCGTCGACGAACGGGCGGACGAAGCCGGGGTGGTCGAAGAACTGCCGGATCTTGTCGATCTCGATGGTGCCGAGCAGACCGGTCTCGTCGAGCACGCGCGCGTAGTCCTCGCGGTACTGGCGGCAGCTCGAGAACGACGAGTAGGCGCTCGTGGCGATCGCGATGAGCTTGTTGTAGCCCTTGTCGGCGGCCTCGGTGAAGGCCTGCTCGAGGTAGGGCTCCCAGTTGCGGTTGCCCCAGAGCACCGGCATGTCGATGCCGCGCGATGCCAGCTCGGCCTCGAGTGCCGCCTTCAGTGCGCGGTTCTGCGCGTTGATCGGGCTCACGCCGCCGAAGTGGCGGTAGTGGTGCGCCACCTCCTCGAGACGCTCGTCCGGGATCCCGCGGCCGCGGGTGACGTTGCGCAGGAAGGGGATGACGTCGTCCTGGCCCTCGGGGCCACCGAAGCCGGCGAGCAGGATCGCGTCGTACGCGGTCGGGACCTCGACGTGCTCCGGACCGGAAGCGGCCGCCGGGGTGGCGGCGAGGACGGGCTGACCGTTCGTGATCAGGCTGGTGTCGGTCATGACAGCACCTCCGGGAGTTCGGCGGTCGTCACGCGACGACCCGTGAAGAAGGGGACCTCTTCGCGCACGTGCAGACGGGCCTCGGTGGCACGCAGGTCGCGCATGAGGTCGACGAGGTCGACGAGCTCGGGGCTCTCGAGCGGCAGGATCCACTCGTAGTCGCTCAGGGCGAAGGTGGCGATGGTGTTCGTGAGGACACGGCGGTACTTGGCGCCGGCGATCCCGTGGTCGCGCAGCATCTTCGAGCGCTCGTCCTCGGGCAACAGGTACCACTCGAAGGAGCGGACGAAGGGGTACACCGTGATCCACGCCTCGGGGTCCTTGCCGCGCAGGAAGGCGGGGGTGTGCCGTTTGTTGAACTCGGCTTCGCGGTGCATCGCCATGACGTGCCACACCGGCTCGGTGTCCTGGAACAGCCCGGTGCGGCGGATCTCGCGCAGCACGGCCTGGATGACCTGCGCGTCGTCGCCGTGCAGCCAGATCATGACGTCGGCGTCGGCACGGAAGCCGGAGACGTCGTAGAAGCCACGGACGGTCACCCCGCGCTCGGCAGCGGACGCGATGACGGCGTCGAGCTCGGCCACGGCGTCGTCACCGACGCGGTGGACCGGGCCGAGCGGCCTGCGGAACACGGCCCAGAGGGCGTACGCCGTCATGAGGTTGGGATCGATCCCCGTCGCGGGGTCGGTCTCGTGCGGAGAGGTGTGCGCAGTAGCAGGAGCGGGCGCGTCGGAACTCATGGATCCTTTGTCCTATCGGTTGCCAGGGTTGTGGCCGCCCCGCACCCGGTGGACCGCGCTCGGGCGGTCTACCGCCGTCGGAGCACCATCACGACGATACCCCCGACCACCGCTACTCCGGCTGCGAGCCCGGCCAGGTACGGGACCGGCTTCTCGTCGATGCCGCGCTTGACCTTCGACGCCGCGATGCCGATCTGCTTCGGCACGTTGAGCTTGTCCTCGATCGCGTCGAGGGTGTCGAACAGCTGGGCGCGGGTCGCGGCGACGCGGTCTGCGAGATCGTCGTGCGGATCGGTCACGGTTCCTCCGTCGGTGGTGCGGCTGTCGGGGCTCAGAACCGGCCGCCGACGTCCGGCTTGCGGCTGCCGTACTGGTTCGGCGGGGTGGGCTTCTTGCCCATCCCCTTCACCGCGTTGATGTCGTTCTTGACGCTGTCGATCGTGCGCTTCGGCGTGATCGGGAGGCCCTTCTGCAGGCGCTTCCAGCCGATCCACCCGAGGATGGCGGCGACGATCAGCATCACCACGGCGATCACGAGCGCTGCGAGCCAGGCCGGCATCACGGTCGCAAGGCCCATCACGGCGGCGGTCAAGAGCACGCCGATCGCGTAGAGCACGATGACGAGTGCGCCGACCAGCAGCCCCGCGGCGAGCCCGAAGATCTTGGCCTTCGTGAGCATCTCGGCCTTGAGCAGGTCGATCTCACCCTTGACCAGGCCCTTGACGAGCTTCGGGACGTCGCCCACCAGACCGAACAGCGAACGCGACTTGCGGTCGCGGGTGTCGGTCATGAGGTGGTGGTGTCCTTCTTCTGGCCGACCTTGCGGACGGCCTTCTTGGTCGTCTCACCGATGAACTCGGCGACGTCCGGGGTCTTGTCGGCGATGAAGTCCTCAGCGACGTGCACGCCCTTCTGGACGCCGTTGCTGTTCCAGACCTTGCCGCTGACGGTCTTGATCTGCTCGTACCGCGCCCGTCCGGCTCGCGATCCCAGGACGTACCCGAGTGCGGCGCCGGCGACGAACAGGAGCTTTCCGCGCATGTGCGATTCCTCCGTTGGTTCAGTGTGCGGTGGTCATGCGTCGAACGGAATACGTCCGACGGTCTCACCAACAGTAGCCCCAGGGCGCTCCGGGGTCCGCTCAGGAATCCAGGATCTGTCCAGCGGCGGTGCGGGCGGCCGCGATGATCCCGGCCAGGCCCCGACCGGTCGCGACCTCGCCGACACCGATGACGCCCGCTCCGAGGCCGGCAGCGGTCAGGTCCGGACCGTGCCAACGGACGCGCGCAGCGCCCACGACGTGCGTCGCCGTCAGGGGGACGCCGAGCAGCGTGGCCGCGTCGTGCAGCGCCCGGGTGCCGACGGGTCCGTCCGGGTCGACCGGGAGGCTCGTGGCCGCGTCGGCCGGACCGCTCGCGCCGTGCGCATCGGTCGCGACACCGGGCGTCGCGTAGCTCAGGCGCAGCACGTGGCGGCCCGCAGCCGCCTCGGCGAGCCACGGCCACTTCACCGTCGCGTGCGTCAGGGCCTTCGCCGACACGGCCTGCGCATCCGGGTGCACGAGCATCCCGGTCCCGCGGGGGGCAGCGTCGAGTTCGGGCTGGTCGACGACGAGCGTGACGAGCTCGATGCCGGTCCGGTCCGGCGCCTCGGTGCGCTCGGGATCGGGCACCGACGACAGGGTGTGCTGGGCGGGCAGGCGTTCGACCGTGCCGTCGGCGGAGACGACCTCGACCGCGTGCGCCTCGATCCGGGTCGCCCGGGTGTGCAACCGGACGTCGACGCGGTAGGTCTCCATGTCGGCGACGAGTTCGTCCACGAGCCGGACGATCCCGCCGCGGATCCCCTGCACCGGGGTACCGGCGGCAGCACGGGCCCGGAGTGCCAGGACCGCGCGGGCCAGCGAGCCCTCGCGGAGCAGTGCCGCGCGGAGGCCGGGAGCCACCCGCTCCGGGTCGAGCTGGTCCGGGTGGGTGGAGTGCACCCCGCCGGCGATCGGGACGACCAGGTCGTCGAGGACCCGTTCGCCCATGCGCCGCCGGACGAGTTCGCCCAGGGACTCCGCTTTGGCGCCGACGGGTCCGGGCAGCAGCGAGTCCATCTGTGCGCGGAGCCCGCCCTTCTGCCCGACGACGGCGAGCACGTCGGCGGCCATCGGGGTGCTCGGGATGCCGAGGAGCCCGGTCGCGGGGATCGGCGACGTCCGACCGTCACGGGTCATCAACCAGGCGCCGCGCGGGTCCGGGGCGACGACGTCGTTGCCGAGCCCGAGTTCGATCGCCAGGCGGCCGACGGCGTCGGTGCGGGTGGCGAACGAGTCCGCCGCCATGTCGAGGTCGAGGCCGCCGACCGTGTGCCGCCGGATCATGCCGCCCAGCACTCCGGACGACTCGACGAGCACGACGTCCGCGCCGCCCTTCGCCAGGTCACGAGCCGTGACGAGTCCGGCGATCCCGCCGCCGACCACGACGACGTCGGTCACGCGGCAGACCCGTCGGTCCCGTCACCGAGCGAGTGGACCAGCTCGACGACACGCGTCAGCACCGTCGGGTCGGTCTCCGGCGGCACACCGTGGCCGAGGTTCACGACGTGGGCGCGGGCGGCGCCACCGCGGCGGACGACCTCGCGCACGTGCGCTTCGAGGACCTCCCACGGGGCCGCGAGCATCGCCGGGTCGATGTTGCCCTGCACGCTGACGCCGGTGCCGACGCGGCGGACGGCCTCGTCGAGCGGGAGCCGCCAGTCGACCCCGACCGCGTCGACGCCGACCGTGTCGGTGCCGAGCGTGGTCATGTCGGCGAGGACCTCGCCGCTGCCGACGCCGAAGTGGATGCGCGGCACGCCCAGGTCGGTCACGTGGGACAGCGCCTGCGCCGAGTGCGGTGCGACGTACCGGACGTAGTCGGCGCGCGACAGGGACCCGACCCACGAGTCGAAGAGCTGTGCGGCCGAGGCCCCGGCGAGCACCTGGGCCCGGAGGAACGCCCCCGACACCCCGGCCGCCCAGGCCAGCAACCGCGACCAGGTCTCCGGCTCCGCGTGCATGAGGGTGCGTGCACGGATGTGGTCCTTCGACGGGCCGCCCTCGACCAGGTACGCGGCGAGCGTGAAGGGTGCGCCTGCGAATCCGATCAGCGGGGTGTCGCCGAGCTGCTCGACCGTGCGGGCCACCGCCTGCCGGATCGGTTCGAGGGCCGCCGGGTCCAGCGGCTCGAGGGCGTCGACGTCCGCCGCGGTGCGGATCGGTGAGCCGAGCACGGGGCCGCGACCGGGGACGATCTCGACGTCCACGCCCGCGAGCTTGATCGGCACGACGATGTCGCTGAAGAAGATGCCGGCGTCCACCCCGTGCCGGCGGACGGGCTGCAGCGTGATCTCCGACGCCATCTCGGGGTCGAGGCACGCGTCGAGCATGGCCGTGCCCACCCGGAGCTCGCGGTACTCGGGCAACGACCGACCGGCCTGCCGCATGAACCACACCGGCAGCGTCTCCGGACGGTCACCCCGCAGGGCCCGGACGAGGCGGGACCCACTCGTCCGCCCTGATGCCAGGGGGTGGGAGTCGGGGAGGGATGTGGTCGTCGCGTCGGTCACCGGATGATTGTCCCATCGAGCGCGTTACCATTGGCTACGTGCTCATCTGTCTCACGGCGTCGCATCGCAACGCCAGCTTCGACCTCTTGGAGCGACTGAGCATCGCTGCCCCGGCCGCAGCAGGCCACCTCGTCACGGATTCCGACGTCCTGGACGGCGCCGTCGTCCTCGCCACCTGCAACCGTTTCGAGGCCTACCTCGACATCGCCGGCGACGACCGCGACTCCGCCGTCGCCGCCACCGTGCAGGCCGTGGCCGCCGCGAGCGATCTGGACGCCACCGAACTGCGTGATTCGGTCAACGTGCTCGGCGGCAAGGACGTCGTGCAGCACCTGTTCGCCGTGTCGAGCGGACTCGAGTCCGTCGTCGTCGGCGAGACCGAGATCTCCGGGCAGGTCCGCCGGTCGCTGGAGGACGCCCGGAGCAACGGCACCACCACCTCGGACCTCGAGCGGCTGTTCCAAGAGGCGGCCCACACCTCGCGCGGCGTCAAGACCCGCACCCGGATCGGGGCCGCCGGTCGTTCGCTGGTGCGCCTCGGCCTGCAGCTCGCGTCGTCACGCGTCACCGACTGGGCGCACACCCGCGTGCTGCTGATCGGCACCGGGAGCTACGCGGCCACCACCATCGCGGCCCTGCGCGACCGCGGCGCCGTGCACATCCAGGTGTTCTCCCCCTCGGGCCGTGCCGCCTGGTTCGCCGCGAAGCACGACCTCGTCGCCGCACGTGACCTGCGCCACGCGATCGGCACCAGCGACGTCGTGATCACCTGCACGTCGAGCGAGGTCCCGGTCGTCGCACCGGACGACCTCGACGACGGCATCCGTCGCATCGTCATCGACCTCGGACTCCCCCGCAACGTCGACCCGGCCGCTGCCGGTGTGGACGGTGTCGAGCTGCTCGACCTCGAGACCATCAGCCTGCACGCCCCTATCTCCGAGCTGAACGCCGAGTCCGAGGCCCGCGCGATGGTCGACGACGCCGTGTCCCGCTTCCGGGCGCAGGCACTCGAGCAGTCGACCACCCCAGCCCTGGTCGCCTTCCGCAAGCACGTGTTCGACATCCTCGACGACGAGATCGACCGCGCGAAGCGCCGCGGTGACGCCGACGGCGAGTCCGCCGAGCACACCGAGCGGGCGCTCCGGCACCTGGTCGGCGTCCTGCTGCACCGCCCCTCGGTCCGGGCACGTGAGCTCGGCCGCGCCGGTCGTGGCGAGGAGTTCGTCGGGGCCATCGACGCCCTGTTCGGCGTGCGGCCCGAGCCCGAGGCGGAGCTGCCGGCGCCCGTCGTCCCGCTCGCCGATCGCACCGCCCTGGACCCGACCGTCTCGGAACGCGACGACCAGGCGGACGCGAGCTGAGCCTCCAGACAGGCTCGCAACCACCCACGCTGCGTGTCAGTGCGCTCCTGCTGATCCGTGATCGACGGGTGCTGATGGTGCGCGCGCGAGCGCGCGACGTGCTCTACCTGCCCGGCGGCAAGGCCGAGCCGCACGAGACCGACGTCGACGCCGTCATCCGTGAAGCCCACGAGGAGACCGGGTTGCGGGTCGCCGCCGAGGACGTCGACCCGTTCGGCGTCGTCCTCGAACCCGCCCACGGGCAGGCGCCCGGCACCATGGTCGCGATGACCCTGTTCCTGGTCCGACCGGGAGGCCCGTTGGACTCCGCCACGCCCGTCGCCTCGGCCGAGGTGGACGAGGTCGAGTGGGTCACCTCGGCGGACGCAGATCGCTGCCCGCCAGCGGGCGTGGAGACGCTCCGCCGCCTGGTGGCGGCGGAGCGCATCGACTAGTCGTCAGGCCTTGTCGGTGTCGGTGTACTCGCCGACCTCGCCGTTCTGGGCCGGCTCGGCCTCACCCGGGATGTCCGAGTCGACGTACTCGCCGTCGGGTCCGGTTCCGGTCGGACTTGTCTCCCCGGGGATGTCGCTCGAGACGAACTCCCCGATCGGCTCCGTCGACTCGACGTGCCCCTCGCCCGGGATCTCGCTGTCCGTGAAGGCACCTGCGCGGGTCTCGACCCCGTCCGCGCGGCCCTCGTCGCCACGTGCCTGTTCGTGCTTGCCCGTCATGTCCGACCTCCGCTGCTCGGGTTCCCTGCTCCGGAGTGTGCTCGCGGTCCCTGGACGCCGACCGAACCGCGATCTCCCGGTGGTGGTTGCCTGAGCACCATGCAACGCAGCAGCCGATCGAAGTTCCTGCTCGCCGTCACCGGGCTCGTCGCAGTCGGGGCGTTGGCGGGTTGCGCCTCGGGCGGGGAACCCTCCGCCACCGAGACGGTGACCGCACCCGCGCCGTCGCCGTCCGCGTCGTCGTCCTCGTCGGCGTCGTCGTCGTCCGCGACCCCGTCGTCCGGCGCTTCGGCATCGGCCGGTGCCGGTGCTGGGTCCTCCGGATCCGGGTCGTCGGGATCCGGGTCGGCCGCTGGCAGTCGCTGTACCGCGTCCTCGCTCGCCGCCAGCATCGAGCCGGGCAGCGGCGGTGCGGCCGGCAGCGTCATCGTGCACCTCGCCCTGCGGAACACCGGTTCGGCGACCTGCACGCTGCAGGGGTGGCCGGGCGTCTCGTTCGTCGGCGGTGGCAACGGCAGTCAGATCGGTGCCGCGGCGACGCAGGAGAAGAGCTCACCGCACCCGACCGTGACCCTGACCGCCGGGCAGACCGCCGTGGCCCCGCTCAAGATCGTCCAGGCCGGGAACTACTCGAAGGCCGACTGCTCGCCGAGGACCCCGGACGGCTTCCGCGTGTACCCGCCCGGATCCGAGCAGTCGCTGTTCGTGAAGGACACCGACTACCAGGCGTGCTCGTCCGCCGATGCGTCCGTGCTGTCCGTGCAGGCGCTCGTGCCGGAGGGTCAGGCGACGTCGTAGCGGACGGTCAGCGGGTGGTGACCACGAGTTTCCCGGAGCGAGCCCCGTCCTCCATGTCGCAGTGGGCCTGCACGATGTCCTCGAGCGGGTAGACCTTCGCGATCGGTACCGTCGTGGTCCCTGCTGCCACGGCGTCGAGGAAACCCTGCAACACCGGTGCCGGCAGGTCGCTGGCTGCACCGGAGTACGCGGTGAGTCGGACCCCGTTGGGGATCACGTCCATCGGGTAGAAGTCGGGGATGGTCCAGACATCGGAGAGCATCCCGGTGAAGGACACGGTGCCGTGGACGGCGGTGGCCCGCAACGTGTCGGGCAGGGTGTCGGTACCGATGAGCTCCACGGCACCGTCGACCCCGGCCGGCACGATCCGGCGGACCGCGTCGGCGATGCTGCCGGTGTCGATCACGACGTGGTCGGCGCCTGCGCGGTGCAGCCGCTCGGTACGGTCCGGGTTGCGGCTGGTGGCGATGACGGTCATGTTCTGCTGCTTCGCCAGGACGATGCACGCGAGCCCGACCGACGAGGTGCCGCCACGGACCAGGAGCGTGTCGCCCGGCTGCGCGTCCACACCAACCGTGAGGGAGCCGTGCGCGGTCTGCAGCATCTCGGGGACGGCACCGATCGTGGCCCAGTCGAGGGTGCTCGTGAACGGCACGACGCTGCTGGCCGGAACGAGGGTGTACTCGGCGTAGCCGCCGTCGTGGTCGCGGCCCATCCCTCCCATCAGGGCGGCGACCTGCGTTCCGACCGCGTACTCGCCGCCGGGTGCTGCCACCACGGTCCCCACCGCTTCGATCCCGGGCACCCGCGGGAAACTCCCGAAGTGCCCCATGCCCCGGCGGAAGTGCAGCTCGGATCGGTTCAGGCCGAAGGCCTCCACCCGGATCAGCACCAGGCCCGGAACGGGGATGGGTACCGGGACCTCACGCAGTCGCAGGACCTCGGGACCACCGGGCGCATCGATGACCACGGCGCGCATCGTCGCCGTCATCGCGCACCCTCCAGCGCGGCCTGCAGCCGCCCAAGGGCGGCAGTCGCGGAGGCGATCGCCTCGACGTCAGCGGCGGCGAGCACGGTGTCCAGCGCCGCCTCGAATCGCTCCTGCGCCACGGCGACGGCCTCCCGACCCCGGAGTGAGAGGGTGCTGCGCACGCTGCGGCGGTCACCCGGATCCGTCGCTCGTTCGACGAGACCGTCGGCGGCGAGTCGGTCGAGGAGACGACTGGCCGCTGCGATCGACGTGCCGACCCCGGTCGCGACGTCCTGCACACGCGCTCCCGTCGGCGCCGCGTCGACGACGCGCAGGACCTCCAAGCGGGCCAGGCTCAACACGCCCTCCCCGCGCATCCGCCGCTCCACCGTGTTCCACAGATCGGTCTCGTGCCGTACCAGGGCGGTGAAGTACGCGCGGGCACGAGATCCTCGCTCGTTCCCGGCTGTCTCGCTGCGGGAGGTCGGTTGCACGCTCATGCGGCGATCCTACCCTCGTTGCTTGCTATGTAAAGTAGTCGGCTCACGCACGCTCGCTCCGTCGACAGGACCACCATGACCACCGACACCCACACCGCCATGCAGCGATTCGTCGACTTCATCAACACCGGCGACGCGTCGATCGGCCGTCAGGTGATCTCACACGACGCGGAGTTCCTCACGCCGTTCTCGCCGGAGCCGTTTCGTGGCCTCGAGGGGTACCTGCAGATCCTGGCGATCATGCGGAGCGCGTTCTCGGACGTCCAGTGGCGCATCGAGCGGCTCGTCGTCGAGGGCGACGCCGTCGCAGCGCGGTTCGAGCTCCGGGGCACGCACGACGGCGACTTCCTCGGGACAGCCCCCACCGGGCTGCCGGTGGCCGTCCACGCGAGCAACTTCTACCGCTTCGCCGACGGCCTGATCGTCGACGAGGTCGGGCAGCCGGACTTGATGGGGCTGCTCGGTCAGATCGGGGCACTCCCGTTGTCCGTCGTCTGAACTCCACAGAACGCCGGCAGGATGGTCACCGTGGCCAGCACGATCAGGGACGAACGACCATGCACGGACGAGGTCGTGGCGCTGTACGACGCCGTCGGGTGGACCGCCTACACCGATGATCCCGCGGCCCTGACGGCTTCGATCGCCGGATCCCACTCGGTGCTGACCGCCCGCGACGCTGCCGGTCGGCTGCTCGGTCTCGTCCGCACGATCTCCGACGGGGTGACCGTCGTGTACGTGCAGGACGTGCTCGTCGTGCCGTCAGCGCATCGGCTCGGCATCGGCGGTGCGCTGCTCGATGCGGTGCTCCGTCGGTACGAGGGCATCCGGCAGACCGTCCTGCTGACCGACGCCGAACCGGGCCAGCGGGCCTTCTACGAGTCGCGCGGGTTCATCGAGGTGCACGACGTCGAGCCGCGGCCGCTGCGCTCGTTCGTGCTGCTCCGCTGAGCGGAACGACACCGCACCGACGTGGGACTGCGCCCGCCCGGATCAGCGGTGGGCCGGGGCGTGCACTGCCTCGAGCAGCTCGGTGCCCATGGTCCGCAACGCCTCGATGACCGCGAGGCGCCGCTGCAACGAGGCGTCGTCGAACGTCACCGTCACCGCGTAGCTGACCGACGACCCGGGCCCCCGCAGGATCCCGGCCTCGGCGCGGACGCCCGTGCTCGACCCGGTGACCGCGACGACCTGCAACCCGTGGTCGAGCGCACGGTGCGCCAGGGGGTCGAGGCCGAACGAGCCGGCGACCAGGTTCAGGTCACTCGCCAGCGACAGCCACCCGAGCACCCGGTTCGAGACCGCTTCGTCCACGACCTCACCGAGCGCAAGTCCACGCATCACCCACGCGAGCTCACCCGTCGGAGCCACCGAGGCATCCGGGGCGTCGTCCGGACCACGACGGTCGCGTACCCGGTCGATCAGCGCGGTCCGTTCGATGCCGAGCGACTCCGCACGCTCGCGGACGGCGTCGATGCCGACCGTCGACAGCAGTGCGTTCATCGCCCACGTGTCACCGGTGGCACCGACCAGGGTCGCCAGGTCGGGCACCTGCATCGTCGGCTCCTGCAGGAACTGCCACAGGCCGGCACCGGTCGCGGTGTCCCGCGCCATGCGCTGGAGGCGGTCGCCGTGCAGGCGGCCGTCCTCGAGCTGCGCCGCGACCTCGATCAGCAACAGCACGCGCCCGAGGCTCGCGACGGGCTGCACCAGGGTGTCGTCGACCGCGAGCAGGGCCTTGCCCGACGAGGTGTCGATCACCGAGGCGCTGACCCCGGCGCCGTCGAGGGCGAGCGCGCCGAGGGCCTCGGTCGTCGCGCCGAACCGGTCGTCCGGCCGACCGCTGTGCCGACCGCGGGCCCGACCGCCACCACCCGAGCGATCCTCCGGCCGCCGACGGCGTGACGACCGAGCCGCGTCCGGCTCCACCATCACCAGATCGCGACGCGCTCGGCGGGGTCGAGGAACATCGCGTCCTTCTCGGTCACGCCGAACGCGTCGTAGTAGCCGTCGATGTTGCGGACGACCTGGTTGCACCGGAACTCGTTCGGCGAGTGCGGGTCGATCGACAGCAGGCGCGCGGCCTCCTCCGGACGGATCGCCATCTGCCACGCCTGCGCCCAGCTCAGGAAGAACCGCTCGGCACCGGTCAGGCCGTCGACGACCGGGGGCTCCTGGCCGTCGAGCGACAGCAGGTACGCCTTCCACGCGATCGACAGGCCGCCGAGGTCGCCGATGTTCTCGCCGATCGTCAGGGCACCGTTGACGTGGCCGTCCGGCACCTCGGTCGGGATGAGCGCGTCGTACTGGGCGATGAGGGCCTTCGTGCGCTCCTCGAACGCCGTGCGGTCGGCCTCGGTCCACCAGTTCTCGAGCTTGCCGTCGCCGTCGTACTGCGAGCCCTGGTCGTCGAAGCCGTGCCCGATCTCGTGGCCGATGACGGCACCGATCGCACCGTAGTTGGCGGCGGCGTCGCGCTCCGCGTCGAAGAACGGGAACTGCAGGATCGCCGCGGGGAACACGATCTCGTTGAAACCGGGGTTGTAGTACGCGTTGATCGTCTGCGGGGTCATGAACCACTCGTCGCGGTCGATCGGCTTGCCGATCTTGCCGAGCTCGCGGTCGACCTGGAACGACGCGACGGCGCGGACGTTCGCGACGAGGTCGTCGGACACGACCGGCAGCGCCGAGTAGTCGCGCCACTTGACCGGGTAGCCGATCTTCGGCGTGAACTTGTCGAGCTTGTCGAGGGCACGGGCACGGGTCTCGTCGGTCATCCAGTCGAGCGCCGTGATGCTCTGCCGGTACGCCTCGACCAGGTTGGCGACGAGGTCGTCCATCGCAGCCTTCGAGGTCTCGTCGAAATGCTCCTGCACGTAGATCCGGCCGACGGCCTCACCCATCGCGCCCTCCACCAGGGAGACGCCGCGCTTCCAGCGCTCGCGCTGCTTCGGCGCCCCGGTGAGTGCGGTGCCGTAGAACGAGAAGTTCGTTGCCGAGAACGCGCTCGTCAGGTACGCGGCCGAGCCACGGATGACCTGCCAGCGCAGCCAGTCCTTCCAGACCTCGAGCGGCTGGTCGCGCAGCAGCTCGGCCAAGCCCGTGATGAACGACGGCTCGCGCACCACGACGGTCTCGAACGCGCCGGCCGGTGCGTCGATGGCCTGCCACCAGGTCTGCAGGTCGATGCCCTCGGCGAGCGCCGCGACCTCGGCCCACGGCAGCTTGTTGTAGGTCTTCTGGCTGTCGCGGGTGGTGACGTTGTCCCAGTGCTTCGACGCCAGGGCGGTCTCGAGCGCGATGACGTGCTCGGTGCGGTCGCCGCCGTCCTCGAACCCGGCGAGCGGGAACATCGCTGCGACGAACTCGCGGTACTTCGTCCGGATGTCGGCGAAGCGCTCTTCGCGGTAGTAGGACTCGTCGGGCAGGCCGAGACCGGACTGCTCGAGGAACACGACGTAGGACTCGGGGTCGCCCGGGTCGTTGTCGACGAAGAGCTGCAGGAAGCTCGGCAGGCCCAGGCGCTCGAAGCGTCCGACGGTGGCGATGAGCTCGGGCACGGACTCGATGGCCGTGATCTCGGCGAGGAGCGGCTCGATCGGTGCGGTGGCGAGCTCTTCGAGCCGTGCTTCGTCGGTGAAGGAGGAGAAGAGGTCACCGACCTTGCGTTCCTCGGTACCGGGGGCGGCCTGCTGCGAGCGCTCGATGATCTCGCGGACGGCGAGTTCGGCGGCCTCGGCCAGCACCGTGAAGGAGCCGTAGCGGGCCTTGTCGTCGGGGATCGGCGTCTCGGCGATCCAGGTGCCGTTCACGTGGCGGTACAGGTCGTCCTGGGGGCGCACCGCGGGGTCGAGTTCGTCAGTGTGGATGCCGGAGGCACGTGCGACGTCGGTCATGCGGTCCACGATAGCCACCGACGCCATGCAGCAGGTCGGTGTCCGTCGTCACCTGCGCACGGCTGCCGGTACGGTCATCGCATGGGACTTCCGTGGAAGCTGCACGGAGACGGCAAGACCGTCTCCGCGACGACGATCGTGGCACCCGACGAACGGCTGACCTGGCCCCGGACGATCGGCCTCGGGGTGCAGCACGTGGTCGCCATGTTCGGCGCCACCTTCCTGGTGCCGCTGCTCACCGGCTTCCCGCCGTCGACGACCCTGCTCTTCAGCGGCATCGGCACGATCCTGTTCCTGCTCATCACGGGCAACCGGCTGCCGAGCTACCTCGGGTCGTCGTTCGCGTTCATCGCGCCCATCGGCGCCGCCACGAAGATCGGCGGCATCCCGCTCGCCCTGTCGGGCATCATCGTCGTCGGTGCACTCCTGGCGATCGTCGGGCTCGTCGTGCACCTGGTCGGCGCCGGCTGGATCGACCGCCTGATGCCGCCGGTGGTGTCCGGTGCGATCGTCGCCCTGATCGGCTTCAACCTGGCTCCGGCGGCGAAGAACAACTTCACGGCGGCCCCGGTCGTCGCGGTCATCACCCTCGCCGCGATCATCCTGGTCACCGTCCTGTTCAAGGGACTGATCGGGCGACTGTCGATCGTCATCGGCGTCCTGGTCGGCTACGTCGCTGCACTGATCGGCGGTCAGGTCGACTACTCGAAGGTCGGCGACGCCGCCTGGATCGGCCTGCCGACGTTCACCGCTCCCGCGTTCGACCCGTCGCAGCTCGCGATCTACCTGGCGTTCGTGCCGGTCGTGCTGGCGCTCGTCGCCGAGAACGTCGGCCACGTGAAGGGCGTCGGACAGCTCACCGGCCGTGATCTCACGCCCCTCACCGGTCGCGCGCTCTTCGCCGACGGCGTCTCCACGGTGCTGGCCGGCGTCGGCGGCGGCTCCGCCACCACCACCTACGGCGAGAACATCGGCGTGATGGCCGCCACCCGCGTCTTCTCCACCGCCGCGTACTGGGTCGCTGCGATCGCGGCCGTCCTGCTCGGCCTCTCCCCGAAGATCGGTGCGGTCATCTCCTCCGTCCCCGCCGGCGTGCTCGGCGGTGCGACCACCGCCCTCTACGGCCTGATCGGTGTCATCGGCATCCGGATCTGGGTCGAGAACCGGGTCGACTTCTCGAAGCCGAAGAACCAGCTGACGGCCGGCATCGCGCTCATCATCGGCATCGCGGACTTCACGTTCGCGTTCGGCCAGGCGAGCTTCGGCGGCATCATCCTCGGCACCATCGCCGCGATCGTCGTCTACCACCTGATGGACCTGATCGGGCGGGCGCGCGGCACCGACGAAGCGACGCCCGCTGCCTCAGAGGAAGCGCACGCCGCCACCGGCGGCGTCCCCGCCGAACCGCGCGTCGACTGACGCAGGACGGCGGCTGGACGAAACCCGTCGCCTGAACACGTGGGACCACCGGACGGGAGGCCCGTAGCGGCGCCGCCACGGGCCTCCCGTCCGTCACGTGGTGCGTTGCGGACCGGGACGCCCCCCAGTTGGTCGCTCCGGTCCGCACACACTCCTCGCCCGGTTCAGCGGGGCGCGCTGGGCGACGGGGTCGCGGTCTGCACGGACTCCTGCTCGTCGATGTACCGCTGATCGAGCGGGACCTCATCGGCGACCCGCGCCGTCCACTGCCCGACGACGGTCGTGCCGTCGGACTCGTACACATCGCCGCCGTCCGGCTCGCTCCACAGAACCCAGCCCTTGCGGCCGTTGTCCGCCCTCCCTGGGACCAGATCCGGGTGACCCGACGCGTTCGGGACCCCGTAGGTCTGGCCCTTGTCGTTGACCGCCCAGTCCGACGTAACCGCGGTGGCGTACTGCAGCGTCGCCGTCCACCTCGTCCCCGCTGACGCTTCGATGCTGAACGTCGTCGTGCCTCGCTCCGGGAGCCGGCCGTCGACGACGCGCATCGTCCCCTCGTCCCGACAACTCAGGCCGGATGTGCCCCCTCCGACGGTGGGGACCTGGACCATGCCGACGTCGTTGCGGCACGTGACGTCGACGATCACGGCCCCAGCTGTGTCGGGAGCCTGCCCGATGTCGATCAATGCGGGACCGGTGCGCGTCGCAGTGGTCGTGCGCCCGACTGCTGCCGTCGTCGTGGTCCCCGGGAGCCCGGCGACGACCAGGGCGGCGGCGCTCGTCGTCACCGTGATCGCTGCGACGGAGACGATCGAGACGCCGATGCGTGCACGTCGTTGCTGTCGCTGCAGAGCGCTCCGTCGTGTCCCGATGGCGGCCAGCTCCGAGCGGACCGCCGCGGCAGCGTCGGGGTTCATGTCGATGCTCATCAGTAGGTGCCTTCCGGGGCGTTGCGGACACTGGGACGGAGATCGTGCAGGTCGCGTTGCAGGCGCTGCCGCATCCGGTGCAGCCGCACGCGTGCCGCGGGTGGTTTGAGACCGACCGCCTGCGCCGCCTGCCAGACCGGCATCTCCTCGACCCCGGTGAGCACCAGCAGCGCGGCGTCCTGCGGCGCGAGCCCCCGGATCGTCGTCCTGAGGCGTTCGCGGGCCTCGAGGTCTTCGGCGTCCGTGGCTGGAGCCTGGGGATCGTCCCGAGGGAGCGCTTCGAGGAGCCTCCGGTACCGCGCCGCTGCGCGTCGATGGTTCTGGGTCAGGTTGACCGTCGTGACCAGCAACCACGGAGCGACGGAACCCGCCACGAGGGTGACGCTCTTGCGCTTGCGCCAGAGCTCGTAGAACGCCGCCGCTGTGATGTCCTCGGCGTCGTGCGAGTGCTCCGTCAGGCTCAACGCCCGTCGGTAGATGCGCGGTCGGTGCCGGTCGAACAGCGCGGCGAACGCAGCCCCGTCATCACGGACCGCTCGCGTCCACAGCGGGCCGTCGTCCTGTTCGTCCTTCACACTCTGGAGTGTCCGGTCATGGCTCCAGCGTTACAGACAGCTGCGGAGCGGCGCAGCCGACGACGAGCGCCGGCGTCGGTCACGCGGCCACCGCGACGGCAACGATCTGACCCGGGACGGCGCGCTGGACGCCGTGCGGCCGATCGCAGCGGCAGTCGACGTCCCGTTCACCGCCGACATCGAGGACTCCCTCCGGCCGGTGGCGGAACAGGAGGACCGCATTCGCGCAGCCCGCCAGGCTGCGGATGACGCCGGCATCCCACTCTTCGTCAACGCTCGGTCGACACCCACCTGCTGGGCGTGCCCCGGAGCGACGTCTGGGTGAAGGAGACGCTCTCCCGTGCGAACGCCTACGCCAGGGCCGGCGCCAGTGGCGTCTTCGTGCTCGGAGCGCTGTCGGCCGCCACGATCTCGATGCTCGTGGACACGATCGAGCTGCCCCTCAACGTCGCGTTCGGGCACGGGACCCTGTCGGTCGGTGACCTCGCACGGGCGGGGGCGAGCCGGGTCAGCGCTGGATCGGCCATCGCCGAAGCCGCGTACAGCGTCGCCAGCGACTGGGCTGCACAGATGATCGGCACGCCGGGTGCTGTCGTCTCGGCACCACCGACGCTCGGCTGGGCCGCGATCAACGAGGTCGTCCGCGACTGATCCCCGGAGCCGGCGCCGAGGGCGTGAAACTCGCAGGTTCCGTCCGCCGGGTCCTCCTCGAGGAGGAGGTTCGCCGACCCCACATCTCGTGTCCGGGGAGGACGCGGTGGTGTGGTCACGCTCCCTACCGTGGTCTCGTCGGGATGCACCCGACGTGGTGGAGGGTGATGATGACGATGACGAACACGCCGGCAACTGTGGATCGCCGTGGGGTGGTGTGCTTCACGTTGGCGGGAGCGCTCACGATCGCAGTGGTCGTGTGGCCGGCAGCGATCGCCGGTTGGGCCTCGGGGACGCACCTGTCCGTCGCGGCGCTTCCCGGAGCCGTGGCCTCGGGGTTCGCGCAGTGGGTGGGGTCCGGGCGGACGTCGAGTTCGCCGTTGGCCGCCGCGGTGTCGTACTGGACCGTGTTCCACGTCGTGAAGGCGATCGTCGCGGTCGCCCTGCTGGTCGTCTTGGTCCCGGTCGGGCAACGTGTCTGGACCGCGTTCGCACGGGCGCGATCGCGGGGGCGTCGCGTCGGGCTGTTCCTGGTCGGCGTCCTGGGTGCTCCGATCGCCCCGGTCGTGCTGCTGGTCGTGATGGCGAACGTGCAGGGTGCGGTGGCGCCGCTGTCATCGGTGCTGAACTTCCTGCCGATGGACGGCACCTCGGTGCTGCAGGTCCGCGGTGAGCTCGCGTCCGGGACGATGACCCCGCCGTTGGCCGCACTCATCGATGACTTCCGCCGCTACCACGCAGCGCTCGTCGTGACCGCGGTCGCTGCGATCATCGTGGTCGTCGCCGGGACGGTGGCGATCTGGGTGCAGCGTGCCCGCACTCCGAAGTCCGATCGGCATCTCCGCCGGGTGCTCGCCGGCGGCGGGATCCTGCTCCCCGGGATGCTGCTGTTCCTCGGGATCGTGCTCCTGGCGAACCTGTCGACCGTCTCGGACACGGCACCCGCCCTGGCCGCGTTCTTCGACGGCAGCGGGATGTGAGGGTCCTGGGTCACGACAGCACGGTGCGGCAGTGGTGGCGGGCGCACCCGATCGTGGCGGATGCCGTCATCGCCGGTGCTCTCGCCGTCGCGGTGGCACCGCAGCTGGTCTTCCACGCCCGGGCCGGTGACCCGCTGCTCGTGGCGTACGTCACGCTGTCGCTGACGATGATCGCGCCGCTGACCGTGCGTCGACGATGGCCCGTGGCCGTCTTCTTCGGCATCAGCGTCGTCGCTGCCGTGCAGTGGTCGATCGGGGTGCAGCTCGCTGCGGACGTGAGCGTGCTGGTGGCGCTGGCGACGGTCGCCGCCCACCGCCCGGTGCGGGACACCGCGGTCGCGGTCGGGATCGCCGAGGTGGGCGCGGTGGCCGCGTCCGTCACGTGGCCGCACGGGCTCCACGTCACCGAGATGCTGACCGTCCTCACCGTGTTCGTCCTCGCGGCGACCGCGTGCGGTGCGTCGGTCCGCAACCACCGCCGCGTGGTCGCGGTCCTGCAGGAGCAGAGCGCTCGGGCACAGCGTGAACGTGAGCAGCAGACTCTGCTCGCGGTCGCCGACGAGCGCACCCGGATCGCGCGGGACATGCACGACGTCATCGCCCACGGCCTCGCCGTGATCGTCACCCTCGCGGCAGCCAGTACCGGCAGGGCGGCTCGGCAACCGGAGCGCGTGGACGAGGCCGTCGGGTTGATCGAACGCACCGCCCGCACGGCTCTTGCCGACACCCGTCACGCGGTCGGGACGATCCGAGCGAGCGATGGACTGCTGCCCACGCCGAGCATCGACGGGGTACCCGCGCTGCTCGACCTCGTCACCGCAGCCGGCCTGCGCGCCACACTGCAGACCGACGGCGCCGTCGACCGAGTTCCGGCAGCGATCGGGGTCGCCGTGTACCGGGTGACCCAGGAGGCCATCACGAACACCCTCAAGCACGCGAGCGCGACCACGTTCACCGTGAACATCACGGCCTCGCGAGACGAGCTCGTCCTCAGCATCGAAGACGACGGCACCGGAGGCGCGCACGAGACCCGAGCCGGAGGCTCCGGACTGCTCGGGATGGAAGAACGCGTCACCCAGCTCGGCGGAATCCTCGAGGCGGGACCCGATGGCACCCGTGGATGGCGGATCGCTGCTTCGATCCCCCTCGCCATCCGGCCCGGAGGAGCACGAGCATGACCATCCGCGTGCTCCTCGTCGACGACCAGGCCCTCATCCGGATGGGGTTCCAGCTCATCCTCGACGACACAGAGGACTTCACGGTCGTCGGCGAGGCCCCGGACGGTCGGAGCGCCATCCGTCAGGCGAACGCACTTCGCCCGGACGTGATCCTCCTCGACATCCGGATGCCCGGCATGGACGGTCTCGAAGCCACCGGACGACTCCTCGCCGACGACCCCGACGCGAAGATCCTGATCCTGACCACCTTCGACCTCGACGAGTACGCCTACCGGGCGCTCCGTGCCGGTGCCAGCGGATTCCTGTTGAAGGACGCGCCGGTCGCCGAGCTCCTCGCGGGCGTCCGCGCCGTCGCTGCCGGCCATGCCGTGACCGCGCCCCGCATCACACGGCTCCTGCTCGATCGCTTCGCACCGCAACTCCCCACCGGGCCGCTGCAGGCACCGGACGGGCGCGCACTCCCGAACCTCACCCAGCGGGAGAACGAGGTGCTCCTCCTCGTCGCGAAGGGCCAGTCGAACGCCGAGATCGCCGCAGCGCTCGGCATCGGCGAGGTCACCGTCAAGACCCACGTCGCCGGAGTCCTCACCAAGCTCGGCCTCCGCAACCGCATCGCCGCAGCGATCTACGCCCACGAACACCACCTCACCTGATCGACAGCGAGGCGGGCACGGTCTGACACACTCAGTCGGGTGATCGCGCTCGTCTCTGCTCCGACGAATCTCGGCCTGCGGCCACCAGAGCCAGGCGCGGTGCCCGGCACGGCGAAAGCACCCGAGGCGCTCCGCGAAGCCGGCCTCCACCGCCGGTTCGCGGAGCAGGGAGCTGCTGATGCCGGCGTGGTCGTTCCCGGCCGTTACGTCGACGATGACGCAACCCGTGCTCCCGGTGTCGTTCGCAACGAACGCGCCGTGATCGACCACGCGCGGCGGCTCGCCGACCGCATCGACACGGTGCTCGCCTCCGGAGCCGCACCGTTGGTCATCGGCGGAGACTGCAGCGTGCTGCTCGGCGCTGGCCTCGCGATGAAACGACGGGACGGCGTCGGATTGGTGCACGTCGACGGCCACACCGACTTCCGGAACCCGGGCAACAGCGACGCGTGCGCGAGCGTGGCCGGGGAGGACCTCGCCGCCGCCGTCGGGCACCACTGGCCGGCGCTGGCCGACATCGACGGTGCCGGCCCGTACTTCGATGCTGCACGAACTGCTCACGTCGGCTGTCGCGACGACGACGCCGAGCTCGCGGAGGTCCGCTCTGTGCTCGGCGCAGTCGTCCCGACCTCGGAGTGGCGCGCCCGTGGCACTGCCACAGTCGTCAAGGCCCTGCGGACGACGGCGGGTGCGGCGGGCTACTGGTTGCAGGTCGACGTCGACGTGCTCGACGCAGCGGTGATGCCCGCCGTCGACAGTCCCGACCCGGGCGGCTGCACGCCACACGAGCTGATCGAGCTGCTCCGCGCGCTCGCTCCCCGTGCCGTCGGCGCATCGATCACCGTCTACGATCCGGATCTCGACCCGGACGGCACGCATGCCCGACTCCTGACAGAGGTCCTCACGGCCAGCCTCGGCGGCCTCGGCGGTGAGCTGCAGGAGCCGCGACCTGGAGCGGATCGGTGATCAGGACGCCTGCTCAGCCGAGGCCGAGGCAGAACGCCATGACGGCTTGCTGTACCGGGAGGAGTCCGGCCTTGAAGTCGTGCCCGACGAATGCGGCGTGTTCGACAGCGTCGACACTGACCTCACGGCCGCGCAGGAACGGCGGACACGGGTTGAAGCGGACTCCCGGCGGCGCGAGGTCGAGGAGGGCCGCCGTGATCCGATACTGCTCGAGCGCGTCAGCGTGCGCACCGGGACCGTCAGTGAGGACCACGTCCGCAGACCGAACAGCTGCCTCGAGGTCGTCGGTCCACGCAGCCCCCGGGGTTGCGAGTTCGGCCGGGCAACACTGAATGAGGTCGAGGTGCAAGACGCGAGCGGCTTCCTGCCACGCCCGGGCGATGTTGCCGTCCGCGCCCACGAAGAGGAAGCGCATCGCGGTGATGTCGCCCCGCTGCTGCAAGGCGTGAAGGTCGGACAGCGCCTCGCACGGATGGTTGTCGTCCGTCATCGCGTTCACGACCGGCAACGCGTGAGCCGCAGCCAAGGCCTGGACCACGGCGAGGTCGTGGTGGCGCACCACGACGATGTCGACCCAGTTCTCGAGGTAGCGAGCGACATCTGACAGCGCCTCCGGCTTGTCGAGTGTCGTGTCCGGGAACACGATCGGTTCGAGCCCCATGAGCGAAGCGCCCCGCTCGAACGTGGCCCTGGTGCGCAGACTCGTCGGCGGGAAGAACATGACCGCCGCGCCATCCGTCACGGGCCCCCGGCCCGCACGGAATGCGTCAGCCAGGTCGAAGACCGCGTCAACGTCAGATGCAGACCAGTCATCGAGCTTGACGAGAGAACGCATCCGAGCAGCGTAGGGGCCGGGACACCGAGCCATCCAGCAGGACCGGCCAAGTCGACGATGGCGACCATCACCGGGTGTGCGAACGACGCCCGTGCCCCATCCCCGCCAGAATGGCCCGGTGCCCCGAACGACGACAGCCGCAGTCACTGCCGAACGGCGCGCGGTCGACCGTGACATCGTGCGGCTGGCGGTGCCGGCGCTCGGAGCGCTCGTGGTCGAGCCGCTGTTCCTGCTCACCGACACCGCGCTCGTCGGGCACCTCGGCGCGACGCCCCTGGCGGCCGTCGGACTCGCGAGTGCCGTGCTGTCGACCGTGACCGGGCTGCTGGTGTTCCTGGCGTACTCGACGACGCCGGCGGTGGCCCGTGCGCTCGGCGGTGGGGACCGTCGCGGCGCCGTCCACGCCGGCATCGACGGGATGTGGCTCGCGCTTGCGCTGGGGGTGGTGCTCGCGCTGGTCGGGTGGCCGCTCGCCGGTCCGCTCGTCGACCTGTTCGGCGCCTCGGCCGAGGTGTCGGCGGCCGCGACCGCGTACCTGACGGTGTCGCTCATCGGGCTGCCCGGGATCCTGGTCGTCACTGCCTCGACCGGGCTGCTGCGCGGGCTGCAGGACACGAAGACCCCGCTCGTCGTCGCGACCGTCGGGTTCGTCGCGAACGGGCTGTTGAACGCCGTCCTGATCTACGGCGCGGGCTGGGGCGTCGAGGGGTCCGCCGCCGGCACCGTCATCGTGCAGTGGGCGATGGCCATCGTCTACGTCCGGATCGCGGTGCGGGCCGCGCGGTCGTCGGGAGCACCGCTGCGGCCCGGCGCCTCGGGCGTCGTCCGGGCGTTGCGGTCGGGGGCATGGCTGTTCCTACGGACCGCGTCGCTGCGGATCGCGATGCTCGCGACCGTCGGGGCCGCTGCCGGGCTCGGGACCGCGGGACTCGCGACGACGCAGGTCGGGCTGACGGTGTTCTCGACGCTGGCGTTCGCGCTCGACGCCCTGGCGATCGCTGGGCAGGCGCTCGTCGGGCACGGCCTCGGGGCGCGGGATCCTGCGCGGGTACGGCTGGTGACGCGGCGGCTCGTGCTGCTCGGGATCGTCGGCGGTGCGCTGCTCGGCGTGGTGACCCTGGCTGTCAGTGGTGTGCTCGGGCCGGTGTTCTCCGACTCGTCTGCTGTGCGGGACGCGCTGCCGCTCGTGTTGGTGCTCATCGCCGTCGGGATGCCCGTGGCCGGGTACGTCTTCGTGCTCGACGGAGTGCTGATCGGGGCCGGGGACGCGCGGTACCTGGCGATCGCGGGCGGCGTGAACCTGGTCGTGTACCTGCCGCTGCTGTGGTGGGTCGGTGGGACGCTCGCCGGCTTGTGGGCAGCGTTCGCCCTCGGGTACATCGGGGTGCGGGCGGTGACGCTCGGGGTGCGGGCGCATCGGCGTGGATGGGTGGAACAGGCGTTGGCGCGGTGAGCGGCTCTTCTGGTCCTGGTGCTGGTGCTGGGGCTTCGCCTGTCGCGTCGTCGTCTTCGGTGGCATCGTCGGCTGTGCTCGCCACGGTCGGGATCGGGGTGCAGGGCGTCGCGAAGCTGCTCGTGACCGTCGTCGTCGGGCGGGTGTTCGGCACCGAGACCCTCGGGCAGACCACGGCGCTGCTGTCACTGTCGGTGTTCGTCGCGCTGCTCTGGCCGAACGCCGCGGGCAATACCGCCTCTCGGTACCTGGCGATCGCGTTGCGGGGTCGGCGGTCGGACGCCGCGGTGAACCGGCTGCTCGGGCTGTCGATGCTGGTGTCGACCGTGGTGCTCGCAGCGGTCACCGTGCCGGTCGCGGTCGCCTGGGGCAACGGCCCCGGCATGGTGCTCGGTGGTGTCGGGGTCGTCGTCGGCTACGGGTTGTACTGCTACGCCCGCGGCGCGCAGCTCGGCTACGGCCGGGCGCCGCGGGTTGCACTCTGGGACTCGGTGACGAGCGTGCTGGCGCTCGGGTTGCTCGTGGTGGCGTGCGTCACCCGCCTCGAGCCGTTCGTGCTGCTGCCGCTCGCCATCGGCTACACGGTGTTCGCGATCGCGTGCTGGCCGCGGGGGAACGGTTTCGGGTCTGCTGCTCGCGAACCCGCCGCCGGGGTGCTCGGGTTCGCGGCGTGGAACGTGCTGGCGGTGGTGACGTCGAACGGGTTGCTGCAGTTGACGATGATCTCGGCGCAGGTGACGTCGTCGGCGCACGACGCCGGGGTCTACGCGGCGGCGTTCACCCTGGCGACGCCGGCGTCGATGCTCGGGCAGGCGTTGGGCCAGGTGCTCGTGCCGGCGTTCGCGCACCGGACGGATGGTGGGTCGTTGCGCTCGCGTGGAGCGCTCGTGCTCGTCGTCGGGTTCGCTGCTGCGTCCGCGGTCGTGTTCGGGCTGGTCGCGCTGCTCGCCGGGTGGTTCCTGCCGATCGTCTACCCCGCCGAGGGCGCTGCCGCCGTGGCGGACCTGCGCTACCTGATGGTCGCGGTGTGGGTGTTCACCGTCGGGCTCGTGCCCGCGGCGCTGTTGCTCGCGTCGGGGCGGTCGCGGCAGGTGGCGCTGGCGTCGGTCGCGGGCTTCGTCGTCGGGGCAGTGCTCATGGCGGTGCTCGGGCCCGTCGCGGGGGTCGCGGGTGGGACGACGGGCTTCTTGGTGGGGAGTGCGGTGAACCTGGTCGCGGTGGTGGGGCTCGGAGTGCGGGCAGCCGGCGCGAACTCGTCTATTCGCCGTGGACCGGCAGCCAACCGCCGGACCGGGTGACTGGCTACGGTCCTGCGCCCCGACTAAGGCGGAGTCATGCCAAACCGTCTCGCGAACGGTAAGATCGCGTCGAGGTCAGGAATGCCCTAATCCCTGAAAGCCAATCTTGCCGGTGTAGCGGTAAGTGCTCTGCTCGGCGCACTGAAAATCGTTCGCGAACAGCCGGTCGTGCGTCAACTGGAACGCATAACAGCAGGACTTTAGGACACTCTTGGCGACGCCGATGGACCCATCCACTTGGAGTGGCTTCCTAGGGGTCTCTCGCGCCGCCTGAACTACCAGTACAAAGCACCGCGGCAGCGGGTCACACTCTTCATGAGCTGACTTGACGACAAGCCTTATCGAGCCCGGTTGAGGGCCATGGATTGATTATGGCGCCCTGGTGCTAGTGAGCGTCGGGTCCCTTCAATCTGTGAGCCGCGGATAGCCCGCCGAACTCAACGCCGAGTCCGTTGGATCTTCCGCCACGACTCGGATGCCAGCCGATCACCCTATGTCGAGCCACTCGTACCCCTGGCCGAGTGCCATCGTCGATGCGACCCTGCCGCACAGCTGACCGCAACGCTCGATGTGCCGCAGTCGACACACGCGCATGACGCCGATACCCAGCTCTATTTCAGATTGACCGGGGCGCCCTCTAGCTCTGTGGCCGTCAAACGAGATGACGTCCATCCGCTGAGTTCTCTGTCGACGTTTGGCGCACCTCGAACCAAAGCAGTGCGCCAATCGAGAGCCCCCATTTTCTGAAGGCGCCCAACCACCACAATTGGATGCACGCCTTGATTCTCCGCAATTTGCTCGACCCAGCCAGATCGAATACGCAGTGGAGGCTCAGGCAATTCTTTGGGCAGGATCCACTCCGACGCAAGTCGGTCAGCTTCTTCTTCGACCCCTAGCGTGTACTTTTTGTCGCTAGGATCGTCGAGGATCAGACCACCCGCATCGAGGTGGCCGAGTACAATATGAGCCACCTCGTGCAGGAGTGTGAACAACACCTTGTCTAGCCGCTTCCCACGACCAGATAATGCAATCGCCGGCTGACCAGACTCCAACGAGAAGGAGCACCCGTCGATTTTACTACCAGGGAAAGCTTCGACGTAAACAAGAGCCACGCCGCAGTGCGCAAAAAGCTCAGGGAGGCCACTAAACGCATCTACCTGACGAAGCTCTTGCGACAGTCGCAGGCCTAGGGACTCGAGCGCCTCCTGCGAATACTTGGCCACCATTTGCTCAGCAGCCAAGAACCGAGCACAGGCAGTCCAGGCAAGCTGATTAGCACTAAGTTCCTCTGAGGGGTTGGAGCGGCGAGCAGCAATTTGCTGTATCGGCTGATCATCGAGGCTTTCCATACCGTACAGATTCCGAAGTTCATCTGCCTGATCGTGAATATTGTCCGCATTTATGAAACCACGACGGACAAGAACAGACAGCGGCGCAAGCTCCTTCAAGCGAGCCCGCACTCGCACATCATCAAGCTTCTCCCGAGTCACCTCATCTTGGCCTTGACGCCAAAGGTAGTAAGCATCCTGCAGATTAAGCCACATTTCGGCAGAAGTATTAAGGGCAGCACCGATTTGCGCGGCAGACTCCCGTGTGATCTCCTTCTTCCCCGAGATAATCTCCGAGACGAACTGTGCGGGACGCCCTAGGATCTCCGCAAATTCAGCCTGGGTCCAACCGCGCTCCTGAAGTTCGTCGGCGAGGTATTCGCCCGCCGGGAACGCCTCTACTCGAGCGGTAGCGGCCATCTCTCAAATCTCCCTTCAGTGATAGTCAACCAGTTCGAGCAAGATCGCCGTACGACCATCCCCGTCAGTTGCGAAATTGAGTACCAGCCGGTATTGGCCGTTGAGTCGAATCGATGAGGTACCAGCCCGATCCCCCTCGAGTTTTTCGAGGCGCAGCGACTTCATGCGCCGCAGGTCACGCTCGTCCCGCGCCGCATCGAGCAGCTGCACCTTCTTGCGATACGCACGAACAACGTCACGGCTCCATCGTTTGGGCTGGAAGTCCGGATCCTCCGCCAGCCGACGAAGGTCGTCGTCCTCGAAAACAACCCGCACGACCACCCCTCCACCTGGCTTGACTACGCGACACAGTACAGGAACCCAACATCCCACTTGACATCACGCCATCACCCCATGCATGATTCATCGTAGCGAGTATGGGCGAGCGAGGCAAGGAGAACCCGGCGTGACGAAGCAAGAGCCACCTCGGAACGAGAAGGTGTACGCCCGTTCCACGAACTCCCACCCTGCTGGCCCCACTCCACCCCCTGCTCCCGCGAGCGAGATCTGGGACTTGATTGACAGGCTGATGAGCGATGAGCCCGAGGCCGCGCCCAAGAAGGCGGTCCCGGACCCCAAGCGGCGGCGGGGAGAGGCACGACGTCGACAGCGGCGAACGCGTTGGCGTCGCGCGCTCGACCTAGCCGGTACCGTCGTCTGGCTCTTCGTTGGAGTGAAGCTCTTCATCGGCGACCTTGACCGAGTGCTCCTCGCCGTGGTCGCCCCGCAGGCCATTGGGGTCCTCGACTTCCGTTGGCTGCTCGTACTTGTCTTGATCGCGCTGCTCATGCTGTTGTTCAACTGGAGGAGGCTGGGTCTCAGCACCGCGTACGTGGCCGGATTCCCGCTCGTGATTCTTCTGTGGAAAATCCCGAAGTTTCTAGTAAAAAGGCGGAGTCCTCTCTTCATTGTCGGCATCGCGGGCATCGTAGTAAGCATCTCATCAAGGGCCCGTCCTTTCACAATCGCTCTCGCCATCGCTTGTGTTTCGGGTGCAATGATCTCGTCATCCGAGATGCCATGGGCAGCCGTTGGCGTTGGCGCCATGGCTGTCGCTTTGCTCTGGTGGCTCACCATCACGGCAATCGACTTGCTGCGCTCCACTGCATTCATTCGTTCCCAGAAGAAACTCATCGACGGCATTTTCAAGAGCAAGCTCATCGAGCGAATTTCGACGTTTGCTCTGCCGAACCGTGTGACGATCAAGTCATGGAGCGTTGACGACGCAAAGAAATTCCGTGACGGCGCAGGCTACGCCGTGCTGGCAACCCGTGCACTTCAGTTCTGGGCCGCTTGCCTGGACCAGTATCGCCGCGGGCCTTCCGTCGTAATTTTGAGTATAATTGCGGTAGTGGGATTGACGGCTCAGGTCATGCTGGCCTTCACCTTCATCAACTTCGGGGTCTACATTGCGTCCCCGTCTGGGTTTTCGGCTACCGCGCCGCCGAACTGGTGGACGTTCGCTTACTACACCGCTGCGGGCACCTACTTCGGCGAGATCAGCGCCCTCGCTCCTGTCGGGGCGCTGGCGATTGCCGCAAAGCTCGCGAACGGCGTCCTAGGCTTGATCGTCATCGGCACAGTCATCATTTCCATTTGCCTGAATTATCGGAGTGTCCGAGCGGAAACGGACGCTGTCGGCGCCGCTCGGTCCCTCAACGAGAAGGCCGATGAAATCGCAGACATCTCAAGTAGGCAGTTGGAGATGACCTTCGAGGAGATTGAAGCCCGGCTCCGCGCGACGAGTTGGGGGCTGCTAGGAATCACACGTTGGCTGGCCACCTACGCTGACAAGACGAAGGCGGAGCACGTAGAGGGCAGATAACGGCCGTCGGATGCTTCATCTGAGACTCATCGACAGGGAACAGGCGTCGCTACCCCCTCTCCGTGCCCGTGCGACGCGGGTGCTGGTACCGATGTTCTTGGATACGCCTCATCAGCGCGGTGCCCGCGCTCGAAGGGGTGTCGTTTTCGGGTCCGCCACGGCGCTTTAGCCGCGGAAGCGCGCGAGGGGCCGGAGCCCATGCCGCACGTGGCAGGTGCGGTGCTTGCGTTAGTCGGCACTTGGAGGCGGCGGCGGCCCCGTCGTGTCCCCCACCCGCAACTCCGAGATGAACGACGCCGACTGCGGCTCCGCCCCCTCGAGCATGGCCAGCGCAGCACGAGCGGCAGCTTGGCCCTTCTGCACGAAGGGCTGCACCAGGGTGGTCAGGTGCCGGATCGGGGTCCGGTGCAACAGGCTGTCGTCCACCGTGATGCCGTCGAACCCGACGACGCTGACGTCCTCGGGCACCCGCAGCCCGGCGTCGAGGGCAGCCGAGATCACCCCGACGGCGATCAGGTCACTCTGCGCGATGACCGCGGTCGGCCGTGGCCCGTCCGCGGCGAACAGCTCGACACCGGCCAGACGTCCTTCTTCCACCGAGCTGCCAGCAGTCTCGACCGCCACGGCGGAGGGGTAGACCTCGCGCACACCGCGGAGCCGTTCGAGCGTGGTGAACGCGATGCCCGAGGCGAACCGGTCGTCGTCGATCGGCCCCCGCCGACGAGCAGCGTCGAGCGGCAGCGTCACCACCGTGACGTCGGCATGCCCGAGGTCCTGCAGGTACACAGCAGCACGGCGCGAGGCATCCCGGTTGTCGAGCTGGACGGGCACGGCACCCTCGATCTCGTCCGCCTCGATCGCGACGACGGGGATCTGTCGACGCCGCAGCACCGCCACGGCCGGGTCGATCCGGACGTTGCACCCCACGAGCACGACGGCGTCCATCGGGGCATCCACCAGCGGGCCGGCACCCTGTTCGTCGTCGAGCGGACTCCGGACCAGCAAGAGCGAAGCCCCCGCAGCCCCGGCCACCTCGGCGATGCCGTCGAGCGTCAGGACGTTCACCGGATCGCGGAAGGCGTCGCTCAAGCGTTCGTCCATCACGACACCGATGACGCCGGAACGGCCTCGGCGGAGCGAACGCGCACGGGGGTCGGGGCCGCCGTAGCCGAGCTCGGCGGCGGCGGCGAGCACGCGTGCCTTGGCGTCCTCGGACACCGGGCCGCTGCCGCTGAACGCGAGCGACGCCGTCGACGGCGCGACACCGGCGGCACGGGCGACCGCGGCCAGCGTCGGGCGCGACCGACGGGTGACTCCGCCGCGGGAAGGCGACGCGCCGAGTGCTGTTGCCGGTTCGTCCATCGCCGGTTATCGTAGCGGGAACAAGCGGTCGAATCGATTCGATAGCGGCCGACACCGAACAGAACACGCACCGCGACCCGCACGACGACCACCAGCAACGAAGCACGATGGGACCACCATGACGACGCCGTCCACCCGCACCGTTCCGACCACCAGGGCCTGGATCATCGCGGTGTTCGTGGTGTTCACCCTGTCCGGGCTCGACATCGCGACGTGGCTCGGCCGGATCCCGAGCGTCCGCGACTCATTGGGCGCGAGCACGTTCGAGATGGGTCTGCTCGTCCTGGGCATGGCCGTCGGTTCCATCGGTGGCCTGACCTTCGCCGGCCACATCGTCGCCAAGCTCGGCGCACGGCGCGGGATCCAGATCGCCGCCGCCTGCCTGGCGCTCGGCATGGTCTTCGCCGGCATCGCCGTCACACTCGGGTGGGGCTTCGCCGCCATCTGGATCGCCCTGATCGCCTTCGGGTTCGGCAACGGCCTGTGCGACGTGTCGATGAACGTGTCCGGTGCCGCAGCCGAGAAGGCCGGCGGGCGCACGATCATGCCGCTGTTCCACGCAGCATTCAGCCTCGGCACGCTGGCCGGCGCCGGGCTCGGTGCCCTCGCCGAGCGGCTCGAGATCCCGGTCTCCGTGCACTTCATCGTGCTGGTCGTCATCACGAGCGCCGTGATGCTCGTCGCCGTCACGAAGTTCCAGGACGAGCACCGCTTCGCCGAGCAGGTCTCCACCGACACCAGCCCGGTCGCGACGCCGCTCACCCGCATGCAGGTCTGGGCACAGCCGTCCACGATCTTGATCGGCGTGATCGTGCTCGGCATGGCCCTGGCCGAGGGCTCCGCGAACGACTGGCTGCCGCTCGCGATGATCGACGGCCACGGGCTCGACAACGCTGCCGGCGCCGGGGTGCTCACGGTGTTCCTCGCCGCGATGACCGTCGGCCGCGTCGCCGGCAGCCCCCTCATCGACAAGTTCGGGCGCGTCCCGATCCTGCGCATCAGCGCCGCCGTCGCGGTGGTCGGCCTCGGCATGCTCATCTTCATCGACAACGTGCCGCTCGCGATCGTCGGCGTCGTGCTCTGGGGCCTCGGTGCCAGCCTCGGCTTCCCGATGGGCATGTCGGCCGCCGCCGACGACCCCCGCACCGCCGCCGCGAAGGTCAGTGCCGTCGCGACCATCGGGTACGTGGCGTTCCTGGCCGGGCCGCCCCTCATCGGGTTCCTCGGCGAGCACGTCGGACTGCTCGGTGCGCTCCTGGTCGTCTTCGTGTTCATCATCGCGGCGGGACTCGCGTCGGGTGCCGCCCGTGAGACCGGCGCCGCCGCCAGGCCGACCCGCGGGGGCGGCGACGGACACGGCGGGGGCGAGCCGCGCCTCCCGGCCGACAGCGCTGACCACGCCGACAACGCTGACAACGCGACGAGCGCTGCCAACGCAACCAGCGCTGCCGACGCGACGAGCGCGCCGTCCGGGTCGGGACGCGACGCCCGTTAGGCTTCCCGGGTGCGTCTCGTCATCGCCCGCTGCTCCGTCGACTACGCCGGACGGCTCTCCGCCCACCTGCCGCTCGCGACCCGTCTGCTCATGCTCAAGGCGGACGGCTCGCTGCTCGTGCACTCCGACGGTGGCAGCTACAAGCCGCTGAACTGGATGAGCCCGCCGTGCTCGATCGAGATGAGCGAGCCCGACGAGGAGCAGGCCGTCGGTGGCATCACCGAGGTCTGGACGGTGACGCAGAAGAAGACCCAGGACCGCCTCATCGTGTCCATCCACGAGGTCATCGCGGACCAGACCCACGACCTCGGCGTCGACCCGGGCCTGGTGAAGGACGGGGTCGAGGCGCACCTGCAGCAGCTCCTCGCGGAGCAGATCGAACTGCTCGGCGACGGCCACACGCTGGTCCGCCGCGAGTACATGACCGCCATCGGGCCGGTCGACATCCTGGCGCGCGACGACGCCGGCGCGAGCGTCGCGGTCGAGATGAAGCGCAACGCCAACATCGACGCGGTCGAGCAGCTCACGCGCTACCTCGAGCTCATGAACCGCGATCCGCACCTGCGGCCGGTGCAGGGCGTGCTCGCGGCGCAGACGGTGGCGCCGCAGGCGCGCACCCTCGCCGAGGACCGCGGCATCCGCGTTCTCGTGCTCGACTACGACGCGATGCGCGGCATCGAGGGCGGGCACACCCGCCTGTTCTGAGCGCGGTCGCGGCGCAGCGCGTTGATGCGTTGCCCGCCGCCCGACCGGGAGGCCCGGCGCACGTCCGACCCGTCGCCCACGGCACCCGGGTGGTCCCGTCGACCGCCGCAGGTAGGGTGGGCAGGACATGACCAGCCCGTTCTCCGCCATCCTGTTCGACCTCGACGGCACCATCAGCGACTCCGCGCCGGGCATCCTCGAGAGCCTGACGCACACCTTCCGCACCGTCGGCGTCCCGGTGCCCGACCACGACACCCTGATGTCGTTCGTCGGCCCGCCGATCATGGACACGTTCCGGGTCGCGATGGGCATGGACGAGGCGCAGGCGGAGCACACCCTCGCTGTGTACCGCGAGCACTACTTCTCGCACGGCGCCCTCGACTCGACGATGTTCCCCGGCATCGACGTCGTGCTCCGCACCCTGCACGACGCCGGGCTGCCGATCTCGACCGCGACGAGCAAGCCCGAGACGCCGGCGACGTACATCCTCGAGCACTACGGGCTCACCGGCGACATCGACATCATCACGGGCGCCAGCGACGACGAGGTCCGGTCGAGCAAGGCCGACGTCGTCGAAGAAGCCCTGCGCCGCCTCGACGCCCGCGGGTTCGACATCAGCCGTCCGGTGCTCATCGGCGACCGGGTGCACGACATCGAGGGCGCCACGGTGCACGGTGTCCCGGTGGTCTTCGCCGAGTGGGGGTACGGCTCCCCCGCCGAGGCTGAGGGCACCATCGCCACGGCCGCCACCCCGCTCGACCTGCTCCCGATCCTGCTGCCGTGACGGGCGGGACCGACGCGACGAGCGGGACCGACGCGACGAGCGGTCGCGGCCGGATCGGCGCGACGCGGCAGGGGCTGCGTGCCGCCGCGTGGGTGCTGCCCGCCGCCATCGTCCTCATCGCACTGAACTTCCGCGGGCCGATCGTCGCGACGGCCCCGGTCATCGGCGACGTCCGGCTCGACCTCGGCCTGACGTCCACGATCGCCGGGCTGCTGACGACGATCCCCGTGCTCTGCTTCGCCCTGGCGACGCCGTTCGCCAGCTGGGTCATCGCGAAGGCCGACCCCGAGCGTGCGGTGTCCCTGTCGCTCGTCATCGTGCTCGCCGGCACCGTGGTCCGTTCGATGCCGTCGTCGGCCGCACTGCTCATCGGCACCGCGGTGATCGGCATCGGCATCACGATCGGCAACGTGGTGATCCCCGTCGTCATCCGGCGGGACACCTCGCCGGAACGCGTCGGCCTGGTCACCGGCGTCTACACGTCGGCGCTCAACGTCGGGTCGATGATCACGTCGCTCGCGACCGCTCCCCTGGCGGCGCTGTGGGGCTGGCCCATCGCCATCGCCGTGTGGGCGGTCTTCGCGGTCATCGCCGGGTTCGCCTGGACGTACGCGGTGGGTGCCCGGGCCGCGTGGCGCCGCCCGGTGCGCTCGGACGACGACGAACCCCTGCCGATCACCGGGCCGATCGACCAGGTGCTCGACACCGGGGCGATCCGGACGATCCGCGCCGACCGGGCCGCGGCGGCCGCCGCTGCCACCGCCGCCGAGCCGGTCCGCCCCGCTCGACGACTCATCACGTGGGGGCTCACGCTGGCCTTCGGCGGCCAGGCGTTCTCGTACTACGCCCTGACCGCCTGGATCCCGACCCTGCTGCACGACGAGATCGGCTTCTCGAAGGCGTCGTCCGGGGCGAGCTCGTCGGTGTTCCAGATCCTGGCCGTGGTCGGTGCGCTCGGGGTCCCGCTGCTCGCGGCGAAGTGGCGGCCGGCGGCGATCATCGCGCTCGTCGGGACGCTGTGGTTGGCGATGCCGCTCGGGCTGCTGTTCGCCCCGCAGCTCTGGCTGCTGTGGTCGGTGCTCGGCGGCGCGGCCCAGGGCGGCGGCATCACCGTGATCTTCATCGTGATCGTGCGGATCGTGTCGAGCGACGCCGATGCCCGTCGGATGTCCGCGTTCGTGCAGGGCGGCGGGTACCTGATCGGTTCGGCCGGACCGCTCGTCGCCGGGGCGCTGCACGGTGCGACCGGCGACTGGACGGCACCGCTGCTCGTCGTGCTCGTGTCGGTCCTGACGCTCGGGGTCGTCGGCACGATCGCCGCGCGCCGCGTGTCCTGAGCGGCGGGGGCCGCGCTGCGCTTCCTCGCGCTGCGCTGCGCTACCGCGCGGCGAGCACCTCGCGCAGGGACATCGGACGCTGGCCCGTGATGCGTTCGACGTCGCCGGACACGTGCGCAAGCGCCCCCTCGGCGATCGCCGTGTAGGTGCTCACCCACGCATCGGCCTGCCACGGCGCGGGGTTCCACTGCGCCCGAGACGCGTACGCCTCGTCCAACGTCTCCGGGTGGTAGGTCACCGTGCGGCCGCGCACCTCGGACACCACCGCAGCGGCTTCGGCGAGTGTGATCGCCGCGGGCCCGGTCAGCTCGTAGGTGCTGTCCACGTGCGCACCCGGGTCCCGCAACACGGCCGTCGCGACCCGTGCGACGTCCGCACGTGCGACCGCCGCCATGGCGCCGTCGCCTGCCGGCCCGCGGATCACGCCGTCCTCGCCGACCAGGTCCTCGACGAAGTCCAGGTAGAAGCTGTCCCGCAGGAACGTGTACGCCGTGTCGGTCGCGCGGATCGCCTGCTCGGTCGCCCAGTGGTCGCGCCCGAGGGTGAAGGTCGCGTCCTCGGCCGCGCCGAGGAACGACGTGTAGACGACGTGTCGCACGCCGGCTTCGGCAGCTGCTGCGACGAAGGTGCGGTGCTGGTCGAGCCGGTCCTCGGCCTCGGCCGCCGACACCATCAGGAGCACGTCGACCCCCTCGAGCGCCGCGCGGCTGGCGTCGGCGTCGGCGAACGTCGCGACCGCGACCTCGGCGCCCTGCAACTCCGGGGCGCGCGCTGCGTCGCGCACGATCATCCGGAACGGAACGCCGTCCGCGGCGAGCGCGCGCGCGACGGTGCCCCCGATGTTGCCGGTCGCTCCGGTGATGGCGATGGTCATGGTCGCTCCTTCGTTCGGTGTCACGTCGTTCTGATGGTCACGTCCGAACCGTCCTGGAGGCACGGATCACCGTGGGCGCGACCCTCGCCGCGTTCACGCCGTCGACCTCCACCGCCCACGCGCGCGCCGCGTCGTGGTCGCGTCCGTGACGCATGTGCCGACCGACCAGGCGGTCGACCCGCACCCCGTCGTCGACGGCGCAGAACCAGGTCTCGGTGAACAGGTCGCCGAGCGCTGCCCACGGTTCGGCGTCGTCGAGCAGGTAGTTCCCCTCGGACACCACGAGCCGGGCGGTCGGCGGGACGGCGATGCTGCCGGCGACGGGCTCGTCGATGCGGCGGTCGAAGTCCGGCGCCCACACGGTGGTGTCGGCAGCGACGAGTCGTCGGACCAGGGCGACGTAGCCGTCGGCGTCGAAGGTGTCGACTGCGCCCTTGCGGTCGTGCCGGCCGAGGGCGTCGAGCGCGGCGTTCGACAGGTGGAAGCCGTCCATCGGCACCTGCACCGCCGTGCCGGCCCCGAGTCGCTCGTCGACGGCGGCGACCACGCGGCGGGCCAGGGTCGACTTGCCGGCACCGGGAGCACCCGCGATGCCGAGCACTGCCCGTGGCCCCGCCGAGGCCAGCTCGACCGCACGCTCGACGGCGTCGTCGACGCTGCTGTCCGGGTGGCTCACGGCCCCATCCTGGCAGAGCGCGCCGACACCGGGTCGGGGTGGTTCACTGGCGGCATGGTCGATGCGACGAAGGCGTTCAGCGGGTTCTCGGTGCGGGACGTCCCGGAGGCGAAGGCGTTCTACCAGGACGTCCTGGGGGTCGAGGTCACCGAGGACCACGGCATGCTCTTCCTGCAGCTCGGCGACGGCCACGGTGTCCTCGTCTACCCGAAGGGCCCTGCGCACGAACCGGCTGCCTTCACGGTGCTGAACTTCCCGGTGCCGGACGTCGACGCCGCGGTGGACGAGCTCACCGAGAAGGGCGTCGCGTTCCTGCAGTACGAGGGGATGACCGACGAGAAGGGCGTGAACCGCAAGGGCGGCCCGCTCATCGCCTGGTTCACCGACCCGTCGGGCAACGTCCTGAGCGTCCTCGCCGAGTAGCGAGTCGCGTCAGCGGGTGAGCGCGCCCGCCCACGCCAGTGCGACGGGCACGAGCAGCCCGTGCCGGTGGTGCGGGAGTTCGGCGATGGGCAGCCAGCGCGACTCGTCCGTCGACCCGTCGACCTCGTCGCGCAGTGCGCCCCCGACGACCGTCGCGCGGAACACGACCTGCACGGCCTTCATCGGGCGCCCGTTGGCGTGGATCCGGCGCTCGGCGGGGACGACGTGGTGCCGGACGCCGAGCAGGGCGCCGACCTCGGACTCGTACCCGGTCTCCTCGCGGACCTCGCGCACGACGGCCTGCTCGACGGTCTCGTCGAACTCGACGCCGCCGCCCGGCAACGTCCACGTGCCGGCTTCGGGGAAGCGCAGCTTCGCCAGGAGCACCCGGTCACCGTCCGTGATCACGCCGTACGCGGCGAGCCGGGTGTCGTAGTCGGTGTACTCCATGGGCCGACCATGCCAGGTGGGCGAGCCGACGCACGCAAGCCGCGCCGTGCCTCCTGTCCGTGCTCCCGCTCGGAGTCCTCAGGCGTCGACGCGCGCTGCCGCCCAACCGACTCGCATCCGCGCGACGGCGCGGTCGAAGCCGCTCAGCGGCTCGGCGTCGTCGCGGACCATCGCCTGCAGCTGCAGCCCCTCGAACAGTGCCATGAGCTGCTCGGCTGCGTGCCGGGGCGAGGCGCCGCGCGGTTCACGGACCAGGGCGAGGGTGAGGTCCTCGAACGCCCGGGTGTACTGGGTGCGGAACCACCCGGCTGCGGGGTGGCCGGGGTTCGACGCGGCGCTGAGCACGGCGATCCGGAGCCGGACGAGGGCCGGGTCCGTGATGCCGGCCTCGAGCCGGGCGCGCAGGTACGCGACGGCACCGTCTCGTTCGGCGACGGGCCACAGCGCGAGTCGGCTGCCGTTGTTCCACCGGTCGATGACGGCGACGACGAGGAGTTCCCACATCGGGAACGCTCGGCCGACCTCGGCGACCGGCACCCCGGCGTGCTCGGCGACCTCGTCCGGTCCGACCCGATGGAAGTCCGTCGCGCGGTACGCCTCGATCGCACCGGACACGATGCGTGCACGGAGATCGGCGTCGGGCGTGGGCATGCTGACGATTGTCCGGTCCCGGGGGAGACCACGCGACCGCCAGTTCAGGGGGCGCGGAGACGGTCAGTGCCGATCGAAGGTCAGCGTCTCGTCGTCCGGGGCGGTGACGGCACCGGTCCGGGCGAACTCGGCCCAGATCGCACGGAAGGCCCGGCCGCGCCGCTCGACCTCGGGCCAGTCGCGCTCGGGGACGAAGCGGGTGCCTGCCCAGGCCTCGCGGCCGCCGAGCAGCAGCGGCAGGTCGCTCATGTGGACGGCGCCGGTCGGCACGGTGGTCACGCCACGGAGGAGCCGGTAGGACGTCGCCCGCCCACCGGCTCGACGGTGCCGCGCCGTGAAGCGTCGGACGTCGCGGCCGTAGATGACGTCGGAGAGCGGACGGACCACCCACCAGCGGAGCGCCGGGCGCAGGATCCGCGACCGGGCGACCCGCGACAGACCGCGGACCAACGGCACGTACATGCCGGTCTCGTCCGTCGCGGAACCGATCAGGACGTCGACGTCGGGAGCGACCCGGCTCCAGGCCGCGTCGAGGTCGCGTTCTGGGGGCAACGGGGCGAACCCGTACTGGGTGCCGAACGGCATCCCGCCCGCGAGTCCGTACGGCGCGGCTGCACGGGTCCCGAGGGCCTGCCGTTCGAGCAGGTCGTCGAGCGGAGTGTCGGCGTGCACGGCACCGACGGCCCGGATCATCGCGCGGTTCATCCGGGACCGACCGCGGGACAACCCGAGCGGTGCGCTCTGGATGATCGCTCGGCGGAACAGCCCGGCCGCGCCGTCGCTGATCATCAGGTGGGCTGTTGCGTCGCCGCCGGCGGACTGCCCGAACACCGTGACGAGGTCGGGGTCGCCACCGAACGCGGCGATGTTCGCCTGCACCCAGCGGAGCGACTCGAGCAGGTCGAACAGCCCCAGGTTCGCCGGGATCGACGCCCCGTCGCCCAGGAACCCGAGGACTCCGAGCCGGAAGGTCACCGAGACCACGACCACGCGCTGCTCGGTCACGAGGTCGCGGGCGTCGTAGATCGGTAGGTCGCCGCCGCCGATGACGTACGAGCCGCCGTGGATCCAGACCATGACGGGCAGGCGCTCGTCGGGTGCCACGTCGGCGGGCAGGGTGATCGACAGGCGCTGGCAGTGCTCGTCGATGGTGATGTCCTCGACCGGGTCGAGCAGCTGGTCGACGAACTGGGCGTGCGGCTGCGGTGCCACGGGCGACGGGGTCGACGCGTGCAGTTCACTCGTGAAGGGCGGCATCGGCTCCGGCCGCGCGAACCGGTCGGCCCGTGCGTACGGGACCCCGAGCACGCGCACCACGGTGCCGTCGACCGTCCCGACGATCCGGCCGGCCGGGGTGTCGAACGGGGCAGGCGTCGCGTCGAGCATGGGCTCCACGCTACCGAGGGTCGCTGACCCGCTCGTGGGTCGGCTCGGCGACCGGACGCAGCGATCCGGATGCGGCGAAGGCGGCCACGAAGAGCACGGCGATCAACCAGAGTGCGCTGAGCGCGCCGACCTGCTCGGCGATCGCGCCGATGACGGGCGGGCCGGCGAAGTTCGCGAAGTACCCGATCGACGCGACGACGCTGACCCGGGCAGCCGGGTTCGGGCCGCTCTGCGCCGCTGCCGACATGCCGAGGGGGAACCCCATCGAGACGCCGACCGCCCAGAGGACCACGCCGATGAGCGTGAGCCACCAGGTCGTGCCGACGATGAACAGGACGGCGCCGAGGATGCCGAGCGCGGTCGTCCAGCGGACCGTCCGGACCCGTCCGAGTCGATCGACGACGGGGCCGGCGAAGACGCGCGTCGCGGCCTCGGACACCGCGAACACGGTGAAGAAGAGCGCGCCGACCGTCGCCGTCTGGCCGTGTCCGTCGGTGGCCGCGAGGGCGAGCCAGTTGTTCGCCGACCCCTCGCCGAGTTCGACGCCGAGCATCACGACGCCGATCAGCAGGAGTCGGACGTCCGCCCAGCCACGCGCCCACTGCCGCAGGCGCTGCCGCGGGGTGAGCGTCGTGTCGTGCTCCTCGGCGCGCGTGCCGTCCGGGATCGCGCGCATCGCGATCACGCCGACCACCAGGATGACGACGGCCTCACCGATCAACTGGGCCGAGGGGGTGATGCCCAGCCACGCGCAGAGGGCGGCGATCCCGGCGCCGAGGGCCGCGCCTCCCGACCAGGCGGCGTGCATCAACGGGAGCAGCGTGCGACCGGCGAGCGCCTCGATCGCCGTGCCCTCGACGTTCGCCATGACGTCGAGCGCGCCGATCCCGGCACCCGCGATGACGAACCCGACGCTCGCGAGCGGCACGGAGTGCAGCGCGGCGGCGACGCCGATGAGCGCCAGTGCGGCGGGGACCAGGACGGCGACCGCCGTCAGGGCACGTCGGCCGCCCAGGCGCCGGAGCAGCGGGGCGGCGCTGAGCAGGCCCCCGATCGAGCCGATCGTGACACCGCCGAGCATGAGGCCGATGGTGCCGATGTCGACACCGAGTTCGACGCGGAGCTCCGGGAGCCGTGGACCCCAACCCGCCAGGCTGATCCCGCCGATGGCGAACGCGACGATGATCGCGTTCCGCCACCCGGCGAGCTGGCTGCGGTCCACGTCGACCCCGGAGGTGTGCATCCGGCTATCGAACCCGCTTGATGGGGATCACCACAAGGGCACCGATGATGGCGATCGCGCCGGCGGCCCAGCACATGAGCGTGTAGTTGTCGGCGGCGTCGCCCGACCCGATCTTCAGGAAGAACAGTGCGACGGCCGGAGCGAGCGACTGCGGCAGCGCGTTCGCGATGTTGATGACCCCGAGGTCCTTGCCGGGGCGGTCGGCGTTCGGCAGCACGTCGACGACGAGCGCGGTGTCGATGGCCGAGTAGATGCCGTACGCGAAGCCCATGATGACCTCGGCCACGTAGAAGCCGTTCACGGTGTCGGCGTGCGCGAGCACGACCAGGCCGACGGCGAACATCGCCGTCGAACCGCCGACGAAGACCTTGCGACGGCCGATCTTGTCGGATGCCCAGCCGGACAGTGCCGCGCTGACCAGGAGCGCGATCGTGTAGAGCAGCACACCGAAGGCGACCGCCGCGGTGGCCTCCTTCGCGTCCTCGATGCCGAGGTGCTTCTCCATGTAGAGCAGTCGGTAGGTCGTGAACATGAAGGTGGCGAAGATGATCAGGAAGCGCGACCACCAGGCGAATGCGAAGTCCGGGTTCTTGATCGGGTTCGTCCAGAACGAGGCGATGAGGTTCAGGAACGTGAACTTCTTCAGCTTGTACGTCGGCAGGTCGTCACGGGCGACCACGGCGTACACCGCGACGAGGATGATCGCCAGGATGCCGGGCGCGATGAACAGCACGGGCAGGTTCGCGACGAAGAACACCGACAGGTAGGTGCCGGCGAGCACGGCGATGTTCTGCGCGAGGGCGATGATGCTCGACGAGCGGCCGCGCTGCAGCTGGGGGACGTTGTCGGCGAAGCTCGCGAGCAGGGTGGCCAGCGTCGCGTTGGCGGCGAGCTGGGCGAGGAGCCAGGCCAACGTCAGGTTCAGGACGTCGGGCGAGTAGGCGATCCAGGCGAGGGCGATCGCGAAGACGACGACACCGCTCAGCAGCCAGGGCCGACGACGACCCCAGCGGGTGCGGGTGCGGTCGGACAGCGCGCCGGCGAGGGGGTTCATGATGAGCGCACCGAACGCGCCGATCGGCAGCACCGAGCCGATGACGTTCGCCGCGTCGTCACCGACCAGGGCCTGCGCCTTGAGCTGCATGCTGACGTAGACCGGTGCCATGAGTGCGACGAAGAGGCCGAACTGCCCGAGGAACAGGGCGATCTGGTAGCCGACGCCCACCTTCACGGTGCTGATCGGCTGTGTGATGCCCTCTTCGGGGTGCAACAGTGCCGGGCTGCCGGGTTCGGGTGTGCTCATGACGCCTCCTTGAGTCGATGCTGGTGACCAAAACCATCCTCTGCACGGTTTTGACTGGCTGAGCATACATCGACAGGTGTCGTTCATGTACCGACGTGCGACACGAGAGGACGCAAAAACTACACACCGGGTGGTTTTTGGGGTAGCGTCGTCATCGATCTCGCCGTGGAGCATCGCTCCTCGACGGACTGCGACACCCGGTGCTGTGCCACCTGGGTGCCGCGACACCCAGACAGGACCGAAGGAGCCTTGAGCAATGCCCACCACTTCTGTGCAGCTGTACTCGCTGCGAGACGCCATCGCCGAAGACCTCGACAAGGCCATCGCCCGCGTCGCCGAGATCGGGTACGAGAACGTCGAGCCCTACGCGTTCGTCGAGCGTGCCGCGGACCTCGAGCGCGCCTTCGCCGCGACCGGCCTCAAGGCACCGTCCGGCCACGTCGCCGTGATCGACGCCGAGGACACCGCCCCGATCTGGGACGCCGCCGAGCGCCTCGGGATCCAGACGGTCATCGACCCGTTCATCCCGACCGACCGCTGGCAGACCGCCGACGACGTCGCGAAGATCGCCGAGCGCGTCAACGTCCTGACCGCCGAGGCAGCCTCGCGCGGCCTGAAGTTCGGCTACCACAACCACCAGTGGGAGTTCACGAACAAGGTCGACGGCCGCACGGTCTACGACCACTTCGTGTCGCAGATCAGCCCGGAGACGGTGCTCGAGCTCGACACCTTCTGGGCGACCGTCGGCGGCGCCGACGCCCCCGCCGTGCTGCGGGCACTCGGCAACCGCGTCGTCGCCATCCACGTCAAGGACGGCAAGGTCGACGGCGACATCCTCACCGCGCTGCCCTCGTCGGAGAGCGCGCTCGTCGTGCCCGAGGCGCTGCAGCGTGCGTTCGAGAACCAGACCCCCGCGGGCCAGGGCGACGTGAACGTGGCGGGCATCCTCGCCGCGGCGCCGCAGGCCATCCGCGTCGTCGAGTTCGACGCCTACTCGGGCGACGTCTTCCAGGGCATCACCGAGTCCCTCGCATGGCTGAAGGACAACGACAAGTGAGCCGCATCGGAGTCGGCATCATCGGTGCGGGGAACATCTCGGACCAGTACCTGACGAACCTGACCCAGTTCGCCGACGTCGAGGTCCTGATGGTCGCCGACCTCATCCTCGAGCGCGCCGCGTCGCAGGCCGAGAAGTACGGTGTCCCCGCGTCCGGCACGGTCGAGGAGCTCCTCGCCCGCGACGACATCCAGATCGTGGTGAACATCACGATCCCCGCCGAGCACGCCAAGGTCGGCCAGCAGATCATCGCTGCCGGCAAGCACACCTGGAGCGAGAAGCCCGTCGCGACCAACGCGGAGGACGCGCAGGCGCTCCTCGCCGCGGCCGAGGCTGCCGGTGTCCGCTACGCCACCGCGCCCGACACCGTCCTCGGTGCCGGCATCCAGACCGCCATCCGCGCCATCGCCCGCGGCGACATCGGCACGCCGCTCACCGCGACGACGATGTTCCACGTGCCCGGACCGGACCAGTGGCACCCGGACCCCGAGTTCCTGTACGCCCAGGGCGCCGGTCCGCTGTTCGACATCGGGCCGTACTACGTCACGACGCTCCTGCACGCCTTCGGCGCCGCCTCGCGTGTTCAGGCCGTGTCGTCGAAGTCCCGCGAGACGCGCGTGATCGGTTCCGGCCCCCGCGCCGGCACCGAGTTCGCCGTCGAGGTGCCCACGCACCACGCAGCGCTCATCTCGTTCGAGGGTGGCCAGTCGGCGCAGACGACCCTGTCGTTCCAGCACGCGCTGCCCCGCAACGGCTTCGTCGAGATCAACGGCTCCGAGGGCACCATCGTGCTGCCGGACCCGAACGTCTTCGACGGTGACAGCACGCTGTGGACGCTCGGCAAGGACGAGCCGACCACGCTGACGCACAAGGGCTCCACCTGGGGTCGCGGCACGGGTGTCGTCGAGCTGGCCCGCGCGATCGCCGAGGGCCGCCCGGAGCGCGCCTCCGGTGCCGTCGCCTCGCACGCGCTGGACGTCATGCTCGGCATCCGCGACGCCGCCGAGTCGGGTCAGTCCGTCGAGATCACCTCGTCGATCGACCCGATCCAGCCGCTCCCCGAGGACTTCGACCCCGCCGCCGCGGTCCTCGCCGAGGCCGCGAACGCGTAGTCACGTCGTGCGTCGCGCACCGCGCCGCACCTGGTGAGCAGGAATGGTCGGGTCCCGAACGGGGACCCGACCATTTCTGCTCACGAAGCGCACGCGCACGCGCCACGCAAGCGCAAGCGCGCCGCGAAACGCACGCGCCGCGCTCACTCCGGCGGCGCTGGCACGATCTGCTCGAGCAACCGCAGCACCTTCTCGCCGTCGACCGCCTCGGGGTCGAGCAACCACTGCACCTGCAGCCCGTCGGACGCCGCGATGCTCAAGCTCGCGAGGTCGACCGGGTCCAGGTCTCCGCGGATCCGTCCCGCCGCCTGGTCCGCCTCGATCAGCGCGGCGAGGTCGGCCCGGAGCCGCGTGAACCGTTCCCGCATGAAGTCACGGGTCGCCGGGTGGCCCTCCTGCACGGCGTCGGCCGCGAGCGTCGTGTAGAGCTGCACCAGGCCCGGCACCGCACGGTTGCGCGAGGCACTGTCGCGCATGTCCCCGATCGCCGACTCCAACCGGTCGGGCGCCCCCTGCTCGCGCACCTCGTGCTCGCGGTAGACGGCGAGCAGCAGTTCATCGCGGTTGGGGAAGTAGTGGCGGAGCGCCGCGTGGGTGATCCCGAGGGCTTCGGCCACGGACCGCAACGACGATGCGTCGACGCCCTGTTCCGCGACCATGCGGATCATCTCGTCGAGGATCTGGGTCCGGCGCTCGGCTCCCTTGCGGTACCCGCCGCGTCGCGGCGGGGCCGCGTCGTCGTCGGCGGGGTGCGTCATGCACCCAACTTACCGCTGGAAGGTTTTAGCGCCACCCCTGGACTGGAGGCCCGTGGCGAGGCCGCACCGCGCCTCCCGCCCTCACGCGGTCGCGACGACTGCCCCGGGTCACGTCCGTCTGGTCGCGTCGGCCCCGGCCGTCGACCGCGATCGTGTCAGTCGTACTCGTCCACCGGCACGGGCAGCCCCTCGGTGAGGGCATCGCTGATCTTCGTCAGCGACTCCGCGAGGACGGCGTTGTCGGCGTCGGACAGGTGGTCGAGGACCCCGACGACGGCTTCGTGGAAGCGGGCGTACGAGGCATCGATCTTCTCGGCGGCGAGGTCGGTGGGTTCGAGGACCTGTGCCCGTCGGTCGGTGGGGTGCGCGGTGCGGACGAGGAGTTCCTTGTCGACGAGCGCGTCCACGAGCTTCGTGATCGAGGCGTTCGACACGGTGAGCATGACGGCGAGGTCCTTCGGGCCCATGGTGCGACCGTCGCGGTGCGCCTGGAGCATGTACCGGATCGCCAGCGACTCGTTCTTGCTCAACCCGCTCTCGATGCGGGCGGACTCGATCTGCTGCTCCTCGGCGTGCTGGAGGCGCAGCAGCGCGTCGACGGCGGTCTTCGCGGCCTCGGATCGGGGTTCGCGGGTGTAGAGGTGGGCGTGCTCTCGACGGACGACGGTCAACGGCATGCGATCATGCGCTCCTTGCTGCTCGCTACGCGGCGGGGACGGTGAAGAAGTCGGCGTACGCCGGCTCGGCGCGCCCGGCGAGGAGCGACGGGTCCTCGATGCGGCGCTCGACGTAGGCGTCGATCACTGCCGGGTCGGTCAGACCGATGCGGGTGTGGCTGCCACCGATCCGTGCCGCCCGAGGCATCCCGGAGTACGTGCTGTGCATGTCTGATCCCGCCCTTCTGCGGCCGTTCGTCCCCTGCGGACGCTCGAACTCTTTCACGACGTGAACGTTTTCCGCAACGAACGGTTCGCAGAATGTACGTTTCGCGCGCGGAACCGATCGCTTCGCGCACCAGTGCGCGTCAGGGGCATGCGACTGAAGGCGCTCCGATACGCTGCACATCAGATGCCACTCTCGCCGAGGGGGTGCATCCGGGCAAAGTTGAAGCCCACCACCGCAGCCACGGTGGTGGGCTTCGATCAGCTCTCCGAGTGGAAAGCCAGGGAAACAAGTCTTCCCGAGCTGAGCGCTCGGGAGCAAGCGTACGCGGGCACGCTCTCGTACGCATCCCTGGCTCTCCGCTCGTTCGTGTCGGCCGGCTGACACCGAGAGGAGGACTCGATGTCGAAGGACAACGAGTCCGACCGCAGGCGTCAGGTTCCGTGGTTGGGGATCGCGAGTTTGCTCGTGACCGTGGCGCGGTTCTTGTACGACCTGGAACGGAAGGGCTAGGTGCTCGAGGCATCCCGCGGCGGCTTCACCGTCGCGGGATGCCTTCCGGCCCTTCAGACCATCGCTGCGGCCATGACCGCCACCGCGATCCCCATCGCGAGCGTCTCGACGACGGGAAGCGCCCGGGCCCGACGCCGGATGCCGTCCCGCACCATGTGGGCGGTGAGCCACAGGTAGCCGGTGGTCAGGCCACCGAGGACGACCTGCCACGTGACGGCGACCGCGCCGCCGTGTCCGTGCATGCCGACACCCGTCATGCCGGTCATGCCGGGGTCGTGCGCCATGCCGACGCCCAGCGCGCCCATCACCAGCAGACCGAGCGCCGCGTGCAGTCGCCCGAACCGGCCGTGCGCCGAGGCGCCCCGGATCCCCGGAGCCGACCCGGGCCTCCCGTCCGAACCGGACGCACCGGGTGCACCGGACGCACCGGGTGCACCGGACGCGCTCTGCACCCGGTGCACCGCCGCGACGACCACGGCGAGCAGCGCGAGCACCACGAACCAGAGCACCCCGGGCAGCACGCGTGGTCCGAATGCCCCGTCCACCATCGCGGCCACCATCACGACCGCTGCCACCACGTCGACCGCACGGCCGGGGCGCCATGCCCCGACCGTGCAGCAGGCCCCGGCGGACGCCGGCACGATCGCGGCGAGCCCGAGCAGGTCGGTCACGTCAGTGTCCGTGCCCGTGGTCGTGTGCGACGGCGTCGTGCGCCGCCTCGACGCCTCCGGACGCTCGGTGCGAGCAGTGCGACGCCGCGGTCGCCCCGATGGCCGCCGGCACGTTGAGCGCCGGGTTCCGCGGGAAGAACCCGTACGGCTTGAGCGTGAACTTGGCGTAGTCGACCGGCATGACGGGCCAGTCCTCGGGCCGCGGGAAGTGCGTCGGGCCGAAGGTGTGCCAGAGCACGATGTCCTCGCCGTCGAGCGGTCGGTCCCCCTCGACGTACCGGGCGACCCCGTCACCGCCGGGGTTCTGGTGCACGAAGTCGCCGGCAGCGAAGCGCTCCGCCGGGTCGTACTGCGTGACGTACAGGTGCTTGCGGGCGAACTCGGCGCGGGCGGCGACCGACGACGAGTCGTCGGCGAGCAGCACGGGGGCGTCCTGCGGGTACAGCACGTAACCGGTGGGGCGGTCGAGGTGGTTGCGCTCCTCGGTGTTCGAGACGAACCACGTGCGGGCCTTCGACGCGTCGGCGAGACGACCCGACGACGACTCCGACGCGATCCGGGTCACCGACTTCGTGAACGCGTTGCCGTGCTCGTTGCCCGGCCCGACCGGCACCCGCACGGCGTCGACCTCGTCCACCGCGTTCGACAGCCCGTCGACCATCATGTCCAGCCGCGCCGAGAACAGGTGCTGGTGGTACGGGGCACCGAGGCCGGGGGCCACCTCGGAGGCGTACGGGTAGTCGTCGCCGGACGCCGAGCGCCCCGGGTACGAGCTGGTGAAGAGCACGCCGGTGAGCTTCGCCTCGCACTCGATCGTGCCGTCCAGGTACAGGTACCAGTAGAAGCCGTAGTCGTAGTTGCCGACGGTGGTGAAGAACGAGATCACCAGGCGGCGGGACCGACGGACCTCCTGCGAGCCGGTGTAGATGTCGCCGTGCTTCCAGAGCGTGCCGAAGTCCTCCTCGTGCATGCAGATGCCGTTGCGGATGGTCTGCGGGTTGCCGAGCTCGTCTGCCAGCACGGCGTCGAAGTACTGGATCTCGCCGACGCAGTCGCAGCCGAGCTCGAGCGAGTTCGTGAACCGACCGAACAGGTACTCGCCGGTGTCGAAGTAGTTCTGCCAGAACCGCACCGGGGACGGGTCGCCGTAGGGCACGAGCATCTCGTCGATCGACGCCCGGTACACGATCGGACGCAGCCGCTCGCCGTCCTGCCACGAGAGCTGGCGGAGCACGAGTCCCTCGCGGGCGTCGAAGCCGACCTGGAACCGCCAGTTCGCCCACTCCACGAACTCGCCGTCGACGTGGAACGACGGCCCCTCCGGCTGGGTGATGACGATCGGTTTGAGGTCGAGCGGTTCGCACTGCATCGCCGGGTCGTCGAAGTTCCCCGAGGTGGTCGGCACGGGCATGTCCGCCACGTCCACGATCCGCGTGACGGCACGGTTCGCGGCGTCGACGTACGCCGACAATCCGTCGACGGGGTGCGCCCACACGTGGTCGGCCGGGTGGTCCTGCTTGAAGGCGAGCACACGCAGGATGCGCCGGCCCTGCTCCTCCGGGTAGTCGTAGTACCCGGCGGACAGCGGCACGCACTTGACCTCGTCGGCGGACAGGCCGCGCTTCGCCAGGGCGGCGACCCAGCGCTCGTCCGCGTTCGCGATCTCGCCGACGGCGTCGAACTCCTCGATCAGCACGGGCAGCTGGCCGCGGGACCCGTCGAGCACGTCGGTCCGCAGCACTGCGCCGGTGGTGATCGACACGACGCGGTCGGTGGAGCGACCGGTCGCCATGTCGAGCAGCATCACCCGGGCCGTGCGGTCCGGCAGGGGGCCGTCGCCGGCCTGCCACGCCAGGACCTCCTGCTTGTGCGGCTCCTCGAGGCCGACGTAGGCGAACCGGGTGGTGTCGGTCCAGTCCGGCTGCGCCGTGACGAGGTCGCGGACGGCGGTGAACTCGTCGGGCGTCAGGCTGCCGAGCGGGTGCGTGGTGGTGGTCACTGTGGTCGGGTCGGTGATCGTCATGTGCGTGGTGCTCCTTGCGCGTTGCGTCGTGCGTGGGGTCGGGTCGGTTCGGCCGGGAGGCGCGTGGTGCGCCCGGCGGGTCAGCTCTCGGTGGCGAGACGGTCGAGCATCTGCTCGTAGCGGCTCCGACTGCGGCGTCGCAGCACCACCGCCTGCACCACGCCGATGACGGGGACGACCACGACCAGGCCGGTGAGCACGATGCTCACGACGCCGAAGACGCTGGCGCCGGAGGCGTCGACGTCGCCGACGAGCGTCGGGAAGTTCACCCAGATCAGGACGGCGGCGGCGACGAGCCCGAGGAACCCGAGGACGGGCGCGACGACGGTGTTCCAGACCCGCCGGTCACCGGGGTTGCGGCGGAAGTACACGATGACGGCGAGGCTCGTCGCGGCCATCAGGATCGCGACGCCCAGGGTGGCGACGCCGGCGAACCAGCTGAACACCTGCAGCACCGGGTCGAGGCCGAGCACCGCGAACAGCACCATCAGCACGGCGGCGGTGACGGTCTGCACGAGGCTCGAGGTGTGCGGAGACGCGTGCTTCCGGTGCACGTCGCCGAGCCGGCCGGGCAGCAGCGACGCGTTCGCCATCGAGTGCTGGTACCGGGTGATCACGTTGTGGAACGACAGGACGCAGGCGAACATGCTCGTCAGCAGCAGCACGTTGAGCACGGCTTCCCCCGCGCTGCCGATGTACTGCGCGGCGGTGGTGAGGATGAGCGATCCGGGGTCCTTCGCGACCTCGGCGAGGATGCCGCCGGGGCCCCAGGCCATCACGAGCCCCCACGACGCGAGCGTGTAGAAGACGCCGATGCCGATCACGGCCGTGTACGTCGCACGCGGGATGGTCCGCTCCGGGTCCTTCGCCTCGTCGCGGAAGATCGCGGTGGCCTCGAACCCGATGAACGCGGCGATGGCGAACATCAGCCCGACGCCGGGCGACCCGGACATGATCTGCGTCGGCTCGAACGGTGCGAGGGACAGGCCGTCGGCCCCGCCGCGGAACACGATCGCCGCGACCAGGACGAGCACGATGCCGACCTCGCCGACGAGCATCACGCCGAGCACCTTGCTCGACAGGTCGATGTGCCGGTAGCCGAGCATCCCGACCAGCGCCACGACGACGAGCGACCAGACGTACCAGGGGATGTCCGGTCCGCCGAGGCCCGTGACGGTGACGCCGAGCAGGTACCCGATGTAGCCGTGCACGCTGACCTGGATGGTCGTGTACGTCAGGAGGGCCAGCGTGGCGGCTCCCGCGCCGGCCGGACGACCGAGCCCGTGTCCGACGAACGTGAAGAACGCACCGGGCCGCGGCACGTGCCGGGTCATCGCCGCCAGGCCCACCGAGAAGAGCAGCAGCACGACGGCCGACGCGGCGTACAGCGACGGGAACCCGACGCCGTTGCCGAGCAGCATGCCGAGCGGGGCGGCTCCACCGACGACGGTGAGCGGGGCGGCGGCCGCGACGACCATGAACACGATCGCGGTGACGCCGAGCGAGCCGCGCATGGTCCGCTGCGGCGCGGGTGCGGCTCCGAGTGACGCGGGGTCCTTCGTGATGCTGGACATCGTGGCCTTCCGGTTCGGGTGGGACGGGGTGGGTGGGGATCGCAGGTGGTGGTGCTGGGTGTGACCACGGTCCCGTGCCGCCGTTGCGGTGCCGTTCCACCGGCGTGAAGCCCTGTCGCCGCCGAATGGGACGCGCTCGTCGGAGGCGTCTCGTTTGCGTGAGACGCCGCCGAAACACCACCGAGACACGGCCGCAACGGCGCAGCTCTACGGTTGCCGCATGACCGCGCTCGACCGAGCCATCGCCGACCCGCCCCGGGTGCCCGGCGTCGGCACGCGCTCCCCCGTCGACGGGTTGTCGCGGCGGAGCATCGGCCCGGTCGACGTCCTCGCCCAGTCGGTGTCGGCCGTGGCACCGTCCGCCGCCGCGACGACGATCCCGGTCCTCGTCGCGACGGTCGCCGGCCAGGGGGCCACGTGGTCGCTGCTGGCTGCGATGGCGCTGTCGTTCCTGGTCGGGCGGACGGTGAACCAGTTCGTCCGACGCGTCGCCGGCACCGGGTCGCTCTACACCTACGTCTCGCTCGGGCTCGGCCCGGTCGCCGGGGTCGTCGCGGGCGCAGCACTCCTGCTCGGGTACGGCTTCATCGCGATGTTCTCGCTCACCGGCAGCGGCTACTACCTCGACTACCTGCTGTCCCGCTTCGTTCCGGCCGCCGGCGACGACGCCTTGGTCACGATCGTCGTCGTGCTGGTGATGGGCGCGGCCGTCTTCGCGGTGATCGCGCTCGGGGTCCGCTTGTCGACCCGGCTGACCCTGCTCGTGGAGTCGCTGTCGGTCGCGGTCATCGTGGTCCTGATCGTCGCACTGGTCGCGCGCCTGCACCCGGCAGACGCCTCCGCCGTCGCCCTCGGGCCGACGCAGCCGGCGTCGTTCGCGGTCGGCACCGCCCTCGCCGTGACCGCGTTCGTCGGGTTCGAGAGCGCGTCGGTGCTCGGTGTGGAGGCCCGGCGCCCGTTCCAGGCGATCCCCCGCGCGATCTCGTGGACCGTCCTGGTCGCCGGGGTGCTCTACGTGGTCAGCGCTGCGGCCCAGCAGATGGGGTTCGCCGCCGTGGGCGCCGACCTGGCGTCGAGCGCCTCACCCGTCAACGAGCTGGCGAACGCCTTCGGCATGCAGTGGATCGGGTGGGCGCTCGACCTCGGGATCGCGGCGTCGTTCGCGGCGTGCGCGATCGCCTCGACCACGGCGCTCGTGCGGGTCCTGTTCGCGATGGGCCGCGAAGGGGTCCTGCCCCGGGTGCTCGGTCGGGCGTCGCCTCGCTTCCGGACCCCGTTCGTGGCCGGCGCGGTCGCGTGCGGCGTGCTCACGGTGCTTCCGGTCCTCGGCCTGGCGAGCGGGATCCCGACGTGGACGCTGATGGAGGCCGAGCTCGTCGTCGCCGCCCTCGGGTACATCGCGGCGTACGCCCTGACGTGCTTCGCGGCCCCGGTGTTCCTGCGGCGCATCGGCGAGCTGACGGCGGGGGTCGCGGTCGTCGCCGTCACGACCGGGGTCCTGCTCACCGCCGTCCTGCTCACCTACCTCGGGGTCGAGGCCGCGTCGTCCCGCTGGCCGGCCGTCGCCCTCGCCGTCGGGACGGTCGCCGCGGTGGTGGTCGCGTTCCTGGTGGCCACGCGTCGGCGACCCTGGCGGCGGGGTCGGAGCCGCGCCGTGTACGACGTGCCGGTCGAGGCGGACCTGCTGGGGGCCTCCCGTCCGTCCGCCGGAACCGGCCACCAGGCGGAGGTGCGGTGAGCGAACCCGGACTCCGCGCACGGCAGCCGAAGGCGATCCAGAACGCCCTCGCGGTGCTGGAGGCCGCCGCGCACGCGGGACCGGGCGTCACCGCCCAGCAGATCTCGGAGGCCCTCGGGATGCCGCGGGCCACGACCTACCGGCTCATCACGCTGCTCGTCGAGGACGAGTACCTCGTCCGGTTGCCGGACCTGCGCGGCTTCGCCCTCGGCCACAAGGTCGCCGACCTGGCCGGGGTGTCGCCCGCTCCGGCACTCGCACCGCTGCCCCGGGCCGTGCGGTCGGTGCTCGCCGACGTCCGCTCCGCCGTCCGAGCGGGCGTGCACCTGGCGCGCTACGACGCCGCCGGTGTGCGCGACATCGACGTCGACCCGGACTTCCCGCTGCTCGACGAAGCCGCGCTGCGGGCGACACCCGGGTCGAGTGCGATGGGGCGGCTGCACGCCGAAGGCGGCCTCGGACCGGTGCACCAGGTCGGCGCGTTCACGGCGGGGTTCGGGTGCCTGGCGCTCCCGGTCCGCGGCGAGCGCGGCGAGCTCGTGGCGGGGCTGACCCTGTCGGCGCCTGCGGCCCGGGTGTCGTCGCCGGGCGATGCGCTCGTGCACCTGCGCCGGGCGGTGACGCGGCTCGAGCCGCTGCTCGGGTGACCGGCTCGCGGACAGCGGTGCGGTCCCGGCATAGCGTGGGCGCGTGGACCTCGAACTCAAGAACCGTGTCGCACTCGTCGTCGGAGGCAAGGGGTACATCGGTGCCGCAGTCGCCGACCGCCTCCAGGCCGAGGGGGCGACCGTCGTCGTCGCGTCCCGCACGGCCGAGGACTCCGACAGCGGCGTGTCGATCGACACCGCCTCGCAGGAGTCGGTGGACGCGGGCATCGCCACCGTCCTCGAGCGGCACGGGCGCATCGACGTGCTCGTCGTGACCGCTGCCCCGAGCGCGAGCACCCTCGACCCGGCCCGGAAGTCCGACCCGGAGCAGGTCCTCGACGCGATCGACGGCAAGGCCCTCGGGTTCCTCCGGGTCGCGAACGCCGTGCTCCCCGCCCAGCGCGAGGCCGGGTTCGGCCGGGTGGTCGTGGTGAGCGGGCAGAACGCCTACTTCTCCGGCAACATCACGGCGTCACTCCGGAACACGGCGGTGAGCGTCATCGCGAAGAACCTGGCCGACGACGTGGCGGGCACCGGGGTGACGGTGAACGTCGTCAACCCCGGGACCGTGACGGACACCCCGTCCGCCGAGGTCCGTCCAGGGGGCCCCGGCGACTCGACACCGCAGCAGATCGCGAACCTCATCGCGTTCCTGTCGTCGCCGCTCAACGCGGTGTCCGGCGAGTCCGTCTCGATCGCGCACCGCCAGCGGGGCTCCGTCGTGGTCTGATCCCGAGGACCGAGTGCTCGCCCTCGCTTCACCCGCAGGGACGATGCGCTTCGCCCCTGCGCCCGATGCCCCGGCGGCTCCGGGCCGCGAGTCTGGTGACATGGAGTCCTCGACGAAACACACGATCGCCACGCTGCTGCTCTGCGCCGCGATCGTCGCCACCACCGTCATCGCCCTCGCCGCCATGACCCCGGGCGCGTGACGTCGGTCCGCGCTGCCCGGCGTGGGCGGCATGCGATGATCGAGCCGTGACGGACCGGCGCACGTTCATCCGGCCGCTCGCCACCCGTTCGATCGTCGTCGACGTGGCGTGGGCGGTCCTGGCGGCGTTGGTCTTCCTGCTGCCGCTCGAGGTCGAGCTCGAGCACGCGAGCTTCTTCGCGGTGCTCGCCGCCGCCGGCGCGATCGCCCTCCGTCGGGTCTCCCCGTCGGCGGCGATGGTCATGGTGGTCGTCCTCGGGATCATCCAGGTCGGCGGCGGCGAGCGCCCGTCGCTCGTCGACCTCGCCATCTTCGTCGTCATCGGCACCGCGGCGGTCGTCGGGACCCGGACCGAGGTCATCCTCTCCGGGGTGCTCGCGCTCGTCGCGGGCGTCGGCGCGACGTTCTACCTCGCCGTCACCGGCTTCCGGTACCTGGTGCTGCTCAACGGCCCCCGCGACCAGGCGTTCCTCGCGATGGCCGCACCGGTCGCCGCCCTCCTCGGGGTGTGGGCGGGCGGGGTCGCCGTCCGGGCCTTCCGGTCGCGCGACCGCGAATCCGTCCGTCGAGCCGATGCCGAGGCTGCCGCGTCGCGCGCCGAGGCCGTCGCCACCGAGGCCGAGGCGACCGCCACCCGTGCCATCGACGTCGCGGAGTCCGAGCGCATCCGCGCGGACATCGCCCGTGACGTGCACGACGTCGTCGGCCACTCGCTCGCGGTGATCATCGCGCAGGCCGACTCGGTGCCGTTCCTGGCCGACGAGGCCCGCATCCGCGAGGTCAGCGCGACCATCGCCAGCACCGCCCGCAGCTCGCTGCTCGAGGTCCGGCAGGTCCTGGGGCACATCGACGGGTCCGGGGAGACGACCGATCCCGGCTCGCTCGAGGAGATCGTGCAGGGCATCCGCGACGCCGGAGTCGACGTCGACCGCACGGTGCGGGGCGTCCCGGTCCCGCTCCGCCCGGACACCGGCACGGCAGCACGGCGCGTGCTGCAGGAGATGCTGACGAACGCGCTCCGGCACGGTGCACCGGGGCTGCCCGTCGTGGTCCGTGAGACCTGGCGGAGCGCCGACGTCGTACTCGAGGTCGAGAACGTCGTCGGTGACCGTACCACCGGTGGCTCCGGGCGGGGGATCGACGGCATGCACACCCGCCTCACCGCACTCGGCGGGTCGTTCGACGCCGCCGCGCTGGACGACGTGTTCGCCGCACGCGCCCGCATCCCGTTCGACGTCCAAGGGCGACCCGTCCGATGACCGAACCGATCAAGATCCTGCTCACCGACGACCAGGCGCTGTTCCGCGCCGGTCTGCGCGTGGTGCTCGACGCCCAGGACGACATGCAGGTGGTGGGCGAGGCCGCGGACGGCGCCGAGGCCCTCGCCCGCATCCGGGAACTCCGACCCGACGTGATGCTGCTCGACATGCGCATGGCCGGCATGGACGGCGTCGAGACCGTCCGCCAGCTGTTCTCCGGCGCCGTCGAGGGCCCGCTCCCCCGTGTCGTCGTGCTCACCACGTTCGGCCTCGACCCCGCCGCCGCGACCGCGATCCGGCTCGGTGCGAGCGGGTTCCTGCTCAAGGACGCCACCCCGACGTTCCTGTTCGCGGCGGTCCGGGCGGTCCACGAGGGCAGTTCCGTCATCGCGCCGAACGACCTCGCGCAGCTGTTCGGGGCCGACGTCGCGAGGGCACCGGCGCCGCAGCCACCCGAGTTCCAGGCGCTGACCGAGCGGGAGCGGGTGGTGTTCGGCTGGGCGTCGCGCGGGCTCTCGAACGCCGAGATCGCGACGAAGGAGTACGTCACCGAGTCGACCGTGAAGACCCAGATCTCGAGCATCCTCGGCAAGCTCTCGCTCCGTGACCGCGTGCAGCTCGTGGTCTACGCGCACGACCACGGGCTGGCGGGCACCCGCGACGGGTCCTAGCCCGCGGCGACCTCGTCGAGGATCGCCTCGACCGCAGCCGGGTCGTGCGCGAACCGACCGAGGAACAGGCCGCCGATCCGCCCTTGCCCACGGGTGAGCAGACCGGGTCCGGCGCTGCCCCCGTACAGCACGGTGCTCCCGCGCAGCTCGGGTCGCGTGGCGAGGTACTGCTCGATCCCCCCGAGCACCGCCACGATGTGGTCGTCCGGCGCCGGCGCGGGCGCACCGATCGCCCACACCGGCTCGTAGGCGACGGTCAGCGCCCCGGCCAGACCGTCCGCGACGGCCGTCGAGACACCACGGTCGAGCTGCGCGGTCACCTCCGCCACCGCTTCCGCTGCACCCGACCTGGGCCCACGCGAGCCGGTTCCGGCACGCTGCGGAGCTTGCGGAGCGGCGTGACGGCCGAGCTCGTGGGGAGAGGCCCGGGTCGTGTCCCCGACGCAGAGGAGCGGACGCAGGTGGTTGCGGAAGGCCGCGTGCACCTTCGCGGTGACGGTCGCGTCGTCCTCGTGGAACAGGGAGCGTCGTTCCGCGTGCCCGATCTCGACCAGGTCGACCCCGATCTCCCGCAGTTCGGCGCCCGAGACCTCGCCGGTGAACGCGCCTTCGTCGGCCCACGACAGGTCCTGCGCGGCGAGGAGCACCCCCGACCCGGCCAGCACGTCGCGCACGGGGACGAGCGCCGGGAACGTCGGCGCCACGAACAGCGTTGCCGCTCCCGACCGCGTCGCGGGGTGCCGCCGGGCGATCTCGGCGACGGCCGCCGCCCACTCCAGGGTCCGAGCATGCGAGAAGTACGTCTTCAGCGACACCCCGATGGTGATCACGGTGCGAGGGTCTCCACGATGAGCGCGAACGACACCGCTCCGGGGTCCGGTGTGCCGACGGCCTGCTCGGCGTGGGTGCGTGCGCGGCCCATCTTCGGCACGAGCGACGCGGTGGCGTCGGCGGCCTCGCGGGCGGCGCTGACGGCGTCGGCCCAGGCGTCCGCGAGCGACGCCCCCGCGTCGACCCGGGTGCGGAGCACCTCGTCGAACGGCACGAGCGCGTCGACCATGGTCTTGTCGCCGACGGTCGCGCCGAACGCGAGGACGGCGTCGGTGGCGGCGTGCACCGCGCGCTGGACCGTGGCGGCTGTCGGACGCTCCTCGTCCCCGAGGACGCGACCCAGTGCCTCCAGGGCGGCTCCCCAGATCGCACCGGACGTTCCACCGGCCTTGTCGGACCACGCGTCTGCAGCGATCCGCAGGACGGAACCCACACCTGCTCGGGCGGTTACTGCGTCCGTGGCTGCGGCCTCTGCGGCGTGCGCGCCGCGCTGCATGCCGATGCCGTGGTCGCCGTCACCCGCGACGGCGTCGATCCGGCCGAGCTCGTCGGCGTGCTCGTCGAGGAGCGCGCGAACGGCGGCGAAGCCGGCCGCAGCCTGCTCGCCGACCGCGCGCGAGTCGTCGCTCGCCGCGCCGATGGCGACACCCTCGACGTCCGCTTCCACGGTGGAGGGGTCGACGCGTTCCTGCGGGACGGCGCCGCCCTTGCGGTACGCGGGGGTGTCCGCGGGCGCTGCCCAGAGTTCCTCGAGTTCGGCGTCGAGCCAGAACAGGGTGAGCGAGACGCCGGCCATGTCGAAGCTCGTGACGAGTTCGCCGACCTCGGGCTCGACGATGACGACCCCTGCGTCGGCGAGCCGCTGCTGCACCGAGCGGTAGACGACGAAGAGCTCCTCGTACTTGACGCTGCCCAGCCCGTTCAGGATCGGGACGACGCGCGCACCGTCGGGTGTCATGCCGTCGGGCAGTTCGTCGAGCAGACGGGACACCAGCAGTTCGGCCAGGCCGTGCGCGGTGGGGACGTCCGTCTCGCTGATCCCCCGTTCGCCGTGGATGCCCATGCCGATGGCCATCCGCCCCTCGGGCACCGTGAACAGGGGTTCGTCGGCGCCGGGCAGCGAGCACCCGGAGAACGCGACGCCGAACGACCGGGTGCGGTCGTTGGCGCGCTCGGCGACGGCCGTGACCTCGTCGAGGCTGCGGCCCTGCTCGGCGGCGGCACCGGCGACCTTGAAGACGCAGAGGTCACCCGCGATGCCACGCCGTTCCTGGGCGCGGTCCGCGGGCGCACTCACCACGTCGTCGGTGACCCGGACCGTGCGGACCGGGATGCCGTCGGCCTCGAGCGTGCGGGCCGCGGCGTCGAAGTTCAGGACGTCACCGGCGTAGTTGCCGTAGCTCAGCAGCACCCCGCCACCGTGCTCGGCGGCCCGCGCGACACCGGCCACCTGCTGGGCGCTGGGACTGGCGAACAGGTTGCCCATCGCGGCACCGGCGGCCAGGCCGGGTCCGACGAGTCCACCGAACGCCGGGTAGTGGCCCGAGCCGCCGCCGATCACGACGGCGACCGTGCCGTCGGGGCTGGTGGTGGCGCGGGCGACTCCGCCGTGCACCTTCCGCACCCATCGCTCGTTCGCGGCGACGAAGCCGTCGGTCGCCTCGTCAGCGAAGTCCGCCGGGTCGTTGAACAGTCTGGTCACGCGTTCGTCTCCTTCGACGTCGTGGTGCGGACATGCGAGGTGTCGAGGAGATCATCCGCCTTCGACCCCCGGAAGAACTTCGTGCAGGAGATCATCACGGCCGCGACGAACGCCAGGACCCCGAGCGAGACGATCCCGAACGCACCGCTGTCGGTCGGCACCACCTCGTTGATCGCCGTGCGCATGATCGGGGCGACGAACCCGCCGAGGTTGCCGAGCGAGTTGATGAGGCCGATGCCCGCGGCCGCGGCGGCTCCGGTGAGGAACGCCGTCGGGTACGCCCACGTGATCGGGCCGACGGCCAGGAAGCTCGCGACCGCCAGCGTGATGAACACGATGCCCAGGATCGGTTGCCCGTTCGCACCGGCCCAGGCCGACCCGAGGATCGAGAGTCCGGTCGTGATGTAGAACATGGTCCCCCAGCGACGGCGGCGACCGACGGAGTCCGCCTTCGAGCCGACCAGGTAGCAGGCGACGAGTCCGACGAGCCACGGGATCGCGGACACCAGGCCGACCTGCCAGCCGACGTCCTGCCCGAGCAGTGAGGACACCTGCTGCGGCAGGTAGAACGTCGTGCCGTACACGGCGACCTGCAGGCAGAAGTAGATGATCGTGAAGTACCAGACCCGGCCGCTCGCCATGGCCTTCCAGATGCCCGTCGGACCGTCCGCGCTGCGGGCGGTGTCCTCGCGCTCCATGGCCGCCGTGAGCGACTGCTTCTCGCCCGGCTCGAGCCACTTCGCCTGCTGCGGACTGTTCGTCAGGAACACCAGGGCCGCGATACCGGCGAGCACCGCGAGGATCCCCTCACCGAAGAACATGACCTGCCAGCCGTGGAAGGGGGTCGCCTGGTCGCCGAAGCTCAGCAGTCCGCCGGACAGCGGGGCGCCGATCATCTGCGAGAACGGCTGCGCCAGGTAGAAGATCGCGAACATCCGCACGCGCACCTTGTTCGGGAACCACTCCGACAGGTACATGATCACGCCCGGGAACAGCCCCGCCTCGGTCACCCCGAGGATGAAGCGGAGGACGATGAACATGGTGTCGTTCGTCGTGAAGGCGAACAGCGCGGCGACGATGCCCCACGTGACCGCGATGCGGGCGAGCCAGAACCGGGCACCGAAGCGCTTGAGCAGCAGGTTCGACGGGATCTCGAAGATCGCGTAGCCGATGAAGAAGATGCCGGCGCCGAGCGCGAACGCCGCGTCGGAGATGCCGCGGTCGACGCTCAGGGCCTCTTCGGCGAACCCGACGTTGGTGCGGTCGAGGAACGCGACGAAGTACAGGATGACGAGCATCGGCATGAGGTGCTTCGTCGCCTTGCCGATGGCGGACTTGAGGCCGGGGTCGTTCGTCGACCCGAGCGCGGGGGCAGGGGGAAGTGACACGGGTTCGCTCCTTTGCGAGCACGGTGCGGTCGTTCTGGCGTCCGGCGGTCGGTTCGGTCGTCCGGACGGGAGGCACGGATCGCGTCGCGTGGTCGGCGCGCGTTCCGTGGGCGGCTGGCCCTAGTGCATGTACAGGCCGCCGTCGACGTTGAGCGTCTGGCCCGTGACGAAGCCGGCGTCCTCGCTGATCAGGTAGGCGATCGCCGCGGCGATGTCCCGCGGGGTGCCGATGCGCGGCAGCACGCCGTCCGCTGCCATCTCGGCCTTCCGTTCCTCGGAGAGGGTGCCGCCCATGATGTCGGTGTCGATCGGACCGGGGGCGATGGCGTTGACCGTGACGCCGCGCGGACCGAGCTCGCGGGCCAGGCCACGGGTCAGGCCGATCACGCCGGCCTTCGCCACCGTGTACGGGGTCTTGCTGAAGGTGCCGCCGCCGCGCTGCGCCGAGACCGACGACAGGTTCACGATGCGCCCGTAGCCGTGCTGCACCATCGACTCCGCTGCCCGCAGGCTGGCGAAGTGCACGCCGTCGAGGTTGATCGACAGCACCCGGTGCCACTCCCCCTCGGGCAGGTCGAGGTAGGCGTGCGCGGACGAGACCCCGGCCAGGTTCACCAGTGCGGTGACCGGACGGAGTTCGGTCTCGATCGTGTCGAAGGCCGCCCGGACCGCGGTCTCGTCGGCGACGTTGGCGCCGACGCCGACGGCCCGCACGCCGTGCTGTTCGCGGATCTCGGTGGCGACCTGCTCGCTGGCGGTCTGGTCGAGGTCGATGATCCCGACGTTCCAGCCCGCCGCGGCGAGGTGGTGTGCGGTCGCCCGGCCGATGCCCCGAGGCGAGGCCGCTCCGGTGAGGACGACGGTGTGGTCCTGGTTCTGCGTGTTCGTGGTCATGGTCGTTCCCGTCAGTGGATCGGTGCCGGGCCGAGCTCGTCGAGGAGCTTCTGCATCGCGACGTACGCCTTGTTGCGATAGGCGACGAGCTCCGGCGTCCGGTCGGCGGGCACTTCGAGGTACCCCGCGCCGGACTTCGTGCCGAGTTCGCCCGCGTCGACGTGCTGCTGCAGCGACGGCGGGGTGGCGAAGCGCTCCGGCCAGCGGGTCTGCAGCGACTCGAAGCAGAACGCGTAGACGTCGAGACCGGCCATGTCGGCGATCGCGAACGGGCCGAAGAACGGCAGGCGGAACCCGAACGTGGTCCGCACGATGGTGTCGATGTCGTCGGGGGTGGCGATGCCCTCGTCGGCGATCTTCGTGGCCTCCTCGAACAGCGCGTACTGCAGGCGGTTCAGCACGAACCCCGTCGAGTCCTTCACCCGCGCCGACTGCTTGCCGGTCGCGGCGACGACGGTCTCACCGACCGCGATCGCGTGCTCGTTCGTGGTCGGGTGCGGGATGAGCTCGACACCGGGGATGAACGGTGCCGGGTTCGAGAAGTGCACGCCGAGGAACCGTTCCGGGCCGACGACCGCCTCGGCGAGCGACTCGATCAGGATCGTCGAGGTGTTCGAGCCGATGATCGCGTCGGGGCGGGCGGCTTCGCTGATGCGACGGAGCGTCGCGTGCTTGATCTCGATCTTCTCGGGGACGGCCTCCTCGATGAAGTCGGCCGCGGCGACCGCTTCCTCGATGGAGGCGGCTGCGCTGAGGTGCGCGTCGACGCGTGCCACGGCGTCCGCGGGGAACAGGCCGTCCGCGACGAACTGCTCGGTCTCTGCGATGAGCCGGGCGCGGTTGGACGCGGCGATCTCGGCCGAGACGTCGGCGATCCGGACGGTGTGGCCGGCGAGGGCGAGGACCTGGGCGATACCGCCGCCCATGTAGCCGGATCCGACGACGGCGATGTCGAGGGTGCTCATCGGGTTGCTCCTTCGGTGCTGGTTGCTGCAGTCGTGGTCGCCGTCACCGTCGCGTCGAGCTTCGTCGTCGCGAGGACGGATCGGATGTACTGCTGGTTCGTGGCGCAGACGCCGAGGCTGTCCCCGCCGTACTGCTCGGTCATGACGATCCCGCGGAACCCGTCGGCGACGGCGTCGCGCAGGACCTGGCGGTAGTTGATGAGGCCCGTCTCCATGGTGCTCGGCGCGCTCGTCGCCCAGCTGCCGTCGCCGGCCTCGTCACGCGTGTAGTTCTTCACGTGCAGGTAGTTCGTGTGCGGCATGGTCTTCGCGAAGAGCTCCCGCCAGTCCTCGATCGGCCGGTGCAGGCGGATGAGGTTCGCGACGTCCGCGTTCAGGCCGACGTTGTCGAGCCCGATCTCCTCGACCAGGCGGACCGCGCTGTCGGCGGTACCGAGGTACGTGTCCTCGTACAGTTCGAGCGCCATCGGCAGTCCGACGCTCGCAGCGTGCTCACCGAGCTCCCGCAGGCGCTTGACCGCCGCGTTCCAGACCTCGGGGTCGTCCGGGTCCTTCGGGCCCTGCGCGGTCCAGAACCACAGCGCGCGCTTCTGGGCCTCGGTGAACGGCTGGTGCAGGCCCGTCGAGAACACCTGCATGCCCCACTCGGCCGCCGCGTCGATGGTGCGGTGGGCGTAGGCGAGGTTGTCCTCCTCGTGCCCGGGCTGGATGACGCTCTTGCGCTGCAGGTGCACCGAGGGGATCCCGATGCCGTGCGCCTTGGCGACGGCGAACAGCTCGTCGCGACGGGAGCGCTCGAGGTCCGCGGGGCGGATGTGGCTGTCGGCGAGTTCGGCGAGCGAGAACCCGGCGGCGGCGATCTGTGCGAACACGTCGTCCCATACCTCGGCCGGGGCATCGTGGAACGCGGTGCCGTCGCGAGTGACCTGGGCGAAACCGTGCAGACAGGCGGCGATCGGCCAGGTGTCCGACGTCCAGGTGGTGGGGTCCCAATCCTGGTCGACCCAATCCTGCGGTGTGCTCACGGAATGCTCCTTCGCATGTCGGGGTTCGGCAGTGAACCTCTTTCCTATAGGAAAGATACTCGCACCTCGACAGAGCGCAACCCCGGCGGGATCAGCTCGTGTGCGAAGCGTCCTCGCGCGACCGGAGCCGGACGGCGTCGATGTGGTGCCGCATCGCCGCGACCGCTTCGGCCGGCCCGACCGCGAGGGCATCGACCACCGCTCGGTGCTCGTGCACGGCGCGGTCGGTGTCGTCCCCGCCACCCTCGACGATCTGCCGCATACGGTGCACACGGGTCGTGATGATCTCGGACATCTCCTCGAGGAACGGGTTCCGCGTGGCATCGAAGATCAGCTGGTGGAACTGCCAGTCACTCCGGAAGAACCGGGCCATGAGTTCCTCGGAGGCCTCAGCCACACCGACCGCCGCGACCTCGTCGGCCACCGCAGCCTGCTCGTCGAGCGCCGTGCTGAGCCGCGCCCGCAGGGCGTCGACGTCACCGCGGGCCGCGAGCTCGACCGCGCCGCTCTCCACGATGAGCCGGGCGTCGAACAGCGCCTCGAGCTGGTCCCCAGCGAGGGGCGGGGACACCCGGTAGCCCTTGTTGGCCTCGCGGGTGACGAGGCCGGTGCGTTCGAGCTGCACCAGGGCTTCGCGCACGGGGGTCGGGGAGACGCCGAGGGTTCGGGCGAGCCCGTCGATCGACAGGCGCATGCCCGGTTCGACGTCGTGGCCCATCAGGACCTCGAGCACCCGGTCGTACACGCGGTCACGCAGGCCGAGCTGCGCGATGCGTTCGGTCCCGAAGCCGGGCATGGTCGTGGACATGGGTCGATCCTAGAGAATCCACGAATCTCAACGCCGTCACCTCCACTCAGTACAGCGCCGCGATCCCCCGCGACCTGCTCCGGGGTGCCCTCGCCGCCTTCTGACGGTCAGGACCGGACGCAGCTCACGGAACGCGCACGAACCGCGGCGCCCCGCGATCCCGCAACCGGAACCCGAGGTGCTGGTACAACCCGATCGCCCCGGTGTTCCCCGCGGCCGCGTGCATCAGAGGAGTCTCGCCACGCTCCCGGATCCCGTGCGCCACCGCGAGCACCAGCCGGCGCCCGAGCCCCTGGCCGCGGTACGCCTCGTCCGTGCACACCGCGCTGATCTCGGTCCACCCCGGCGGGTGCAACCGCTCCCCCGCCATCGCGACGAGCCGGCCGTCGCGCCGGATGCCGAGGTACGTGCCGAGCTCGATCGTGCGCGGCAGGAACGGCCCCGGCTTCGTCCGCTCCACCAGCGCCGTCATCTCCGGCACGTCGTCGGGCGTCAGCACGACGGCCTCGTCGTCGGGCGCCCCCTCGATCGCCTCGCCGGTGAGCTGCACGCCGCCGGCGCCCTCGACCGGCTCCCACCCCGACGGCAGGACGGCAGCGGCGCCGACGCCGAGCATCCCGCCCGACCCGAGCAGCGCCCGGACGTCCTCCCAGTCCTGCGGCGTGGGCTGCGCGGGGATGCCCGTCCACACCGACACGTCGGTCTGGTACCGCACGACCTCGCCACGGCGCTCGGCAAACCGCGCGTGGTGGCTGTTCAGTGCGGCCATCGCGGGCGCGTCGAGCACCCGCGTCGGGGTGCCGTCGTCGGCGATCGTCAGGTCGAGGGTCCGGAGCGCCTCGCCGCGGGCATCACCACCCCGGAACCCGAGGTCCTCGATCCGGCGGCGATCGCCGTCGGCCCACCCGGTGGTGTCCGCGACGACCCCGGAGGCGTAGTTGTTCGTGGCGCGTTGCACGACCTGCTCGACCTCCGCTGCCGAGGCCACGAGGACCTCTCCGGGTCGGGGCAGCGCGGTCGAGGTCGGCGCAGTCGTCGTCATCCCACCATTCTCCGCCGCGCCGAGCGCCGCCGGCGCATCGTTGCACCCCGTGACGGCGCGGTGCGAGCACCCCGCCAGCGCCTCACGCCAAGCGCGACGCCACGAACTCCACCATCCGCCGCACCAGCAGCGCCCGCGACGACGCCCGCCGGTACTCGTGCCCTTCACCCGCGAGCTCCAGGTACTCGACGTCGTGCGCCCGCTCCCGCAGCGCCTCGACCACCTGGTGCGCCTCGCCGATCGGGACGTTCGTGTCGAGCTCACCGTGCACGACGAGCAGCGGCGCCGTGACGTCGTCGATCGCCCGCATCGGCGACAGCGCCGCGAGCAGCGCTTCATCGTCGACGGGGTGCCCGTACTTCGTCGCGGCCGCCGAGGCGATCCACGGTTCAGTGTCCCGGTAGAACGTCGCGAAGTCGCTCATCCCGCACACCGCGACCCCGGCCGCGAACACGTCGGGCGTGAACGCCAGGGACGCGAGGGTCGCGTACCCGCCGTACGAGCGCCCCTCGACGGCGACGCGGGAGCGATCGGCGTACCCGTTGGTCACCAGGAACCGCGCGCAGTCGACGACGTCGGCGAGCGCGTTCCACCGCAACGCCAGGTCGTCGGCGTGCACGAACTCGTGCCCGTAGCCGGACGAACCGCGGATGTTCGGGGCGAACACGGTCACCCCGGCGGCGGCGAGCGCCTGGTGCTGCGGCGAGAACGTGGGTCGCTCCTGCGACTCCGGTCCGCCGTGCAGGTGGACGAGCGCTGCGCGCCGGACGGGAGGAACGTCCCGCGTCACGTCATCGTCATCCGCCACCGACGCGGCCGGCCCCACCGCCCGGTACAGCCAGCCGGTCAGCTCCAGTCCGTCACGGGCGGTGAACCGCTCGAGGGTCGGCTCGACCAGCTGCACGTCCGGCAGTGCGGGGACGTCGGTGACCCGGCTCCAGGTGAGCGCGTTCGTGTCGAGCCGCCAGAGTTCCCGTGGTCGGGTCGGTCCCTCGACGGCGAGCAGGACGCTCCGGCCGTCGCGGCTGAGCACCGGGTCGGTGACGACGTAGCCGGGCAGGTCGGGCACCGGGGTGCGCGAGGCGTCGTGGGTGTTGATGAGGTCGAGTTCGCTGCGCCCGTCGACGTTCCAGACGAGCAGCAGCGTGCGGCCGGCGTCGTCGGCGTCGAGGTACTCGAGTTCGGCGTCGGCGCGCTCGATGATCCGTCGAGACGTGCCACGCCAGCCGTGTGGCCCGACCGGCTGGGCGACGAGTCCGCGGCGGGGCAGGGCGGCCTCGGTGGCGACGTAGGCGACGAGGGGGCTGGTCTCGCTCGCGGGCGAGGGCCGCAGGAACGCGATCTCGGCGGACCCGTCGGGGTCGTCGGCGAACAGGGCGTGGCTCTCGTCGGTCAGCCGGTCGACCACGACGACGAACTCCTGGCCGCGCTGCCCGTCACTGAGCACGACGAGCCGTTCCTCCACCGACAGGTCGAGGATGTGGATGAGTTCGCCGACGGCCAGGTCGTCGCGGTCGCCGGACACCGGGTCGACCAGGTACGAGCGGGCCGGCTGCTCGGCCTCGGTCGAGGGCAGCGTGATGACGACCCGGTGCCCACTGCGGCTCCACGGGCCGAGTTCGGCGTGCTGGTACCGCGAACCGGCGATCTGCGCGGCGTCGGTGCCGTCCGGCCGGACCACCCAGACCTGCTGCTTCACGCCACCGTCGGTCGCGATCGCCACGGCGAGCCACTCCCCGTCGGACGACCACGACACCCGGATCACGGGGTCGTCGGACAGTGCGATCCGGACCGGTTCGGGCAGCTCGCCGTCGACGACGACGTCCTGCACGAACACCTCGGGGGTACCGTGCCGGTCGGACACGAACGCCACGCGCCGGGCGTTCCGGGTCATCGTGGGGCCCCACGACCCCCAGGCGACGGCGAGCCGCTCACCCAGGTCGGCCGCGGCCCTGGTCGTGACCGAGGGACGGACGTCGGCCGACGACGCGACGCTCGCCGAGCCTCCAGTCCGGATCGAACCCACGTTCACCGCACCCCCTGCTGCTGCAGCCACATCTCGATCAGGCCGAGCTGCCAGAGCGCGTTCGCGCCGATCTCGGTCCTGGTGCTGTTCGGGTCCTGGAGCATCCGCTCGACCGTACCCGGGTCGAACAGACCGCGCTCACGTGCTTCCGGCGCGTGCAGTGCCGCGCGCACCCGCTCCAGGTAGGGGCCCTCGAGCTGCCGGATCGCGGGTACCGGGAACGACCCCTTGCTGCGGTCGATGACGCTGTCGGGGACGATGCCGCGCGACGCCCGCTTCATCACGCCCTTGCCGCCGTCCGACAGCTTGAGCGCGGGCGGGATCGCACCGGCGAGCTCGACGAACTCGTGGTCCAGGAACGGCACGCGGGCCTCGAGCCCCCACGCCATCGTCATGTTGTCGACGCGCTTGACCGGGTCGTCGACGAGCATCGTCATCGTGTCGCTGCGGAGTGCGGCGTCGACGCTCGTCTCCGCACCCGGAACCGCGAACGCAGCGTCCACGAACGCCGACGGGGTGTCGTCGTCGCTCTTCCAGCGCTCCCCGAGCAGCCCCTGCAGCGCGGGCCAGCGGCGGTCCATGAACACGGAGCGGTAGGCCTCGGCCGCCTGGTCGCGGGGGACGCCCGCGAGCGGCGGGTACCAGTCGTAACCGGCGAGCACCTCGTCGGCACCCTGGCCGGACTGCACGACCTTGACGTGCTGCGAGACCTCCTGCGACAGCAGGTAGAACGCGACGCAGTCGTGGCTGACCATCGGCTCGCTCATCGCGGCGACCGCACCGTCGATGCCGTCGAGCAGGCGCGTCGAGGGGATGTGGATGCGGTGGTGGTCGGTGCCGAAGTGCTCCGCGACCTGGTCCGAGTACTCGAACTCGTCGCCGGACTCACCGCCCGCCGCCTCGAAGCCGATGCTGAACGTGGCGAGGTCCTGCTGCCCGGCCTCGGCGAGCAGTCCGACGACCAGGGACGAGTCGATGCCTCCGGACAACAGCACGCCGACGGGGACGTCGGCCACCATGCGGCGCTCCACCGCGGTGCGGAGCGACCCGATGAACGCCTGCTCCCAGTCCCGGTCGGTCCAGTCGGCCTTGGCGGGGTCGCGTTCGAACCGCGGCTCCCAGTAGACGGTGTCGCGGGAGGTGCCGTCGCGCTCGACCACCCGGACGGTGGCGGGCGGGAGCTTGCCGACGCCGGACAGGATCGTGCGGGGTGCCGGCACGATCGAGTGGAAGCTCATGTAGGACGCGAAGGCGACGGGGTCGATGGACGTGTCGATGCCGCTGCCGGTCCTGCCCGCGCCGCCGTCCCCCGCCAGGATCGCCGGCAGGGAGCTTGCGAACCGGAGCCCACCGCGGACCTCCGCGACGTACAACGGCTTGATGCCGAGCCGGTCCCGCGCGAGCACGAGCCGGCCGCTGGCGTGCTCCCAGATCGCGATGGCGAACATGCCGATCAGGTGCTCGACGAAGGCCGCGCCCCACTCGGCGTAGGCGACGGCGATGACCTCGGTGTCCGACGTCGAGAAGAACTCGTGACCCTTGCCGCGCAGCTCGTCACGCAGCTGCTCGTAGTTGTAGACCATGCCGTTGTAGGCGATCGTCAGTCCGGCCCGGGGCAGCACCATCGGCTGCGCACCGGCGGTGGACAGGTCGACGATCGACAGCCGTCGGTGCCCGAGCGCGACCGGTCCGCGCGCCCACAGTCCGTCGCCGTCGGGGCCGCGGTGCACCATGCACCCCGTCATCCGTGCCACTGCTCCGACGTCCGGGGCCGTGCCGTCGAACCGGATCTCACCCGCGAGTCCACACATCAGCGCTCTCCCTCGGCCGCCGTCGTAGCGGCGGATCCCACGATCCACGTGTCCTTCGCGCCGCCGCCGCGCGACGAGTTCACGACCATGCTGCCCTCGGGTGCGACCCGGGTCAGCGCGACCTCGGCCAGGTGCGCGTCGTCCGCGCCCGTCCCGGTCAGGTAGACGAACGCGCGCAGGTCGACGTGCCGTGGGTCGAGGCCCGCCGGTCCGATGGTCGGGTGCGACGACAGCTGCACGACCTCCTGCCCGACCCAACCGGCAGGATCCGCGGCGATCGCACGCCGTCGCTCGGCGACCTCGGGGGCGCTCGCGCTCGGCCCGATCAGGACCCCGCGACCGCCTTCGCCGTCGACCGGCTTCGTCACGAGTTCACCCACGCGGTCGAGGACCGACAGGCGTTCACCCTCGATGCTCGTACGGTACGTCGGCACCGACTCGAGCAACGGCTTCTCGTCCAGGTAGTACCAGATCAGGTCCGGCACGTTGACGTACATCGCCTTGTCGTCGACGAGCGCGTTGCCGGGGGCGTTCGCCAGGTGGACGCGGCCGGCCTCGGCGGCGTCCAGGATCCCCGGCCCCGCGTCGAGGGCGCTGACGTCGCGGTCGATCCGCAGGTACAGCCCGTCGAGCACGTCGCCGGTCGTCGCGTCGACCACGCGTCCGTCACGGACGTCCAGGTCGGACCCGGCCAGGAGGCGCAGCCCGGCTCCGTCGGCCAGCCTGCGGTGCTCGAACCACGCGCCGGCGGCGGGGCCGTCGCTGACGAGCGCGAGCACCGGGTCCGGGTTGCCGGTCACCGCGGTCGCGTTCGTGCGGAGCGTCTCGCGTAGCCGGTCGGTCACGCCGTGCGGGTCGCGCAGGAGTGCCGGACGGGGCGCGTCGGGCACGACGTCGTCCATGAGCTCGCGGAGTGCGATGCCGTACGCCACCCCTGAGGGCGAGCGCACGTTGTCCTCGAGCACACGCCAGCCACCGAACTCGTTGCGCACCAGGTCGAAGCCGAGCACGGGTGCGCGCACCGCGTGACCGGGCAGGCGCGCAGCATCGGGGTCCCAGCCGTTCGCCCCGACGAACTGGTGCTCGTCCATCACCCCGTCGGCCACGATCCGCCGCTCGCCGTACACGTCGCGCAGGAACAGCTCGATCGCCCGTGCTCGCTGCCCGAGGCCGCGCTCCAGCTGCGACCACTCGTACGCGCTGATCGTGCGCGGCACCAGGTCGCACCCGAACGCCTGCACCCCGCCGTCCACGACGAAGCCGACCTCGTGCTCGCGGGTCCAGGCGTCGCGCGCGGCGCAGTGCTCGTTCGTGGTGTCGGCGTTCCAGGCGGTGAAGTACGTCGCCAGGTCGCGGAACGCCGGACGGGGGCGCGCACCGGGTCCCACCGCTTCGTCGCCGGCACGCACGCGGTACCCGGGGACCGCGACCGCAGGGCCCTCGTCGCGGCCGGACGGGGTGCCGGCGGTGTCCTCGACCACCAGGGCGACGACGTCGTCGAGCTCGCCGCGCTCGGCGTACGCGGTGCGCTGCCGATCGGTGGAGTTACCGCGGGCCAGGGTGTCCTCGAGCAGGTCCGTGACGGTGCCCCAGTCGCCGAGCTCCTCGAGTTCCGGACGCAGGCGGGACACCAGTTGCCGGACGGCGACCTCGGCGGGCAGGCGGTCCGGGTGCTGCCCGAGGCCGAGCAGTTCGCCGCTCAGCCCGGTGCGCGCCGCCTGCCACATCGCCGCACGGTGCAGGGGTTCGCTGCGGGGGTGCCACTCGGAGCCGGACTCGACGGCGATCTCGGCCTTCCGCACCGCGGCCCGGAACAGGCCGGCGATCAGGACCGCGTCGTCGACGATCGGGGTGGCGTCGCAGACCCGGAGTTCGAGCGTCGGGGCGTGCGACGACGGCCGCACGTCGAAGTACGCCATCTTCTTGTCGGCGATCACCCCCGAGGCGATCAGGTCGTCGAGCACCTTGTCGTACTCGGCCGCGTTCGACACCCGACCGAAGCTGCCGGCCGACGGCCACCGCTGCCAGATGATGCTGCGGAACGACGAGTAGCCCGTGTCCTGCCCGTTCCAGAACGGACTCGACGCGCTGAGGGCCAGCAGCACCGGCAGGACCGGGGCGACGCGCTGCGCGATCTGCACCGCCAGGTCACGGTCGCTCACACCGACGTGCACCTGCAGGCCGCAGATGAGCTGCTCGTCGACGAGCATCCGGTACTGCTCCTGCATCCGGCCGTAGCGCCCGCCGCTGGTCAGTTCGAAATCGGCGTACTCGGACCGCGGCGCGGTGCCCACCGATGCGATGGTCACCCCGGCCGGTGCGATCGCGGCGCTGAGCTCCCGGCGCAGGTCGACGATCACCCGCCGCAGGTCGTCGAGGGTGCGCACCACGGGGGTGTTCGTCTCGATGGTCGTGCGCTGCAGTTCCGCGCCGAAGCGGTCGGCGGGCAGCTTGGGCAGAAGGCGCGGGGCCTTCGCGGAAAGTCGGCCGGACTCGAGGTCGATGAGGTGCAGCTCTTCCTCGGCGCCGAGCGTCAGCTCTGCACTCATGGCTGGAACCTACGCGCGGCGGCTGTGGCGCGCGCCGCGGCACACCGCCCGACTCGCGTCCGTAACACGCCCGTCAATCGAGCGTCACGAGCACTGGTAGAGCACGACGTCACCCCGTGCGAGGTTGCACACTCCGTGCCTGGTTACGAGCGCGCACCGAGTGGCCAACCTCGCACCAGCCGCGAACCGTCAGCCCCGTGTCCGAGCCAGGCGGCGGTTCAGCGCACCGTTCAGCAGCGCCACGAGCAACCCCACCGCGAACACCAGCGTCCCGAAGCACAGCACCTGCGGCGGCATCCCGGCCTTCGCGGCGCCGTAGACGAACAGGGGGAACGTGACCGCGGGCCCGGCGACGAACGAGGTGATGACGTAGTCGTCGATCGACATCGCGAGCGCCAGCAGCCCGGCCGCGAGCATGCCCGGCGCGAGCAACGGCAGCGTCACGAGCCGGAAGGCCTGGAACGGCGTCGCGCCGAGGTCGCTCGCGGCCTCTTCGAGCACCCGCGACGTGCCGGAGATCCGGGCGCGGAGCACCACCACGACGTACGCGACGTCGAACGCCACGTGGGTGATGAGCACGGTCAGGAACCCGGTGCCGAGCCCCACCGACAGGAAGAACGACAGCGACGCCGACCCGACCACGATGGACGGCGCCGCGATGTCCGCGAACACCACGGCGTTCACGGCACCGCGACCGGGGAACCGGTACCGCTCGAGTGCCAGGGCCAGCGGCAGGCCGATCGCGACCGAGATGATCGCGGCCAGGAACGCGACGACGACCGAGGTGACGAACGCGGCGCCGAGCCCGGACACGTTGACCAGGTTCGCGTACCAGTACGTCGTGAAGCCGTTCCACGCGAACGACAGCCGGTTCGTCGGGGCGTCGTTGAACGAGTACACGATCATGTAGACGATCGGCACGAGCGTGATCGCGATGGTGACCCAGTAGACGATCGCGAGCCAGGGCCCGCGGCGGTTCACGCCGTGGCGGTGGACGACGGGCGACGAGGTGGTCACGGTGGACGGACGAGACGGTGCGACGGCGGTCATACGAGGTCCTCGAGGTCGTCGGTGCCGGAGACGCGGGCGTAGATGAACAGGATGATGCCGAGCACGACCATGAGCACGGTCGACAGTGCCGCGGCGACGTTGTACTGCTGGTTGCCGGAGTAGGCGTCCTGGATCGCCTGGCCGATCGTGTACGTGTTCGTGCCGCCGAGCAGCGCCGAGTTCACCGGGTCGCCGACGCTGTCGATGAACACGAGCAGGACGCCGGCGAAGATGCCCGAGCGGGACAGCGGCAGCGTGGTGTGCCAGAACGCCCGGAACTTGCCGGCGTACAGGTCGTTGGCGGCTTCGCCGAGTCGCGGGTCGATGCGTTCGAGTGCGGCGTAGATCGGCAGGACCATGAACGCCAGGTCGTTGTAGGCGTCACCGAAGATCACCGCGCCACCGGTGCCGAGGATGTGGAAGTCCTTGCCCGCCAGACCGATCGTCTGCAGGAACGTGACGACCGGGCCCTGCGACGCGAGCACGAACGCCCACATGTCGGTGCGGATGATGAACGACACCAGGAAGCTCACGAACACGAGCATGAGCAGCGGGTTCTTCCACCGCGGCGACACCCGGAACGCGATGAAGTACGCCACCGGGTACCCCACGATGATGGTCACGACTGTGGCAGCGGCGCCGTACCAGAGCGACCGGAGCAGGAACGTCAGGTAGGGCACCTGCGGGTCGATGAACAGGGAGCCGTAGATCCCCCAGTTCCACGTGAAGGTGTACCCGTCGTCCGGGTTGCCCGACATGAGCGAGACGATGAGCCCGGACACGAGCGGGATGACGAAGAACACGCAGAGGTACGCGGTCCCGACCAGCGCGAGCAGGAAGGGCGTACTGCGACGGCGCCCCCGACGGACCGGAGCCGGACCGGCGCCCGGTGTCGGTGCGGCGCCCGGGCCGGCGACCCCGACGGCCGTCACGACTGCACCACCGCGTTGAAGATGCCGTTCCACTCCGAGTACTCGTCGTAGTTCTCGAACACCCGGAACTCGTGCGACCGGTCCAGCACGTCGGAGTCCGGGAACACCAGCGGACTGTCCGCCACCGTCGCGTCGTCGAGCTCGTCGCGGACGTAGGCCTCGGCGCCGGGGACCGGGCACACGTAGTTGACCCAGTCCTCGACGATGCCGGCGATCTTCGGCGTGTAGTAGAAGTCCATCCACTCGAGGGCGGCCACCGGGTTCGCTGCCTGCCGGGGGATCATGAGGTTGTCGTGCCACATCATCTGGCCCTCCTCCGGCGTGACGAACTGCAGGTCCTCGAACCCGGACTGCTGCGCCTGGAAGACGTCGCCGGACCAGGCCTGGGTGATCCAGGTGTCGCCGTTCTCGAGCTTGTTGATGTAGCTCTGGTCGTAGAAGCCGGTCACGCTGGGGCGCAGTTTCCGCAACCAGGCCTGCGCTCTCCGCCAGTCCGCCGGGGTCGACGTCTCCGGGGCGATGCCGTTCGCGAGCAGTCCGAGGGAACCGAGCTCGGTGTTGTCGCTCATCAACCCGACGCGGCCCGCGAACGCCGGGTCGAGCAGGTCCTGGAACGACGTGATCTCGCGGTCGATGTACTTCGGGTTGTAGGCGATCCCGGTGAACCCGGTCTGCCAGACGACGGAGTGCTTGTTGCCGGGGTCGTAGGTCGGGTCCTTCACCGAGTCACCCGCGTTCGCCGCGAAGTTCGGCAGCCGCGAGTGGTCGAGCTCGCACACGAAGCCGTTCTTGATCATCTGCGTCAGTTCGAACCCGTTGGTCATCACGACCAGGTCGTAGCCGGTGGCGCCCTGCGCCCGCAGGATCGGCGAGACGGTCGCGTAGAACGTCGCGTTGTCCTGGATCACCGCCTGGTAGTCGACACTGATGCCGGTGGCCTTCTGGAACAGCGCGAGGGACTCGGACTTGCCGTGGTCGGAGTCGATGTAGAGCGGCCAGTTCGCGAAGTTCAGCTGCTTCGTCGCCTTGGCGTCCTTCCAGAACGCGGTCCAGTCGACGGCGTTCTCGGCGCCGGAGGCGGCTGAGCCCTTGATGCTGCACCCCGTGAGCAGCGCCGCGAGCGCGGCGGCTCCACCGCCGGCCAGCAGGCCGCGTCGGCTGACGCGCGCGGACGTCAGTCCGCGCAGCAGGTCCGGGCCGGGTCCCCCGCCGGTCACGCGAGCGATCCTGCCGTGGCGGGTGCGGACTGGAGGCCCGTGGCGGCGTGGGTGGTGACGGTCCGGTCGGACGCGGGGTGCGCCTCCAGGCCGAAACCGTGGTCGACGCCCCACGTGAGCCAGACCTCGGTGCCGGCCGGGATCCGCGGTCCGCCCTTGGAGTTCTGCGCGAAGACGGAGACGCGGCCGGCACCGGGGACGTCCACCAGGTACTGGGTGCTGACGCCGGAGAACGAGACGTCGACCACGCGGCCGGGCCCGAGGATGCTGCGGCCGGCTTCGGGGGTGGGCTCCGAGGTGCGGATCTTGAGCTTCTCCGGACGGACGCCGACGACGACGCTGCCCGTGGTCCGGACGGCGCGGTCGGCCGGGACGGCGATGGTGCCCGCCGGGGTCGCGACCACGAGCAGCGGGCCGTCGGCGCCGCGGACCTCGCCCTCGAGCAGGTTCGACTGGCCGAGGAAGTTCGCGACGAACGCGGTGCGGGGCAGTTCGTACAGGTCCTGGGGGCTGCCCATCTGCTCGATCCGACCACCGTTCATGACGGCGACCGTGTCGGCCATCGTCATCGCTTCTTCCTGGTCGTGCGTGACGTGCAGGAAGGTGAGCCCGACCTCGGCCTGGATCGTCTTGAGTTCGAGCTGCATCTGGTGCCGGAGCTTCAGGTCCAGCGCACCGAGCGGCTCGTCGAGCAGCAGGAGTGCCGGCCGGTTCACGATCGCGCGGGCCAGGGCGACGCGCTGCTGCATGCCGCCGGACAGGGAAGCAGGGCGCTTGTCGGCCGAGGCATCGAGCTCGACCAGGTGCAGGGCCTCGCGCGCCTTCGTCATCGGGTCCGGGATCCGTCGCCGCTTCAGGCCGAACGCGACGTTGTCGAGCACGCTCATGTGCGGGAACAGCGCGTAGTTCTGGAACACCGTGTTGACGGGCCGCTGGTACGGCTTCGTGTCGGTGACGTCCTCGCCGCCGATCGTGATGGTGCCGCTCGTGGGCTCCTCGAGCCCGGCGACCAGTCGCAGGGTCGTGGTCTTGCCGCAGCCCGAGGGGCCGAGCAGGGCGAAGAACGAGCCGGCCGGCACCGTCAGGTCGAGCGCGTCGACCGCGGTGTGCCCGGGGAACGACTTGGTGATCTGCTCGAGCCGGAGATCGGCTCCGGATTCGGCGAACGTGCCGGTCATTGCCATGGTGCCTCCTGCTGCTTCGGAAGGATCGGGGTCAGCCGATGTAGGACATGACGTGCTTGATGCGGGTGTAGTCGTCGAACCCGTACTGGGACAGGTCCTTGCCGTAGCCGGAGTGCTTGAAGCCGCCGTGCGGCATCTCGGCGACGATCGGGATGTGGGTGTTGATCCACACGCACCCGAAGTCCAGGTCGCGGGCGAAGCGCATCGCCCGCGAGTGGTCGGTCGTCCACACCGAGCTCGCGAGCCCGTACTCGACGTCGTTCGCGGCGCGCAGCGCTTCGTCCTCGGTCGTGAAGCGCTGCACGGTCTGCACCGGGCCGAACACCTCCTGCTGCACGATGCGGTCGTCCTGGCGCAGGCCGGACACGATCGTGGCCTGGTGGAAGTAGCCGACGTCGCCCTGCCGCCCGCCGCCGAGCTCGATCGTGGCGTGGTCGGGCAGGGTGTCGACGAAGGACCGGACCTGGGCGAGCTGGTTCGCGTTGTTCACCGGGCCGAAGTACGGGGTGGCCGTGTCGGCGCCGGTGGTCGCGGTCGCACGTGCTGAGGCGGCGAGCGCCGCCACGAACTCGTCGTGGATGCCGTCCTGCACGAGCACCCGGGTGGCGGCGGTGCAGTCCTGCCCGGCGTTGAAGAACCCCGCGGCGACGATGCCGGCGACGGCGGACGGGATGTCGGCGTCGTCGAACACGATCACCGGGGCCTTGCCGCCGAGCTCGAGGTGGGTGCGCTTCAGGTCGCCGGCGGCGGCGCGGGCGACCTCCGTGCCGGCGCGGACGGACCCGGTGATGGACACGAGCTGCGGGGTCGGGTGGTCGATCATCGCGGCGCCGGTGGTGCGGTCCCCGACCACGACGTTGAGCACGCCGGGCGGCAGGAACTCGGCGGCGACCTCGGCGAGCAGCAGGGTGGAGAGCGGGGTGGTGTCGCTCGGTTTGAGCACGGTGGTGTTCCCCGCGGCGAGCGCCGGGGCGAACTTCCACACCGCCATGTTGAGCGGGTAGTTCCACGGGGTGACCTGGGCGACGACGCCGATGGGCTCGCGCCGGACGAACGAGGTGTGGTCGGCCATGTACTCGCCGGCGCTGCGGCCCTCGAGGTTGCGGGCGGCGCCGGCGAAGAAGCGGATCTGGTCGACGGACAGCAGGATCTCGTCCTCGACCAGGGTGGCTCGGGGCTTGCCGGTGTCGAGGGACTCGAGGTCGGCGAACTCCGATGCCCGCTCTTCCATGGCGTCCGCGATCCGGTACAGCGCGAGCTGTCGTTCGCCGGGGGTCGTGCGGCGCCAGGTCGCGAAGGCGGTGCTCGCGCTCGTGAACGCGGCGTCGACGTCGGCAGCCGTGGACACGGGGGACGTGCCGTAGACCTGCTCGGTGGTGGGGTCGACCAGGTCGAACCGGGTGTCCGCGCCCGACTCGACGAAGGACCCACCGACGAAGTTGCGCACCTCGTGCGTCGTGGTCACCGTTTCCGTCGTGTCCAGCATGGCGGTGATCCTGACACGGATTCCGGCGGTTCGGAAGAAGGATCCGGAGGTTGTGGAGAACCGTAACAACGGAAATCGTCGCGAAACACGGTGTTCACAACGGAATCCCTTGCGCGGTCCGGACCTCGCTGCCATGCTGTCCGGCATGGCGGCAGCACCACGACGTCCGGGACCGATCGACGACACCTCGAAGCGGATCATCGAACAACTCCAGGCGGACGGCCGCCGTCCGTACGGCGAGATCGGCAAGGCCGTCGGTCTCAGCGAGGCGGCGGTCCGGCAGCGCGTCCAGAAGCTCACCGAGACCGGCGTCATGCAGATCGTCGCGGTCACCGACCCGATGCAGCTCGGCTTCCACCGGCAGGCGATGATCGGCATCCGGGTCAGCGGCGACACCCGAACAGTCGCCGATGCCCTCGAACAGCTGCCGGCGGTCGACTACCTCGTCATGACCGCCGGCAGCTTCGACCTGATGGTCGAGGTCGTCTGCGAGGACGACGACGACCTGATCGAACTGCTCAACGGCACGATCCGGGCCATCCCGGGCGTCGCCGGCACCGAGACCTTCGTCTACCTGCAACTCCGCAAACAGCTCTACGACTGGGGAACGCGATGACCATCTCCGAAACGACCAGCGGCCAGGCCACCGGCCAGTCCACCCGCCTCGGGTCCTACGACCCGTTCGCCCCGGTCGACGACGCCGACCTGCAGCGGAAGTCCCGGGACCACCTGTGGATGCACTTCGCCCGACACGGTGCGAACCAGGCCGGTGCCGACGTGCCGATCATGGTGCGCGGCGAGGGCCACCACGTCTACGACAGCCACGGCAAGGGCTACATCGACGGGCTGTCCGGCCTGTTCGTCGTCGCCGCCGGCCACGGTCGGAAGCGCCTGGCCGAGATGGCGGCGAAGCAGGCGGAGACGCTGAGCTTCTTCCCGATCTGGTCCTACGCGCACCCGGCGGCCATCGAGCTCGCCGACCGTCTGGCCGAGCACGCCCCCGGCGACCTCAACAAGGTCTTCTACTCGACGGGCGGCGGCGAAGCGGTGGAGACCGCCTTCAAGCTCGCGAAGTACTACTGGAAGCTCCAGGGCAAGCCCATGAAGCACAAGGTCATCTCGCGCGCGGTCGCCTACCACGGCACTCCGCAGGGTGCCCTGGCGATCACCGGCATCCCGGCGATGAAGCAGATGTTCGAGCCCCTGACGCCCGGCGGCTTCCGGGTGCCGAACACGAACTACTACCGCGCCGAGGAGATGGGCTTCCCTGGCGGTACCGAAGAGCAGTTCGGCTTCTGGGCGGCCGAGCGCATCCGCGAGATGATCGAGTTCGAGGGCCCTGACACCGTCGCGGCGGTGTTCCTCGAGCCGGTGCAGAACTCCGGCGGCTGCTTCACCCCGCCGCCCGGGTACTTCCAGCGGGTGCGCGAGATCTGTGACGAGTACGACGTCCTGCTCGTCTCGGACGAGGTGATCTGCGCCTTCGGACGGATCGGCACCATGTTCGCCTGCGACACCTACGACTTCGTGCCGGACATGATCACGTGCGCGAAGGCGATGACCTCGGGCTACTCCCCCATCGGCGCGACCATCATCAGCGACAAGCTCTTCGAGCCGTTCGCCAAGGGCGACACGACCTTCTACCACGGGTACACGTTCGGCGGGCACCCGGTGTCGGCCGCCGTCGCGATGGAGAACCTCGACATCTTCGAGGAAGAGGGCCTGCTCGCGAACGTGCGACAGAACGCGCCGCTGTTCAAGGCCGAGCTCGACACCCTGAAGGACCTGCCGATCGTCGGTGACGTCCGCGGTGACGGCTACTTCTACGGCATCGAGCTCGTCAAGGACAAGGCCACCAAGACGACCTTCGACGACGACGAGTCCGAGCGGCTGCTGCGCGGGTTCCTGTCGAAGGCACTGTTCGACGCCGGGCTGTACTGCCGGGCCGACGACCGTGGCGACCCGGTCGTGCAGCTCGCTCCGCCGCTGACCATCGGGCAGCCGGAGTTCCGCGAGATCACCTCGATCCTGCGGAGCGTCCTGTCCGAGGCCTCGTCGAAGATCTGATCGTGAGCGGCTACCGGGGCGTCTCGTTCTGGCTCGACCAGCTCGCGTCCACCGGACGCGACGACCTGGCGCCCCGACCGCCGCTCGACGGCGACACGACCGCGGACGTCGCGATCGTCGGCGGTGGACTGACGGGTCTCTGGACCGCTTGGTACCTGCACCAGGCCGACCCGGGCCTCCAGATCGTCGTCCTGGAACGCGAGATCGCCGGGTTCGGTGCCTCCGGTCGCAACGGGGGCTGGTGCTCGGCGCTGTTCCCGCGATCCGCCGAGTCCGTCGCGCGGGAGCACGGCCGCGACGCCGCACTCGCGCTGCGCCGAGCGATGCGCGACACCGTCGACGAGGTCGGCCGCGCAGCGGCCGAAGCCGGGGTCGACTGCGACTACGTGAAGGGCGGCACCGTCCTCTACGCGCGCTCGGCCGTGCAGGAACGCGCGGCCCACGACGAGGTCGCCTCGTCGGCCGAGTGGGGCGACGCCATGACCTGGCGCGCGGCCCGGCCCGGCGACGCCGCCGGATCCGCGGGGGTCGCGTGGACCCCGGACTGCGCGCGGGTGCAGCCCGCCGCGCTGGTGCGTGGCCTGGCGGCCGCCCTGGAGGCCCGGGGCGTCCGGATCGCGGAGCACACGCCCGCCTCGTCGTGGGACCACGGGCGTGTGGTCACGTCGCGTGGGACCGTCACGACCGGCGCGGTCGTCATCGCGGTCGAGGGGTACGGCGCACAGCTCGAACAGACGAAGCGGCGGATCCTGCCGCTCTACTCGCTCATGATCGCCACGGCTCCGCTGCCCGCGGCGGTGTGGGACCGCATCGGCCTGGAGCACGGGCAGACGTTCTCCGACTACCGGCACCTGCTCGTGTACGGCCAGCGCACGGCGGACGACCGACTGGCGTTCGGCGGACGCGGAGCCCGCTACCACTGGGGGTCCGCGATCACCCCCGGCTACGACCGGGTCCCACGTGTGTTCGAGCACCTGCGGCGGTCGCTGGTGGAGTTGTTCCCCGCCGTCGCCGACGCCCCGGTCACCCACACGTGGGGCGGCCCGCTCGGGGTGCCGCGCGACTGGTGCGCGTCGGTCACCTGGGACGGGCACGTCGGCACCGCCGGCGGCTACGTCGGCGACGGACTCTCCACGACGAACCTCGCCGGGCGGACGCTCGCCGACCTCGTGCGCGGAGTCGCGTCGCCGCTCACCGCGCTGCCGTGGGTGAACCACCGATCGCCCGACTGGGAGCCCGAGCCGCTCCGGTTCCTCGGGGCGAACGCCGGGCTCGTGGCGACCGACCTGGCCGACCGCGAAGAAGCCCTGACCGGACGGCCGAGCCTGGCGGCGAGGCTGATGGCACCCCTGACCGGAGGCCACTGATGGCTGCGCTCGATGCCGACGTCGTCGTCGTCGGGGCCGGGGTCGCCGGGCTCGCCGCTGCCCGGGCGCTCGCACTCGACGGCCAGCGGGTGGTCGTGCTCGAGGCCCGCGACCGGATCGGCGGCCGCACCTGGACCGACACCGAGCTCGGCGTGCCCGTGGACCTCGGCGCCTCGTGGATCCACGGCGTCGACGGCAACCCGCTCTGGGCCCTGGCTCCCCGGTTCGGCATCGAGACCGTCGAGTTCACCGTCGGGAGCTTCCAGTTCGACGGCCGGCCGATCGCGTGGCACGGGCCCTCCGGCGCGCCGCTGTCCGAGGCGTCGGCCTCGGCGTTCGTCGCGGACCTGCACACCGTCGACGTCGCCCTGGACACCGTCGTCGCACACGCTCCACCGCCCTCGACGTACGCGGCCGCCGTCGACACCGTGCTGCGGTCCCTGCAGTGGCAGGGCGACCGGGCCGCGCGGGTCCGCGAGTACACGGCGCACCGCTCCGAGGACCTCTGCGGCGCACCCGTGACCGTCCTCGACGCCCGCGGCCTCGAAGAGGAACACGTCCCCGGCGACGAGGTGGTGTTCCCCGGCGGCTACGCCCAGTACGCCGCCGCCCTGGCCGAGGGGCTGGACGTCCGACTGTCCGCGGTCGTGCGGTCGGTGACGCAGTCCGCGACGGGTGTCGTGGTCGGACTCGCGGACGGTTCGTCGGTCACGGCGGACGACGTCGTCGTGACCGTCCCACTCGGGGTGCTGCAGGCCGGTGACGTGACGTTCGACCCACCGCTCGCCGAGACGGTCACCGGTGCGATGCGCCGGCTCGGGATGGGCGTCTACGACAAGGTGTTCCTGCGGTTCCCGGAGCGGTTCTGGGGCGAGTCGTGGGTGGTCCGCCAGCAGGGGTCGGCCGGTGTCGACTGGCACTCCTGGTACGACATGTCCCGCGTGACCGGAGCGCCCGTACTGGCCGCACTGGTCGGTGGGACCGGGGCCCGACGAATCGAGACCCTGCCGGACGCCATGATCGTGGAAGAGGGCATCGGCGGCCTGCGGCGGATGTTCGGCCCCTCGGTCCCCGAACCCGAGGCGTTCCGGATCACCCGGTGGGCCGACGACCCGTTCGCACGCGGCTCCTACTCGTACCTGCACGTCGGGGCGTCACCGGACGACCACGACCTGCTCGGCACGGTGTCCGGCCGGGTGCAGCTCGCCGGCGAAGCCACGTGGGGCGACGACCCGGCGACCGTGCACGGCGCCCTGCTGTCCGGACTGCGGGCGGCCGGGCGGTTGCTCGGCTCCGAGGTCGACCCGCTCGTGCTCGCGACGCCCGTCGGCGGCTGATCCGCTCAGTCGAACGCCGGGGTGTCGACCGAGCACGTCACGGGTTGCCCCGCGGCCGCGGTCTCCGTGGCGATCTCGCGCTTGCCGTCGAGCAGGATCCGGCAGGTCGCCGTCGCACCCCGCGCCGGGGTCGCCCGGACCGAGGCGCGTTGCTCGGCGAGGACGATCGACTCGTGCTCCCAGGTGCCCGTCCTCTGCGTGCCCGTCTTCTGGGTGCCCGTCTCCTGCGTCCCGAGTCGGTGCACCTCCGGGGCGTCTCCTCGCTTCTCGGCGCCCTCGACGCGCACGTCGGTGAGCGCGGCCCCGCTCGGCTGGTCGACGCTGACCTCGTAGGTCACGGACCAGGCATCGCCCGTCTGCTGCTGGACGAAGCTGCACCCGGTCGCGAGCACCGCGACGGAGCTGGCGACCACAACGGCGGCGAGGAGACGGACGGTGGGACGGTTGCGTTCGGACATGCCATCAGCCTGCGCACCGAGCGCCCGCGGATCGTCCCCCGGGCGACGCGTCCCCGTGCGACGACGGATCGATCCCGGGTCCTCCGAGCGGTTGACATCGGCTCCGTCCGCCCTGGCGGTCAGTACCGTCGACCCGGCGTCCGCGCAGGTCCTGTTCAACGTGCTGCTCTTCGTGCCCCTCGGTGCTCTCGCCCGGCGCGCGCCTCGCTCCGCTCGTGGGACTGCTCGCCGGGTCGGGCGGGCCACCGACGCGGACGCCCCGCGCCCGGTCACCGCGGTGTGGGCGACCCGCGGCCGGCGCGGGTTCGCGCTCGCGGTGATCCGGGCGGACGTCGAGGACGACCGGGTGCCGGCGCGCGTCGACTGAGCGGCTCCCGACGGGTGCCCCGCGCCGGCAAGAGCGCGGGACACCCTGAGCTCAACCCTTGCGCCACACGTCGTGCAGGAACCGGGCCAGGGTCACGAGCAACGTCGCGATCCCCAACCACGGCACCTGACGGCGTCGACGCGGTTCGTCGTCGGAGGACATCCGAACCACCTTCCGTGTCAGCGCCGGCGGACACGAAGAGCAGGGGCCGAGGGACGTGCGACCCGACGGTGATCGAGTTACACTGGTTCCGAGTTCAAGCTCGGGACGCGTTCTGTCCCTCGTTCTCCACTCGGAGAGCAAATCGAAGCCCATCGCTGTTGTCCCAGCGGTGGGCTTCATCCTTACTCGGGCCACGCTCCGGCGGTGACGCGGCCCACCACCAGCCTACTGATGTTCCAGGTGCCGGTGAGAGCGTCACGGGTGTCCTACTGACCGGACACTCACGGATCGTACGGGCCCGGAACGACGTTCGAGTGCCACACTCGGAGCCGTGACGACGACGCGGACCGCACCCCGGCACGAGCACCGCGCGCCGGTGGCGATCGCCGTCCTGGTGAACCTCGGGCTCAGCCTGTTCCTGCCGAGCGAGGTGCTGTTCTTCCCGTCGTGGGTGGTCCCGGTGCTCGGCGTCCTGCTGCTGATCCCGCTCGTCGTCTTCAACCCGCGACGCCTGACCCGCGAGACGACCTGGTCGCGGTGGGTGTCCTTCTCGTTGGCGATCCTGATCACCGTCGCGAACCAGCTGACCGTGGTCCGGACGATCGAGGTGCTCCTCGGTGGCCACGCCGACGGCGGTGCCGTCCTGCTCACCGCCCTGCAGGTGTGGGTGAGCACGATCATCGCGTTCGGGCTCGTGTACTGGGAGCTCGACCGGGGCGGGCCGGTGGCTCGTCGCCGGCCGGAGCTGTGGACGAGCGACGAGGCCGACTTCCAGTTCCCGCAGGAGACGGACCCGAAGACCGCTGCGTGGCGACCGGTCTACCTCGACTACCTCTACGTCGCGATGACGAACATGGTCGCGTTCAGCCCGACGGACACGATGCCGATGACCGTGCGCGCGAAGATGATCATGGCCTACCAGGCACTCGGCGGGTTCATCCTGCTGGCGCTCGTGATCTCTCGCGCGGTGAACATCATCAGCTGACCGCACTCCCGACGAGTGATTCCGACACGTCCCAGAGGCGAGCGGCGTCGTCACCGCGGAGCAACGGCGCCCACGGCTTCCGACGGCCGGCCGGTCCGCCGAGCTGACCGGGTCCGGTCGGACCGACGAAGCACCCGTCGAGGTCCGTGTCGGTCGCCGCGAGCAGGGCCGGCTCCGCCGCCGAGGCGGGCGTCCCGACGAGGAGCCGGCGCGCCGACAGCCAGCGGATCAGCCGGACGGCCACGGTGTCGCCCGAGCGTCCGATCTCCGGGCGTGCGGCGAGCAGGCTCGTCGGAGCGACACCCGGGTGGCTGACCGCACTCGTGATCCCCCACCCACCGGCCCGGCTCCTCCGACCGAGCTCGAGGGCGAAGAGCGCGCACGCGAGCTTCGACTGCCCGTACGCCCGCGCGACGTCGTAGTCCCGCTCGGACTGCAGGTCGTCCCACCGGATCGAGGCCCGCTGCGCCGCCACGCTCGACTGCATCACGACCCGACCGTCGGCGGCACGGAGCAGGGGGAGCAGGGCGCCGACGAGTGCGACGTGCCCGAGGTGGTTCGTGCCGAACTGCAGCTCGAAGCCGTCCTGGGTCGTCTGCCGCTCCGGCGGGTTCATCACGCCGGCGTTCCCCACGAAGACGTCGATCGGCGTGCCCCCGGACCGCAACCGCTCCCCGAGCGTCGACACGGACTCCAACGAGGAGAGGTCCAGGTCCTCGAGCAGCACGGAGGCATCCGGGTGCTGCGCGGTGATCCGGGCGACGGCCGCCGCTCCCTTGTCGCGGTTGCGCACCGGTACGACCACCTCGGCCCCGGCGCCGGCGAAGCGCGCGGCGATCTCCAGTCCGATGCCGTCGCTCGCCCCGGTCACCAGGACCCGGCGTCCGCTGAGGTCCGGGAGGGTGAGTGGTTCGTTCCGTGCCATGGTCGGCCTCTTCCGTCGTGGTGAGCACCCGATCCGGCACCCGAGACGATCGTTGCGGTGCCGTGCACACGGAACCACGGCCTGACGATCCGTGGCTGCGGTCGACGCCCCGGGAGAGGATGGGGCGCATGATCGACCGAGCGTCCCTGGCGGACTTCCTCCGCAGCCGTCGGACGGCCCTGCAGCCGGAGGACGTCGGGCTGCCCCGGGGCCAGCGCCGTCGCACGAGCGGGCTGCGGCGCGAGGAGGCGGCGCTGCTGAGCAACATGTCCGTCGACTACTACGCGCGGTTGGAGCGGGAGCGCGGCCCGCAGCCGTCCGACCAGATGCTCGCGTCCATCGCGCAGGGACTGCGGCTCACGATCGCCGAGCGCGACCACCTCTTCCGCCTCGCCGGACACGAGCCACCGGCGGCCGCCTCCGGCGGGGACCACGTCAGCCCGGGGATGATGCGCATCTTCGACCGGCTGGCCGACAGCCCTGCCGAGATCGTCACCGAGCTGGGCGAGACACTGCAACAGACGCCGCTCGCCGTCGAGCTGACCGGTGACGCCCGCGGCCGACGAGGCGACGACCGGAGCATCGGCCACCGATGGTTCGCCGACCCGGGGTCCCGCGACGTGCACCCGGTCGAGGACCATGCGTTCCTGTCGCGGATGTACGCCTCGGGGCTCCGGGGCGTCCTCGCACGCCGAGGCCCCGGTTCCCGAGCAGCGCGCCTGGCCGACCACCTGCTCGGGACGAGTGCGGAGTTCCGCGACGTCTGGGCACGTCACGAGGTCGGCGTGCGACCCCGTGACGTGAAGCGGTACCGCCACCCGGAGGTCGGCCTGCTCACGCTGCAGTGTCAGGTGCTGAACGACCCCGAGAGTTCCCAGACGCTGCTGGTCCACACCGCGGAGCCCGGCAGCGAGAGCGCGGAGCGGCTCCGGCTGCTGTCCGTGATCGGCGCGACGAGCACGCGACGCTGACCGCCGGGCCGTCAGGAGCCGTGTGCCTCCTCCGACACCGGCTGCCACTCGCGCCAGGTCGCCAGGCGGGACTCGTAGTCCTGCTCCGCGATGCCGAGCGGCGCCTTGCCGAAGAAGACCCGCAGGGGCGGCTGCTCGGCGTCGACGACCTTCAGGATCGCCGAGCGGGTCGCCTCGGGCTTGCCGGGGTCGGCGGCCGACGGGCGCTTCGACGCGGCTTCGCGGACGTCGGCGTACGCGGCGATCTGGGCGCTCTTCTTCGACGACGGCCCGGACCAGTCGGTCGAGAAGCCGCCCGGCTCGATGAGCGTCACGTGGATGCCGAAGCCTGCGACCTCCTGCGACAGGGACTGCGACAGCCCCTCGAGCGCCCACTTGGACGCGTGGTAGGCGCCGACCGTCGGGAACGCGCTGATCCCGCCGATGCTCGACACCTGGATGACGTGCCCGGAACCCTGCTCGCGCATGATCGGCAGCGCGGCCTGGGTCACCCAGAGCGCCCCGAACAGGTTCGTCTCGAGCTGGGCGCGGACCTCGTCCTCGGTGAGTTCCTCGACCATGCCGAAGTGGCCGTAGCCGGCGTTGTTCACGACGACGTCGAGCGAGCCGAAGTGCTCCGCCGCACGCTGCACGGCCGCGAAGTCCGCGGCACGGTCGGTCACGTCGAGCTGCAGTCCGAGGAACGTGTCCGGGTACTGGTCGACGAGTGCCTGCACGTCGTCGGTGTTGCGGGCCGTACCGGCGACGGAGTCTCCACGTTCGAGGGCGGCTTCCGCCCACTCGCGGCCGAAGCCCTTCGACGCTCCGGTGATGAACCAGGTCTTGCTCATGCTGTCTCCTCCTGAGATCTGACGCGATCAGGCAACGCTCCCCGCTTCCGTGGCACCTGGAGGTCCGGGTGACGGACGCGGCAAGCGGACACCGGCGCACCGTGCTCAGGGCCGCGGTGCCGCGAACTCCAGGTTGACGTCGTCGGGGTCCTGCACGGACAGGATCACCAGGCCGAACGGCGGCAGGTCGGTGACGTCGCCGTGTTCGATGCCGGCGGCGTCCAGTCGCTCGACGGCGGCGTGCAGGTCGTCGACGGACCCGACGCGGAACGACACGTGGTCGAGGCCGACTCGGTCGGGATCGAACCGGTCCTCGGCGGGGGCGACCGGTCGCAGGCCGAGCGTCTGCCCGCCGAACGTGAACGAACAGCCGCCGTAGGTCCGCCACGGGTCGTCGTGGATCGTCGGGTCGTCGATCTGGTCGCTGAAGTCGCTGCCGGGCGGCATGCCGAACAGCTGCTCGTAGAAGGCCTTGCTGCGGCGGATGTCGGTGACCGTGAGGCGCACGTGCGAGAAGCCGAGCGGCGTGACGATGGGTTCGCTCATCACCCCACCCAACTCCCCCTGGGCCTTGCGCTCGTTGACCACACGATCAACAATGGCGGGATGGACGTCGTCATCGCTCCCCCGCACCCGTCTCCGCTCCACCAGGACACCGGCACCCCCCGCCGCACGACCCGCGTCGCCCTCGTGCAGATGCGTTGGCTCGAGGACCCCGCTGCCCACCGCGCACAGCTCGCCGACGGCATCGCCACCGCCGCGGCCAACGGCGCCACGGCCGTGTTCCTCCCCGAGCTCACCCTGCGCCGCTACCCCGGCGACACCCCTGCCAGTGGTGTCCCGAAGGACCTCGCCGAGTCGCTCGAGGGCGGCCCGACGGTGGCCCTCGCCCGGGCACAGGCGATCGAGCACGGGGTCTTCGTGCACGCATCGCTGTACGAGCGGCCTGCCGACGACGACCAGCCCGACGACCCCCGCGGCTACAACACCGCTGTCCTCGTCGCCCCCGACGGCACCCTGGTCGGCCGGACCCGCAAGACCCACATCCCGATCAGCGCCGGCTACTACGAGGACACGTACTTCCGCCCGGGAACGGACGACGACGCCTTCCCGGTGTACGAGCCGGCGGGACTCGGCGCGCGCCTCGGGCTGCCGACCTGCTGGGACGAGTGGTTCCCCGAGGTCGCCCGGTCCTACGGCCTCGCCGGGTCCGAGGTCCTGGTGTACCCGACGGCGATCGGCTCCGAGCCGACGTTCCCGGACTTCGACACCGCGCCGATCTGGCGGCAGGTCATCGTCGCGAACGGCATCACCGCCGGCCAGTTCATGGTCGTGCCGAACCGGTGGGGTGACGAGGGCGACATCACCTTCTACGGGTCGTCGTTCATCTCGGACCCGTTCGGCCGCGTGCTCGCCGAGGCGCCGCGTGACGCCGACGCCGTGCTCGTGGCGGACCTCGACCTCGACGCCCGGACGGAGTGGCTCCGACTGTTCCCCTTCTACGTGACCCGACGACCGGACCTCTACGCGGGGCTCGTCGACCCGGTGGACGAGGACCGCCACGCGTTCGGCGCACGAGACGCGATCGACGCGGCCATCGGGGTGGCGGCGACCGACGAGATCGACGCGGCCGAGGCCGTGGCGGCGACCGACGCCGGACCGGAGGCGCGCGCATGACGTGGGTGATGCCTCCCGAGACGGCTCCGCAGGAACGCACCTGGATGGCGTTCCCACGCCCCGGCCTGACGCTCGGCGACGACGCGGCGAGCGCCGAGGCGGCGCGACGGACGTGGGCGGCCACGGCCAACACGATCAGCGAGCACCAGCCCGTCACGATCGTCGTGGACCCGGTCGCGCGAGCCGACGCGCGTCGCCTGCTGTCGACCGCGGTCCAGGTGCTCGAAGCGCCCCTCGACGACTTCTGGATGCGCGACATCGGGCCGACGTTCGTCGTCGACGACGTGACCGGTGAGCTCGGCGCCGTGGACTGGGTCTTCAACGGCTGGGGCGCGAACTCCTGGTCGACGTGGACCCGCGACGGCGAGGTCGCCACCATGGTCGCGGCCGCCGCCGGTGCGCATCGGATCCCCTCGCTGCTCGTGAACGAGGGCGGAGCGATCCACGTCGACGGCACGGGCACGGTCCTGGTGACGGAGACCGTGCAGCTCGATCCGCGACGGAACCCGTACGCCGACCGCGAGCGCGTCGAACTCGAGCTGGCCCGGACGATCGGCGCGACGGACGTGGTCTGGCTGCCCCGCGGCCTGACCCGTGACTACGACGGGTTCGGCACCCGGGGCCACGTCGACATGGTCGCGACGTTCGCGGGCGCGTCGAGTGACACCAGCGACATCAGCGCCACCAGCGACACCAGCGACACCAGCGCCACCAGCGCCACCACGACGTCCCGCACGATCCTGCTGCACGCGCAGCCCGACGCCGGCCACCCGGACCACCTGGTGATGCCGCAGATCCGTCGGGCGCTCGAGCAGGCCACTGACGCCACCATCGTCGAACTGCCGGCCCCGTCGACCCTGACCGACGACGACGGCCCGGTCGACTGGAACTACGTCAACCACGTGGTGGTGAACGACGCTGTGATCGCTTGCGCGTTCGGTGACGCCGTTGCCGACGATCGCGCCCGCGGCATCCTCGCCGACGTGTACCCGGGTCGTCAGGTGCGCTCGATCGACGCTCGTCAGGTCTTCGCGCGCGGCGGCGGGCTGCACTGCATCACGCAGCAACAGCCAGCGGTCTGAGCCATCGCCGCGGTGTACAGCGGCTGCCCGACGCCTGTACACCGCGGCCGGTCCGCACGGCGCCAGAGCGTCGGTATGGTGCTCCGAACCAGCCCGGGCGACGCTGCCCAGCCGAGCTCCGGCGCTGCCCGCCCCCGACCCAGCAGGGAAGTCAACGCACATGGCATCACCGACCGCGGTCCCCGCACCGACAGCCTCAGCAGCACCTGCGCGCGGCGGTTCCCTGAAGCGGAGCCTCGGACTCTGGGCGATCGTCGGCCTGGGCCTCGGCTACATGACCCCGACGGTGGTGTTCGACACCTTCGGCATCGTCTCCGGGCAGACCGACGGCGCCGTGCCGAGCGCGTACCTGATCGCGCTGGTCATCATGGCCCTGACGGCGATCAGCTACGGGAAGATGGTCCGGGTCTACCCGGCGGCCGGCTCCGCGTACACGTACGTGCGGGAGTCGATGCACCCGAACCTCGGGTTCATGGTCGGCTGGGCGTCCCTGCTCGACTACCTGCTCCTGCCGATGGTGAACGCCCTGATCATCCGGCTCTACCTGGAGCAGGTGTTCCCGGCGCTGCCGTCGTGGGTGACGGTCGTCGTCTACACGGTGTTCGTGACGACGGTGATCTGCCTGTCGATGCGCGGCACGTCGAACCTCAACATGGTGCTGCTCATCGGCGCGATCCTGGCGATGATCGCGTTCGTGGTCTTCACCGTCATCGAACTCGTCCACGGTGCCGGAGCCGGCACGATCGCGAGCACCGAGCCGTTCGTGCACGACGGTGTGACGATGTCCGCCCTGCTCACCGGCGCGACGGTGGTCTGCTTCTCGTTCATCGGCTTCGACGCCGTGACGATGTACACCGAAGAGGCGAAGTCGATCCGGATCATGCCGAAGGCGATCATGCTGACGGTGCTGCTCGGCGGCGCGATCTTCCTGGTGTCCGCCTACTTCGCGCAGCTGCGGTTCCCGACGAACACCCCGTTCGGCGAGTTCACCGACGACCCGCTGCCCCAGATCGGCCTGCTCGTCGGTGGCCCGGTGTTCCAGGCGGTCCTGGTGTCGGCCGGGTTCGTCGCCGCGCTGGCGTCGGGGCTCGCATCGCACGCGAGCGTCGCCCGCATGCTCATGGTGATGGGCCGGAACAACGTCCTACCGAAGCGGGTGTTCGGGTACGTCAACCCGCGCACGCACACCCCGGTCTTCAACGTCGTGTTCGTCGGCGCGGTCACGCTGCTCGCGATGAGCTTCTCGCTCGACACCATCTCGTCGTACATCAACTTCGGCGCCCTCGTCGCCTTCACCTTCGTCAACGCGAGCGTCATCGTGCACTTCGCCGTCCGGCAGGGCCGCCGCCACACCGCGGCTGACCGGTGGAGGTACATCGTCCTGCCCGGCCTCGCGATGGTCCTGACAGGGGTGCTCTGGTCGCAGCTCCACGCCGACGCACTGATCGCAGGAGGAGTGTGGGCTGCGATCGGCTTCGCCTACCTGCTCGTCATCACGAAGGGCTTCCGGGTGCTGCCGAAGAGCTTCGACGAGAACCAGCCGGTCACCGGCGTGAACAAGCAGCTGACCGACCAGGCCTGACCCACCGAGAGAGGACGCCATGTACGCCGTCACCGACCCCACCACGGGCACGACCCTCGAGACGTTCCCGACCATCACCGACGACGAGCTCCGGGCGACGATCGCTGCCGCGGACCGCGCCCACCGCGAGCGCACCAGCTCCGTCGCCGACCGCGCGGCCCTGCTCCACCGCGTCGCGGACCTGTACCGGGAGCGTCACGCCGACCTCGCCGCCACGATCGTGCGCGAGATGGCGAAGCCGATCGACCAGGCCGAGGGCGAGGTGGACTTCTGCGCCGACATCTACGACTACTACGCGGATCACGCCGAGGAGTTCCTCGCCGACCAGCCGATCACCCTGGCCGACGGCTCCGAGGGCAGCGCCTTCATCCGGAAGTCGTCGATCGGCGTGCTGCTCGGCATCATGCCGTGGAACTTCCCCGCCTACCAGATCGCCCGGTTCGCCGGTCCGAACCTGCTCATCGGCAACACGGTCCTGCTCAAGCACGCACCGCAGTGCCCCGAGTCGGCCCTGGCGATCGAGCGGATCTTCCACGACGCCGGGTTCCCCGAGGGCGCGTACACGAACGTCTTCGCGACGAACGACCAGGCCGCCGACGTCATCGCCGACCCGCGCGTGCAGGGCGTCTCGCTGACCGGGTCGGCCCGCGCCGGTGCCGCGGTCGCCGAGATCGCGGGCCGGAACCTCACGAAGGTCGTGCTCGAGCTCGGTGGTTCGGACCCCTTCATCGTGCTGTCCACCGACGACCTCGACTCCGTCGTCGAGTCAGCCGTCACCACTCGCCTCGAGGGGAACGGGCAGGTATGCAACGCCCCGAAGCGCTTCCTGGTGGTGGACGACCTGTACGACGACTTCCTGGCGAAGTTCACGACGGCCATGTCGGCGGTGTCGCCGACCGACCCGTCCGTGCCCGGCACCGAGCTCGGCCCGTTGTCGTCGCCGGCCGCCGCGGACCGCCTGCAGGAGCAGCTCGCGTCCGCCGTCGCGCAGGGTGCGACCGTCGTCACGGGCGGCGACCGCCAGGGCAACGCCTTCGTGCCGACGATCCTGACCGACGTCACGCCGGACAACGACGCGTACCGCGAGGAGTTCTTCGGCCCCGTCGCCGCCGTGTACCGGGTCGCCGACGAGGACGCCGCCGTCGCACTCGCCAACGACACCCCGTACGGCCTCGGCTCGTACCTGTTCACGACCGACGCCGACCAGGCACTCCGCGTCGCGGACCGGCTCGAGGCCGGCATGGTCTACGTCAACATCGTCGGCGCGGACAGCCCCGAACTGCCGTTCGGTGGCGTCAAGGCGAGCGGCTTCGGCCGTGAGCTCGGCCCCCTGGGGGCCGACGAGTTCGTCAACGAGAAGCTGATCCGCATCGGCTGACGGACGCTCTGGACCCGGCCCCACGACGGACGGGAGGCGCGGTGCAAGCTGGCACCGCGCCTCCCGTCTGCTCGTCGGTCGCCGCTACTGCTGCGGCTCGGCGGGCTCGCCGCCGGAGTCGGTGTCGCTGTCCTGCGCGGGGTCCTTCGTCGCGTCGCCCGTGGGCGACCCGTCCGGCAGGTCCTCGGTGTACTGCGCTTCCGCCTCGCTGGGGTCGCTGGATCCGTTCGCCGTCGTGTCGCTCATGGCCCGGATGCTACGCGCGGACGGCGCTGCGCTCGCTCAGACGGACGAGGCGGCAGCGCCGGAGCCGGCGGCGACCGGGGTCACGGCCAGGATCTCGTCGGCGACCTCGCGCCCGATCCGCACCGCACCGTCGACGTGCTGGTACCCCTGCCCGGCCAGGTCGCTCGACGCGAACCGGATCGGACCGACGGCTGCACGCTGGTCGGCGCCGTACCGGACGAGCCCGCCCAGGTCGAAGCTCGCCGCGTAGGCGCCGCGGGTCCACTCCTCGGTGCCCCAGTCGCTCTCGTAGTACACGACCGGGCGCAGGGCCTCGTCGCCGTAGTAGTGGGCGAGCGAAGCGAGCACGCGGGCCTTCCGTTCCTCGGCCGACAGCGCGAACAGGTCGTCGGCGTGCTGGTCGGAGACGAACCCGACCAACGTGCCCTGTTCCGATCCGTGCTCGGTGTTGTCGTACGCCTCGTGCACGACCTCGTACGGGCTGAACGCCGTGCCGGAGAGCCCGGCACCGCGCCAGAACGGCCGGTCGTAGACGGCGTGCACCTTGATGACGAAGCCCATCGACAGGTGCTGGTGCAGCTGGTGCTGGCGACGGGGCAGCGGGGGTTCGTACGAGATCCGCGAGTACAGGGGCGGCGGCACGGCGACGAGCGCCTGCCGGGCGTAGACCTCGAGGCCGCCGTCGGCGAGCGCGACGACCCCGTCGTCGGTCCAGCGCAGGGTGCGCACCGGCGCGTTCAGGTGCACGGCGTCACCGAGGCGCTCGGCGAGCCGCTCCGACACCTGCTGCATCCCGCCGACGACGCGCTTGTCCAGGATGAAGTCGGCGTCGACCAGGTTCGTGAAGCTCCCCGCCGAGGCGGCCATCAGCAGGGCCTGCAGGGCGGAGAACGCGTGTGCCGGCTTCGTGAGCATGGCGCCGGCGATGAACAGTTCGACGTTGTCGGTGGCGACGCGGTCGTCGCTCAGCGTGTGGAGCCAGGCGCGGAAGGTGACCTCGTCGAGTGCCGCCGCGTGCGGGGACTCCCAGGGGCGGGCGGGATCGACCGCCGCGACGTACTCGTCGACGACCGACACGAGTCGCTCGATCTCGTTCGCCGTCGCCTCGGGCAGCGGGAAGATGTCGCCGGTGTACTCGGTGCGGGTGCCCTCGGCGTCGACGTAGACGCTCGAGCCCTCGCGGTACCGGTCGTACGTGTCGAGTCCGAGTTCGTCGAGGGTCTCGAGCAGTGCGGTCTGGTCGGGCGAGACCCACTGGCCACCGATCTCGAGGGTGACCCCGTCGATGTCGTTCGTCCAGGTGCGGCCGCCCACGCGATCGCGCGCCTCGAGCACCGTGACGGTCAGTCCCGCGGCGCGCAGGCGGTTCGCGGCGGTCAGGCCGGTGACACCGGCTCCGATGACGACGACGTCGCTCTCGATCATCGTGCTGCTCCTTCGGTGGTGGTGCTCCGGAACGGGTCCGGGGTCAGCGTGTACATGGTCTCGAGGTACTCGGCGATGCCCTCGCCGCCGCCCTCGCGGCCGAGGCCGGACTGCTTCACCCCGCCGAACGGGGCCGACGCGTTCGAGACGACCCCGGTGTTGAGTCCGAGCATGCCGGTCTCGAGCCGCTCCATCAGGCGCTGCCCGCGGGCCGGGTCCTCGGTGAACGCGTAGCCGACCAGACCGTACTCGGTGTCGTTGGCGGCGGCCACGGCCTCGTCCTCGGTCCGGAACGTCCGGATCGCCAGGACGGGTCCGAAGATCTCGTCGCGGAGCAGGTCGCTGCCGGGCTGCACGTCGGTCAGGACCGTGGGTGCGTAGAAGGTGCCGGGGCCGTCGACCGGGTGTCCGCCGGTGCGGAGCGTCGCCCCGCGGTCGAGCGCGTCGGTGACCAGGCGGTGCGCCTTGTCGACGGCGCGGTCGTCGATGAGCGGTCCGATGGCGACGTCGTCCTCCGTGCCGCGTCCGACCCGCATGGCCTCGACGCGTGCGGTGACCCGGCGCGTGAACTCGTCGACGATGTCCTCGTGCACCAGGAACCGGTTCGCGGCGGTGCAGGCCTGCCCGGTGTTGCGGAACTTGGCGGCGAGCGCACCCTCCACGGCCAGGTCGAGGTCGGCGTCGGCGAACACCAGGAACGGGGCGTTGCCGCCGAGCTCCATGCTCGTCCGGAGCACGTTCTGCGCCGCCTGGGCGAGCAGCGTGCGTCCGACCGGCGTCGAGCCCGTGAAGGACAGCTTCCGGAGCCGGGGGTCGGCGATCACGGGCGCGGAGACGTCGGCGGCCCGCGTGGTCGGGACCACGTTGACCACGCCGGCGGGCAGTCCGACCTCGCGCAGCAGGTCGACGAACAGCAGGGTCGTGAGCGGCGTCAGTTCGGCCGGCTTCACGACGACCGTGCACCCGGCGGCGAGCGCCGGTGCGATCTTCCGGGTCGCCATCGCCAGCGGGAAGTTCCACGGCGTGATGAGGAACGCGGGACCGACGGGCTTGTGCGAGACGGTGGCACGGCCGGTGCCCTCCGGGTTGGTGCCGTACGAGCCGCCGATCCGGACCGCTTCCTCCGAGAACCAGCGCAGGAACTCCCCGCCGTACGCGACCTCGCCGCGGGCCTCGGCGAGCGGCTTGCCCATCTCGAGCGTCATGAGCAGCGCGAAGTCCTCGCGTCGTTCCTGCAGCAGGTCGAACGCGCGGCGGAGCAGCTCGGCGCGGTGCCGCGGCGGCGTGGTCGCCCAGCCCGTCTTCGCTGCTTCGGCGGCGTCGAGGGCTCGGACACCGTCCTCGGCGGTTGCGTCGGCGATGTCGAGCAGCGTCTCGCCGGTGGCGGGGTCGACGACGGCGAAGGTACGGCCGTCGGCCGACGGCTGCCAGGCACCGTCGACCAGGAGGCCCGTGGGGACGCGGGCGAGCAGCTCGCGTTCGGCGTCGGTGCGGTCGGCCGCAGGGGCGGTGGTGGTGGCGTTGGTCTCGGTGGTCATGCTGTTGCGAGTCCTTCCAGGACGACGTCGAGTCCCTCGTGGAGCAGGGCGTCGTCGATCGACAGTGGGGGCAGGAACCGGACGACGTTGCCGTACGTGCCGGCGGTCAGCGCGATGACGCCGTGCTCGAACGCGGACCGCACCACCTTCCCGGTCAGTGCTGCGTCCGGTTCGCCGGTCGCGGGGTCCACGAGTTCCATCGCGACCATCGCGCCGCGTCCGCGGACGTCGCCGATCCGCGGGTCGGTCGTCTGCGCGGCACGGAGTCGTCCGAGCAGCACGTCCCCGAGCTCGCGGGCTCGGTCGATCAGCCCGTCGTGCTCGAACGCGTCGATCGCGGCGAGGGCGGCGGCGCAGGCGATCGGGTTGCCGCCGTAGGTGCCGCCGAGCCCGCCGACGTGTGCGGAGTCCATGATCTCGGCGCGACCGGTCACGGCGGAGAGGGGCAGACCGCCGGCCATGCCCTTCGCGGTCGTGACGACGTCCGGCACGATCCCCTCGTGCTCGCTCGCGAACATCGACCCGGTGCGCGCGAAGCCGGTCTGGACCTCGTCGGCGATGAGCACGACGCCGTTCGCCGTGGTCCACTCGGACAGCGCGGCGAGGAACCCGGGCGCTGGCACGACGAAACCGCCCTCCCCCTGGATCGGCTCGATGAGCAGCGCCGCGGTGTTCGCCGCGCCGACCTGCTTCTCGATCTGGCTGATCGCGCGCTTCGCCGCCTCGGGTCCGGAGAGTCCGTCGTGGAACGGGTAGGACATCGGCACCCGGTAGACCTCGGGGGCGAACGGGCCGAAGCCGTCCTTGTACGGCTGGTTCTTCGCGGTGAGCGCCATCGTGAGGTTCGTCCGGCCGTGGTACGCGTGGTCGAACACCACGACGGCCTGCCGACCGGTGTGCTTGCGCGCGATCTTCACCGCGTTCTCGACGGCTTCTGCGCCGGAGTTGAACAGTGCCGTGCGCTTGTCGTGGTCACCGGGGGTCAGCCGGTTGAGCGCCTCGGCGACCGCGACGTACCCGTCGTAGGCGGCGATCGTGAAGCACGTGTGGGTGAAGGCAGCGACCTGCTCGGTGACCGCGGCGACGACGGCGGGGTGCGCGTTGCCGACGCTGGTCACGGCGATCCCGGACCCCAGGTCGACGAACGAGTTGTCGTCCGCGTCCACGACGACCCCGCCACCGGCCGCGACGACGGCGATCGGCACGGCGACCCCGACCCCGGCCGCGACGGCTCCGGCCTTCCGCGCCATGAGCTCGCGTGATCGCGGGCCGGGGACGGCCGTGACGAGCCGTCGTTCCTGGGGCAGCGAGGGGCCGCCGGTGGGCGCACTGATCGAGGGTGCTGCGGTGGAGGACATGCGGCGATGGTAGGAGCCTGCGGCGACCACGGCGGCTGTCCACCGTGTACATCGAGGCCCGGTCCGATCGCCCCGGTGGATAAGGTGCTCGCATGCCCGCGACGCTGCGTTCCCTGTTGCACCGTGCCGACCTCCGCCTCCGCCCACTGACCGGCGCGGACACGGGCGCCCTCGACGCCCCGCTGTCGTGGCTGCACAGCTCCGACCTCGAGGACCCGACGCCGTTCCTGGCCGACGGGCAGGGACTGCTGACGACGGGCACGCAGTTCGGTGCCGAGGCCGAGGTCCCGGAGGACGTCGCCGGCCCCTACGTCCGCCGACTCGTCGAGCGGGGCGTCGTCGCACTCGGGTTCGGCACGGAGGTCGTCCGCGCCGGCACCCCGGACGCCCTCGTCGCCGCCTGCGAGCAGTACGGACTCCCCTTGTTCGAGGTGCCCTACGAGACCTCGTTCATCGCGGTCGCGCAGGCGAACGCCGAAGCGGTCGCCCGCGACGCGAACGCCCGGAACGCCTGGGCCCTCGCCGCACAGCGGGCGATCTCGCTCGCGGCGATGCGCCCGGACGGGCTCGGGGCCACGATCGCGGAGCTCTCCGGGCAGCTCGACGGCTGGGTCGGGCTCTTCGACGTGTCCGGGCGGCTGGACCGCGGGCACCCGACGGACGGCGTGCCCGCCCAGGACCTCGAGCTGCTCCGGACCGAGGCGCTGCGCCTGCTGCGGGCCGGACAGCGGGCGAGCCTGCCGGTGACCACCGAGCACCACACCGGGTTCACCCTGCAGACCCTCGGCAGCGGGGGCCACCTGAGCGGTGTGCTCGCGATCGCGAACGGCGGTGCGCTCGACCGCGCCGGCCGCGAGGTGGTGACGTCCGTCATCGCCCTCGCCGGACTCGCGTTGCAGCAGAACCGTGAGCTGGCCAGAGCGCGCGGGCTCCTGCGCACCGGCCTGCTCACCATGCTCTCGGTCGGCGATCCGGAGGTGGTCCAGTCGACGTCGCGCGAGGTGTGGGGGCCCCTGCCCGCCGAACCCGTCCGGATCGCGGCCCTCGAGGTCGACGACCACGACGTCGACACCGTCGTCGACCTGCTCGAACTGTGGGTGCAGGACCGGCCCGGACAGCTCTTCTTCGCCGTCGACGACGCCCTCTTCCTGTGCGTGAGCGCCGACGACACCGCGATCGTCGAGGAACTGGTCGGACGCTTCGACCTGCGGGCCGGCCTGTCGGACGGTGCCGCGTACCGGTCGTTCGGCCGTGCCCGCACCGAGGCCGTGCAGGCCCTCGACCGTCGGCGGGAAGGGCGACCGGGCACCACCGAGTTCGGCGACCTCGCCCGCGAAGGCGTCCTCGCACACCTGGCCCACGTGGACGTCGACGCCGGAGCCGTCGCCCGCGCGTTCCTCGCTCCCCTGCTCGAACACGACCGGTCGGCGGGCACCGAGCTCACCCGCACCGTCCGCGCCTGGCTCGAGCAGAACTGCGAGTACGACCGCGCCGCCCAGGTGCTCGGCATCCACCGTCACACCGCACGCTCCCGGGTCGAGCACGCCGGCCGGCTCCTCGACCGCGACCTCGCCGTCTTCGCGACCCGTGCCGACCTGTGGGCGGCCTTCGTCGTCGAGGGCGCGTGACGCGCGGATACGGTGGGACGATGCCGACGACACCGGCCCGCCGGCGCCTGAGCCCGGCCGAACGCGGATCCCAGATCACGGCGGCCGCCGTCGACCTGGCGCGTGCCGAGGGCCTCGCGGCGGTGACGCTCCGCGGGATCGCCGCCGTGATCGGGGTCGCGCCGTCGCTCGTCGCCCACTACCGCCCGAACATGGAGGACCTGGTCGGCGAGACGTTCCGCACCGTCGCGGCAGCCGAGGTCGCCGAGGTCCGCGCGATCGTCGCCGCTGCGCCCGACCCGGTCTCGGGTCTCCGCACCCTGCTCGGCTGCATCGCCGATCCCGCGCGCGACGACGTCGCCACCCTGTGGGCCGACGCGTGGAGCATCGGCCGCACGAACGCGGCACTGGCGACCGCGGCACGGGACGTCATGGACGACTGGCAGCTCCTCGCGACCACGGTCGTCGTCGACGGGGTGCGCGGGGGCGTGCTGCGGACCGACGACCCGGACGGCGTGGGACGCCTGCTCTTCGCGCTCGTCGACGCCACCAACGGGTACGCCCTGGTCGACTACCTCGACCGACCGACCCGCGAGGGCCTGGTGCGCACGACGATCGCCCGAGCGGTGGGCCTGGACGGGTCAGCCCTGTCGGGGTGACACCCGCCGCAGTGCCACCCACTGCAGCAGCATGATCGTCTTGCCGTCGGCGATCCGGCCGTCCTCGACCATCGCGAGCGCCTCGTCGAGTGCCAGCTCGAGCACCTCGATGTCCTCGCCCTCGTCCTCGACCCCGCCGCCCGCCTCGACCCGGTCCGCCGGTGTGTACGCACCGACGTAGAAGTGGACGCGTTCGGTCACCGAACCGGGGCTCATGAAGACGTCGCCGACGCGCACCAGGTCGCCCAGCCGGATGCCGAGCTCCTCGGCGGCCTCGCGTCGGACGGCGGTCTCGGGGTCGTCCTCGTCGAGCAGCCCCGCCGCCGCCTCGATCAGCATCCCGTCCGGATGCCCGTTCACGTACGCCGGCCACCGGAACTGCCGCGTGAGCAGGACGGTACGGCGCTCGGCGTCGTACGGCAGCACGGTTGCACCGTTCCCGCGGTCGTAGGTCTCGCGCTGCTGCCGGTCCCACCGGCCGTCCCGGCGCCGGACGTCGAGCGTGGTGCGACGGAGCACGTGCCACCCGTCCGACACGACCTCGACGTCCCGCACGACGACGTCGGGGTTGCGGTCGAGGTCACGGCCGACGGCGTCGAGTCCGGTCCGCCCACGGGCATCGGGGACGTCGACGCCGGGACGAGGGGCTGCTGCACGATCATCGGTCACCTGGTCACGCTAGCGGGGCGGCCGCTTGCACGACCCGACCGCCCGGTACCGTGCAGCCATGACCAGGACACCGTTCACCCGTCGCCCGGATCGACCGCAGGTCGTCACGGTGTCGATCGTGCTCTGGCTCCTCTGGGTCGCGGTCTGCCTGGTGGCGACCGTCCTGCAGTTCGTGGCGGGCGCGGACGGGAACGCCCTCGGCACGGTCCTGACGGTGCTCGTCGCGGTCGCGGTCTGGGGACTCGTCGGGTGGGCGGTCGTCCGCACGGCCACCGGATCGCGGGTGGCACGCATCGTGCTGGTCGTCGTCGCCGTGGCCCGTGCCGTGCTCAGCATCACGAGCGGCGAAGTCGGACTCCTGACGATCGCGCTGTCGGTCGTCGCCGCGGTCCTCCTCTTCCTGCCCAGCGCGCGCCCGTTCTTCGCCCGCAGCGATGCGGGAAGAACCGACCACGGGTTCTCCGGACCCGGCGTGTCGGGGTCGAGCCGGGCCTCCTGGCCGGATCCCGACCACCCGACGGACGCCGATCGGACCTGATCCGCCATCCGGCGACGGCCGCTCCGGGACGCCCCGGAAGAACACGAAAGGCCCCGGATTGCTCCGGGGCCTTTCGCTGTTTCGCCTGGTGCGCGAGGGGGGACTTGAACCCCCACGCCGTTTCCAGCACACGGACCTGAACCGTGCGCGTCTACCAATTCCGCCACTCGCGCCAGCCCCAAAACACTACCACGCACAGACTGCCCCCTGCGCCAACCACTACCATGCAGTGGTTGACGACCGACGACTCTGGAGACACATGGGCCTGCTGGACAACTTCGAGCGAGGGCTGGAGCGCGCCGTGAACGGCGCGTTCGCGAAGACCTTCCGCTCCGGTGTGCAGCCGGTCGAGATCTCCAGCGCCCTGCGCCGTGAGCTCGACACGAAGGCCGCCGTGGTGTCGCGAGAGCGCATCCTGGTGCCGAACGAGTTCACCGTGCGCCTCGCGCCGCCGGACTTCACGCGCATGAACGACGTCGGCCGTCCGCTCATCGACGAACTCACGCAGATGGCCCACCAGCACGCCGTCGCGCAGAACTACTCGTTCTCCGGTCCGGTCACCATCCGGCTGCAGCAGGACGGCACGTTGTCGACGGGCATCCTGCAGATCGACTCCACCACGGTGCAGCGCGACGTCGCGTGGATCGCCGTGCTCGACATCGGCTCGCAGCGGCACCGCCTGCAGCGCGGACGCACCGTGATCGGCCGTGGCAGCGACGCCGACATCACCATCGCGGACACCGGGACGAGCCGGAAGCACGTCGAGGTCCTGTGGGACGGCAAGCACGCCCAGGCCACGGATCTGGGCTCGACGAACGGCTCGAAGCTGAACGGACAGCACTTCCAACAGGCGATCGTGGAGCCGGACTCCACCATCGAGATCGGTCGTACCCGTATGGTGTTCCGGGTGATCCCGGAGAACGACGGAGGTGCTCGATGACCACAGGCCTGACCCTGCTCGTCCTGCGCTTCGCGTTCCTCGCGGTGCTCTGGCTGTTCGTCTTCGTGATCGTCTTCGCCCTGCGCAGTGATCTCTTCGGCCAGCGCGTGCGCACGATCCCCACGGATTCCAAGTCGGCTCCCTCCGGACCGACGACCCCGACGATCCCCGCAGCGGCGGCGCCGGCAGCGGCCTCGGGTGGCGCGTTCACCGACCTGATCGGGCAACCGACCCAGGCGACGCAGTCCGCATCGCCAGCCGCGACCCGCCTCGTGATCACCGAGGGCGCGCGTGAGGGCATGGAGATGCCGCTCGGCGGAGGACCGATCACGATCGGTCGCTCCAGCGAGTCCAACGTCGTGATCCGCGACGACTACACCTCGACCAACCACGCCCGGCTCGACCTGCGCGCCGACGGCTGGCTCCTCACCGACCTCGAGTCCACGAACGGCACCTTCGTCAACGGTCAGAAGGTGAGCGCTCCCCTGATCGTCGCGGAGCGCACGCCGATCACGATCGGGACGACGACGTTCGAGCTGCGGCGGTAACCCGGCATGACCGCTCGCACGTTGAGCGCCGCTGTGTCCCACGTGGGCCGCATCCGCGCGAACAACCAGGACTCCGGCTACGCCGGGGCGCACCTGTTCGCGGTCGCGGACGGCATGGGTGGGCACGCTGGCGGCGACGTCGCCTCGGCGATCGCGATCCGGCGCATCAGGGAGGTGGACCGCGAGTTCCCCTCGGCCCACGACGCCGAGTTCGCGTTGCAGTCGGCCCTGATCGCCGCGAACCAGCTCATCACCGAGACGGTCTTCGAGCACCAGGAACTGACCGGTATGGGCACCACGGTGTCCGCGATGATCCGGGTCGGCGAGCAGATCGCGATCGCGCACATCGGTGACTCGCGCATCTACCGCCACCGTGACGGCGAGCTGCAGCAGATAACGTCGGACCACACCTTCGTGCAGCGCCTGGTCGACAGCGGCCGGATCACCCCGGAGGAAGCCGCGGTCCACCCCCGTCGCTCGGTGCTCATGCGGGTGCTCGGCGACGTCGATGCCGCACCCGAGGTCGACACCGCGATCATGGACATCCAGCCGGGCGACCGCTGGCTGCTGTGCTCCGACGGCCTGTCGTCGTACCTGGCCGAAGAGCGCATCCGGCACGCCCTGGCGTCGAACATGGACGCCAACCAGGTCACGCAGCGCCTGGTCAAGGAGACCCTCGACCACGGCGCCCCCGACAACGTCACCGTCGTCGTCATGGACGTCACCGCGGACGAGGTCGACGACGACGATGACGCGGCCACCACCGTCGGGTCCGCGGCCGCTCCCCTGACCTTCGAGGCGTCGACCGGTCGCAAGCCGATCCGCCTCCCCACGATCCTGCTGCACCCCCTCAAGGTCACCACGGCTCCGGAGGACTCGCACTTCGAGCCCGAGTCCGACCAGTTCTTCGCGGAGCTCATCGCCGAGGACCGCCGACGCCGCATCCGACGTCGGGTCTCGTGGACGGTCGCGCTCGTGGTGGCCGTCGCCGCCCTGGTGGGGGCCGTGTTCCTCGGCTGGCGGATCACCCAGGACCACTACTACGTCGGCACCGACCGCGGCACGGTCGCCATCTACAAGGGCGTGCAGCAGTCGATCGGACCACTGGCGCTGTCGGACGTCTACGAGGACACCGACATCACGGTGTCGATGCTGCCGGACTACACCCGCGAGAACGTCCGCTCGACGATCAACGCGCAGTCGCTCGGTGACGCGCGCGACATCGTCGACCGACTGCGCAAGGCCGCCGAGACCGGGCAGGACCAAGCCGGTACCGGCGGTGACGGCGGATCCACCTCGTCACCCTCGCCGTCGCCGACCCGGTCGTCGACGCCCACGCCGACCCCGACCCGGGGCTCGCGATGAGCAACGCCACCGCCCAGTCGTTCACGCAGGCGATCACGATCAAGCTCCGTGAACCCGCACGTGCTCGGAACCTCGAGCTCGTGCTGCTCGTCATCGCCTGCGGCATCTGCGCCGGCGCGATGGTCCTCGTGCAGCTCGGCACCAAGGGGCGGCTGTTCGACACCTCGGTGCTGTGGGTCGGCGCGGGCATCCTCGGGCTCGGGCTCGTGATGCACGTCGTGCTGCGGGTCGTCGCGAAGAACGCCGACCCCTTCGTCCTGCCGATCGCACTCGTGCTGAACGGCATCGGCATCGCGGAGATCTACCGCATCGACGTCCACAACGGCCTGACCGGCTGGGACGCCATCGGTGTGAAGCAGATCGTCTGGACGATGCTCGCGATGGTCCTGGCGATCACCACGCTGCTGCTGGTGCGGAACCACCGGTTCCTGCAGCGGTACCGCTACATCTTCATGTTCCTGACGATCGCGCTGCTGCTGTTGCCGATCCTGCCCGGCATCGGCCAGAACATCGGTGGCGCACGCGTCTGGATCAAGATCGGGCCGTTCTCCTTCCAGCCCGGTGAGCTCGCGAAGATCACCATGGCCCTGTTCTTCGCCGGCTACCTGGTGACCGCCCGCGACTCCCTGTCGATCGTCGGCAAGAAGTTCCTCGGCATGACGTTCCCGCGCGCCCGTGACCTCGGCCCGATCCTGGTGATGTGGGGCGCCGCGATGGCGGTCCTCGTCTTCCAGCGCGACCTCGGCACGGCGCTGCTGTACTTCGGCCTGTTCCTCGTGATGATCTACGTCGCGACCGCGCGCATCAGCTGGGTCGTCATCGGCCTCGCGCTGTTCGTCGGCGGCGCCCTCGTCGCGCAGAGCGCCCTCGAGTACGTGCACGGCCGGTTCGAGCAGTGGCTCGACCCGTTCAACCAAGAGGTCTTCAGCCGCGACACCCAGGCCAGCTACCAGCTCGTGCAGGGGCTCTTCGGCTTCGCGAACGGCGGCATCACCGGCACCGGCCTCGGCCAGGGGCGCCCGTACATCACACCGGTCGCCAACGCGGACTACATCATCGCCTCGCTCGGTGAAGAACTCGGCCTGATCGGCGTCTTCGCGATCCTGGCGCTGTTCATCGTGCTGGCCTCGCGCGGCATCCGCGTCGGGTTCATGGCGCAGGACGACTTCGGCAAGCTGCTCGGCGTCGGCTTCGGCTTCGTGATCGCCCTGCAGGTGTTCGTCGTCGTCGGCGGCATCACCCGCGTGATCCCGGTGACCGGCCTGACCACACCGTTCATGGCCGCGGGTGGTTCCTCGCTCATCGCCAACTGGATCATCGCCGCGATGCTGCTGCGACTCACCGATTCCATCCCCGCCGAACAACGCGTCCAGCAGGGCGCGATCCCCGCCGCGAGCGGGCGGTCTGCGCGCGCGACCAGGAAGGAGCGTCGTCGATGAACCGACAGCTCCGCGGTGTCTCGACCGTCATCGTGCTCATGTTCGTCGCACTCTTCGTGTCGACGACGTCCATCCAGTTCTTCTCGGCGGACTCCCTCCGCGCCGACTCCCGCAATTCACGCACCATCTTGGACAGTTACTCGACCAAGCGCGGTGCGATCCTGGTCGGCGGCAGCCCGATCGCCGAGTCGACCCCGGTGGACGACCAGTACGAGTACCAGCGCAAGTACACCAACGGCGAGCTGTACTCCGCCGTCACCGGGTACTTCACCATCGGCCAGGGCAACACCGGCATCGAGAGCGCGGAGAACACCGTGCTGTCCGGCAACTCGGACGCCTCGTTCTTCCAGAACCTCAACTCGATCCTCACCGGCCAGGACGTCCAGGGCGACAACGTCAACCTGACGATCGACCCCGCCGTGCAGCAGGCCGCGTACGAAGCCCTCGGCACGAACAGCGGCGCCGTCGTCGCCATCCAGCCGAAGACCGGCAAGATCCTCGCGATGGTCTCGAAGCCGAGCTACGACCCGAACACCCTCACCTCGCACGACACCGCGAAGGTCAAGGAGCAGTACGACGCCCTGCTCGGCGCCTCGTCGTCCCCGCTGCAGAACCGCGCGATCGGCGGCGACCTGTACACGCCCGGATCCGTCTTCAAGCTGGTCGTGGCATCCGCGGCGCTCGAGGGCGGCAAGTACAACCTCGACTCGACGTTCCCGAACCCGTCGCGCCTGCAGCTCCCCGGCACGAGCTCGTACATCAACAACGCCGAGGGCGGCACGTGCGGCGGCGGCGACAAGGTCAAGCTCCGCACGGCCATCCAGTACTCGTGCAACATCCCGTTCGCCGAGCTCGGACAGAAGCTCGGGTACGACGCGATCAAGAGCATGGCCGACAAGTACGGCTTCGGTGACGCCATCGAGGTCCCGATGTCCGCGACCGCCAGCCAGTACCCCGAGGTCGACTCCACCGCGCAGCTCATGCTCAGCGCCTTCGGCCAGGCGAGCGTCCGGGTGTCCCCGCTGCAGATGGCCATGGTGTCGGCCGGCATCGCGAACGGCGGCAAGGTCATGCAGCCCTCGCTCGTCGACTCGATCACCACGAGCGACCTGAAGACGGTCGAGTCCTTCTCCCCGAAGCAGTACAGTGATCCGCTGTCCTCCTCCGAGTCCGCTGACCTCACCGAGGCCATGCAGAGCGTCGTGAACGCCGGGACCGGAACGAATGCCAAGATCGACGGTGTCGACGTCGCAGGGAAGACGGGCACGGCCGAGGGCGGAACAGGCGATCCCTACACGCTCTGGTTCACCGGGTTCGCGCCCGCGAAGGACCCGGAGGTCGCCGTGGCGGTCGTCGTCGGAGACGGCGGCGGGCTCGGTCAGTCGGGAGTCGGCAACACGGTCGCGGCCCCGGTCGCGAAGAAAGTCATGGAGGCGGTGCTGAACAAATGAGACCCACCAGCGGACTCACCTTCGGTGGGCGGTACCAGCTCTCGTCCCGGGTCGCCATCGGCGGCATGGGAGAGGTGTGGCAGGCCACCGACCTCGTCATCGGCCGAACCGTCGCACTCAAGATCCTCAAGGACGAGTACCTCGGCGATCCCGGGTTCCTCGAGCGCTTCCGCGCCGAGGCCCGGCACGCTGCGCTCGTCAACCACGAGGGCATCGCCAACGTCTTCGACTACGGCGAAGAGGACGGCAGCGCCTACCTCGTGATGGAGCTCGTCCCCGGCGAAGCGCTGTCGACCATGATCGAGCGCGAGCACACGCTGCCCGTCGACAAGGTCCTGGACATCGTCGCGCAGACCGCGAACGCCCTGCAGGCCGCACACGCGGTCGGCCTGGTGCACCGTGACATCAAGCCCGGCAACCTGCTCATCACGCCGGATGGCCGGGTCAAGATCACCGACTTCGGCATCGCGCGCATCGCCGACCAGGTCCCGCTCACCGCGACCGGGCAGGTCATGGGCACCGTGCAGTACCTCTCGCCCGAGCAGGCGAGCGGGCATCCGGCGTCGCCGTCGACCGACATCTACTCGCTCGGCATCGTCGCGTACGAGGCCCTCGCAGGTCGTCGTCCCTTCACGGGCGAGTCGCAGGTCGCGATCGCGATGGCGCACATCAACGAGCAGCCGCCGGCGTTGCCCGGGGACATCCCCGAGCCCGTCGCCGCCCTCGTGATCTCGTGCATCGCGAAGAAGCCCGCCGACCGTCCCGCCACCGCCGCCAACCTGGCGCGCGCCGCGCAGGCGCTCCGCCGTGGTGACGTCGCAGCGGCCACCGTCGCCGTCCCCGCCATCGCGCAGGGCGGCACCGTCGCGTTCAACCCGCCGCAGGGTCAGGGCAACGACGCCGCCACGGCACTGCTCGGCACCCAGTCCGGCGCGGCAGCCGCGGGCGCCGGCGGACCCGGCGCACCGGTGTCCCCGGCGGACGACGCGGCCGAGGAACCGAAGAAGAAGCGCGCCTGGATCTGGTGGGTCGTGGGTGTCGTCGTGGTGCTCGCGATCGCCGCCGTCATCGGCGCGTTCGCGCTGAACGGGTCCCCCGATCCGAGTCCGTCGCCGTCCAGGTCCGTCTCGAAGAGCCCCCGCCCCTCGCAGACGCCGACCCCGACTCCGACGCCCTCGCCCACCGAGACCCGCGTCACGCTGAGCAACGACGAGTACGTCGGCATGTCCACCGCCGAGGCCGAGTCACAGCTCCAGAACCTCGGCTTCCAGACGGCGGTCGAGGACGGCGACGCCGCACCGAACGCCGACCAGGCGAACACGGTGCAGTCGATCACGCCGACGGGCAGCGTCCTGCAGGGCTCGCTGGTGACCATCCGGCAGTACACGACGCCGCCGTCGGTGGCCAAGCCCGCCGCGGCGAAGGCCGGCACCGTGTCGTCCGACGGCTCGGTCCTGTTCAGCTGGCAGGCGTCCGAGTGCCCCGTCGGGTACACGGTCTCGACGTACACCTGGGTCGCGAAGAACGGCAAGGACGCGTCCGGTGCGACCTCGGGCACGATCTCGTCGACGGCGGTGACCATCCAGGCAGACGCCGTGGACACCCCGGTCACCTTCGTGTACTCGGTCACGTGCGGCTCCAACGGCAACACCCTGCCGAAGTCGCCCGGCTCGGACGCTGCGACGGCGACCTGGACCGCGGACGAGACGGATCCGGGCGACACCACGGACCCCACCGACGGGACCAACCCCACCGAGACCCCGATGGACGGCAACTGAACGACCCCCGGACGGGGACTGTCGACACCGTTCGGTAACGGTTCGGTCGACCCCTCGCTGACCAGCGTCTCACCAGGTGGTGCTGCCGTACACTAGCCCGGACGGACAGACGGAGGAGTACGTGCCAGAAGGTGTGACCGCGGGGATCACCCTCCTCGCCAACCGTTACGAGATCGGTGATGTCATCGGCCGAGGCGGCATGGCAACCGTGCACCTCGGCAACGACACCCGTCTCGGTCGCAAGGTCGCGGTGAAGCTCCTGAAGCCGAGCCTGGCCAACGACCCGGCGTTCCGCACCCGGTTCCGGCAGGAAGCCCAGGCCGCTGCACGCATGGCCCACCCGACGGTCGTCCGGGTGTACGACGCCGGCGAGGAGACCGTGACCGAGACCTCGGGCGCCGAGGTGCAGGTCCCCTTCATCGTGATGGAGTACGTCGAGGGCCGTCCGCTCTCCGACATCATCGCCGAGGGTGCCGTCGCTCCGGCCGAGGCCGTCCGCATCACCGAGGGCATCCTCACCGCGCTCGAATACTCGCACCGCGCCGGCGTCGTGCACCGCGACATCAAGCCCGCCAACGTCATGGTCACGCACAACGGCCAGGTCAAGGTCATGGACTTCGGCATCGCCCGCGCCATCACCGACACCTCCGCCACGGTCGCGCAGACCACGTCGATCCTCGGTACTGCGTCGTACTTCTCGCCGGAGCAGGCCCGCGGCGAGACCGTCGACGCCCGCACGGACATCTACTCCACCGGTGTCGTGCTGTTCGAGCTCCTCACCGGCCGTGCGCCCTTCCTCGGCGACACCCCGGTGGCAGTGGCCTACCAGCACGTCAGCGAACAGCCCGTCGCCCCGTCCTCGATCACGCCCGAGGTCTCTCCGGCACTCGACGCCGTGACCCTGCACGCCCTGGTCAAGGACCGCACGCGCCGCTTCCAGAACGCCGCCGAGTTCCGCTCGGACCTGCAGCAAGCCGCTTCGGGCCGGGTTCCGGCGTCCACCAAGAAGATCCAGCAGAACGCGGCGAACGACGCCTCGACGGTGCTGTTCGGGGTCGACCCGCGCACCACGTCGAACCCCGCCGCGGCCTTCCGTGAGCTCGACGACGACACCGCCGAGCACCGCCCGCAGCGCACCCAGAACCGTCCACCGGTGGCGTGGATCTGGGTCGGCATCCTGCTGACGGTGGCGGTCATCGTCGGGGTCGTGTTCTTCGTCGCCAACCTGCAGCCGGGCAAGCCGCCGGTCTCGTCGTCCGTGAGCGTGCCGAACGTGACCGGGTCGACCTACAGCGCAGCGGTCAGCGCCCTCGAGAAGAAGGACCTCACACCGGTCAAGGTCGAGGAGAACTCCGACGACGTCGACAAGGGCATGGTCATCCGCACCGACCCGGGCTCCGGGATCAACGTGGGCCGGAAGTCCAACGTCGACGTGGTCGTGTCCCTCGGCCCCCAGCGGCTCCCGGTCCCCGAGTTGAACGGGCAGTCCCAGGCAGCCGCGCAGCAGACGCTGGAAGACGCCGGCTTCCGCGTCGGCGCGATCAGTTCCGACTACTCGTCCGACCTGCCAGAGGGCACCGTGATGAGTTCCGACCCCGAGTCCGGTTCGCTCCACACCAAGGGCATCGTGATCAACCTGACGGTCTCCAACGGCAAGGTGCAGCTGCCGAACGTCACGAACCAGCAGTTCGCCGATGCCAAGGCGTCGCTCGAGCAGCTCGGTCTCACCGTGACACCGTCACCGTCGGACTCGTGCACGGGTGGCCTCGTCACGCAGCAGGACACCCCCCAGGGCGACGTCGCCCAGGGAAGCGCGGTCGCCCTGACCTACTGCGCCGCGTCGAGCCAGCCGACCAAGGCCCCGTCCTCCGACGACGGGAACGACAAGGGTGACAACGGGGACAACGGCGGCGACAACGGCGACGGTCGCTGAACGTCCCGATCCGGAACGACGCCACTGCGGCCGTCGAGCCGGCCACACGGACACGCGTGCGGCCTGACGGACCGGTGACGGGCCTCCCGTCGGCACGCTGACGGCCAGGAGGCCCGGCGCCTCCCCGCCACGCGTCCGTGCGCCCGTCGGGTCGTCTCGTCCACTGCTCCAGGTGCGTCGCCGCGAGACACCGCCGGCCGCGCCCTCCTGACGCGTCAGGCGCGGTGCGTCGCGATGAGCGGGCCGAGCCCGTCGGCGCGCTCGGCAGCACCGGACAGGCCGGTGGTCTCGAGCCAGTTGCCGACCATGCGGTAGCCGCCCTCGGTCAGGACCGACTCGGGGTGGAACTGCACGCCGTAGAGGGGGTGGTCGCGGTGCTGGACGCCCATGATGACGCCACCGCCGGTCCGGGCCGTCACGGTCAGTTCGTCGGGGACCGTACCGTCGACGATCGCGAGGGAGTGGTACCGCGTCGCCGTGAAGGGGTGCGGGACTCCGGCGAAGAGCGTGCTGTCGTCGTGGTCGACCTGCGAGGTCTTGCCGTGCATGAGCTCGTCGGCGTGCGTGACCGTGGCGCCGAGGGCTTCTGCGATCGCCTGGTGGCCGAGGCACACCCCGAGCAGCGGGGTGCCGGACGCGATCGCCGAGTGCACCGTCGGGATCGAGACCCCGGCGTCGGCCGGGGTGCCCGGGCCGGGCGACAGCAGCACGCCGTCGTAGTCGGCGATGCGGTCGGCGATCTCCGACTCGGGGAAGGCGTCGTTGCGCACCACGTCCGTGTCGGCCCCGAGCTGCTGGACGTACCCGTTCAGCGTGTAGACGAAGCTGTCGTAGTTGTCGACGACGAGGATCCTGGTCATGGCGGTTCACCGTACTCGTGGGGGATGTGTGCAGCGGTCTGCGGGCCGATCCACACACGTGGTCACGGTAGGATACCGGCCATGGCCAGTGACAAGGACCGCACCAAGCCCGCCCGGACGACCCGAGCCGACTCGGTCGACACCGCGGGGGACGCCCCGAACCCGGTGTGGTTCAAGCCGGTCATGTTCGGCTTCATGATCATCGGCCTCGTCTGGGTGATCGTCTTCTACATCTCGAACGCGACCCTGCCGGTGCCGAGCCTCGGCTCGTGGAACATCCTGGTCGGCTTCGGCATCATGTTCATCGGCTTCCTCATGACCACCCGCTGGCGCTGATCCGCAGCCTCGAGACACTCCGACGCCCGTCGCACCACTTGGTGCGGCGGGCGTTGTCGTTCTCCACAGGACTTGCTGCCGCTGATCCCCAGATCATCGAGGATCCGGCCGGTTCTCCACACTTCTCCACACTCTCCACATCGTCATCCACACCCCGACCCCGGAGTTATCCACAGCCGAGTCCACAATGGGGATAATCACACGCGTGTAACTCACTGGTTTCTCCACACCTGTGGATAACTCGGCAGACGCCTTGTGGACGAGGACTTGTCGAGCCCGGGTCGCGCCACGAGGGGACGGTGGGACGACGAACGCCCCGCCGCGGATGCGACGGGGCGTTCGGTGACGTGTGTCCGGATCGGGTCAGCTGATGGTGACCGCGTACCCGACTGCGGTGAGGACGATGCCCACCAGCGCAGAGGCGACGAGCAGGCCGATCTGCAGCGGCCGCTGCCGGATGTTCCGGGTCTTGGCGAACACGAAGCCCACCAAGAAGCCGCCGATGATCCCGCCGACGTGCGCCTGCCACGAGATGTTCGTCCCCGGGAGGAACCCGACGACCAGGTTGAGGCCCATGATCACGAGGAGCTGTACGGCGTTCTGCCCGAGGCTCCGCTGCAGCACGAAGAACGCCGCGAAGAGCCCGAAGATCGCACCGGACGCCCCGACCACCCAGGTACCGGGGGCGAGGAACGTGACGAGCATCGAACCGAAGATCCCGGTGATGAAGTACAGCGCCACGAATCGCCAGGCACCGAGCATGTTCTCGAGCATCCGGCCGAAGATCCACAGCGCCCACATGTTGAACAGGATGTGGAGGATGCCCGAGTGGACGAAGAGCACGGTCACGACCCGCCACGGCTGCGTGGGCAGCAGCAGCGAGTTGTAGGCGAGCAGGCTGGTGAAGAAGCCCCCACTGACCTGGTCGAGCAGCCAGACGGCGACCGTGATCGCCACGATGACGACCGTCGCCTTCTGGTCGAGCATCGCGAAACGCCGCCGCGCGACCGTCAGCCCGCTGGGGGCTCCGGACGCACGGCGGTTCGCGGCGAACTGCGCGCGCTGTTCACGCACGCACTCCGGGCAGTGCACCCCGACTGCCGCCGGCGTCTGGCACTCCGGGCAGATCGTCCGCCCACAGCGCTGGCAGAGCACGAAGCTCTGCCGGTCCGGATGCCGGTAGCAGGTGTTGTTCGGGTTGTACGCCTGGTCGGTCACGTGAGGATCAGACGCCTTCGACGTCGATGCTCTGGATGACCACGTCCTCGACGGGCTTGTCACGGCCGTCGGTGGGGACACCCTCGATGGCGTCGACGACGGCACGCGACTCGTCGTCGGCGACCTCACCGAAGATGGTGTGCTTGCCCTGCAGCCACGGCGTCGCCACCGTGGTGATGAAGAACTGCGAGCCGTTGGTGCCACGGCCACCCTGGATGCCGGCGTTGGCCATGGCGAAGATGTAGGGGTTCTGGAACGTGAGCTCGGGGGAGATCTCGTCGTCGAAGCGGTACCCCGGGCCACCGATGCCCTGGCCGAGCGGGTCACCGCCCTGGATCATGAAGTCCTTGATGATGCGGTGGAACACGACGCCGTCGTAGAGCTTGTCGGTGGAGACCTTGCCCGTACCCGGGTGGGTCCACTCCTGCTTGCCCGTGGCGAGGTCGACAAAGTTCTTGACGGTCTTCGGTGCGTGGTTGCCGAACAGGTTGACGCGGATGTCGCCCTTGTTGGTGTGGATCGTTGCGACAGCGGTGTGCAGAGACATGTTCCGATTCTCGCATGCACCGGCTGCGTACGGACCGGACCCACAGGTGAGGCTCCGTGACCTGTCAGGGACTCTGGTGGCAGGATGGGGTCACGCCGATCCGATGGAGGTACCAGATGACGACGATCGAGATCCCGCGCAAGCGTCGGAAGCAGATCAAGAAGCTCAAGGGCCAGACCGCCTCGCTCCTCGGAGAGCAGCGCAAGGTCCTCGAGCACGCGAACGCGATCCTGGCGGAAGCCCGGTCGAACGCAGCCGACGCAGCCCGTAAGGACATCGCCCCTCGTGTGCAGAACGCGATCGACAACGGGATCCGTCCCGCGGTCGCGACCGGGGTCCACGCTGCGACGTCCGCAGCACAGAACGCTTCGCACAAGTTCCAGTCCGAGGTCATCCCCGGACTGGTGTCGACCGCCGGCTCCGTGCTGAGCGTGACCGACCTCGCGAAGGACCCCCGGGTGAAGAAGATCGTGAAGAACGCCCAGAAGAAGGGCAAGAAGGCCAAGAAGGCTGCTGTGAAGTACGTGCCGTCACAGCAGAAGAAGGGCATCGGCTTCGGTGGTGTCGCACTCATCATCGTCGGCGTCGTCGCCGTTGCTGGTGCTGCGTACGCCGCGTACCAGACGCTCCGCGCCGACGACGACCTGTGGGTTGCCGACGACGCTGACACGGCGGAGAAGCCTGCCGCCTGACCTCCACGGTTCGTACGAAGGGCCCCGGCACTCCGCCGGGGCCCTTCGTCGTTCCGGGCGCGGCGCTGCGAGGACGCGCTCGTGTTCCCGGGTCCGGCGCTGCGAAGACACGCCCGTCGGCCGGCGCCGAGGACGCGCCCGTCGCCGAGGTTCCACAACACGCCGCCCGTTGCCCGCCGAGGTTCCACGGAAGGCCTCAGGAGCGCTCGAGATCCCAAGATCTCGGAACATCGGCGCACCCGCACCCGCCCGACCCGAGCACGCACGACGACGCGCCGCAGGGGCGGCGGCGCGGATGAGCAGAGAACGAAGCCCCTGGGCAGACGACGAAGTCGTCAACCAGGGGCTTCCGCGAGTGGAGCCTGGGAGAATCGAACTCCCGACATCCTGCTTGCAAAGCAGGCGCTCTACCAACTGAGCTAAGGCCCCGAGTGCCACCGAGGTGATCGGCGGCGGGATGGAATTGTCGTGTGTTCCGAAGAACTGGTGGGGCTACAAGGACTTGAACCTTGGACCTCTTCGTTATCAGCGAAGCGCTCTAACCGCCTGAGCTATAGCCCCTCAGACCGGATGAAAGCCTACCCCACGGATCTCGCAGAACGAAATCGAGCGATCAGCTCACCCGGCCCGGGTGTGTCAGTTGTTCGTGAAGCCGACGAGCAAGCCGCCGGTGATGCGGACACTGAGGTTGTAGAGGACGCTCACGATGGCGCCGAGCACGGTGCCGACGACCACGTTGAGGATGCCCACGACGATGGAGAACCCGAGCACCTGACCCAGTGAGAACTGGTCCATGATCGAGTAACTGTTCTGACCGGTGACATCCTTCAACAAGGCGTCCACCTGCGTGAACACGCCCGTCTGGTTGAGGATGACCCACACCAGCGCCGTGGCGACCACGAGCACGATGCTGCCGGCCAGGGCGATGAGGAAGCTGAGCTTCACCATCGACCAGAAGTCGACGTAGACCAGCCGCAGCCGCACTTGGCGGGTGCCGACGGGTCGCTTCGCCTTCTTCTGGAGCTTCTCGGCGACACTACTCATTGCTTGACTGGTCCTCTCCGGCCTCGTCCGCGACGGGCTCGGTGTCGATGGGATCAGTGGAGTCCGGGGCCGCTTCGGAAGGGCTGACCGTCTCCACCGGGCCCGCTGGCTCGATCTCGGCGTCGTCCTGGTCGACCAGGTTCCGCTCGGTGTTCTGGGCCACTGCGATGATCTTGTCGTTCGCCGCGAACCTGGCGAAGACGACACCCATGGTGTCGCGACCCTTGGCAGGGACCTCGGCCACGGCAGACCTTACCACCTTGCCCGATTGCAGCACGACGAGCACTTCGTCGTCCTCACCGACGATGAGAGCACCCACAAGGTCGCCTCGGTCGGTCGCCAACTTCGCCACCTTGATGCCGAGACCACCGCGTCCCTGGATGCGGTACTGGTCGACGGCGGTGCGCTTGGCGTACCCGCCCTCGGTCATCACCCAGACGAAACCGTCGTCCGCCACCACGCGTGCGGCCAGGAGCGAGTCGCCGTCGCGGAAGGACATGCCCTTCACACCCGAGGTCGACCGACCCATCGGCCGCAGGGTGTCGTTCGTCGCGGTGAACCGGAGCGACATGCCCTGTCGGGAGACGAGCAGCAGGTCGTCGTGCTCGTCGACGAGCAGCGCCTGGCGGAGCTTGTCGCCGTCGCGCAGGTTGATCGCGATGATGCCACCGGTGCGGTTGGTGTCGTACTCGGTGAGCGCGGTCTTCTTCACCAGCCCGTGCTCGGTCGCGAGGACGAGGTACTGCGCGACCTCGTAGTCACGGATGTCGAGCACCTGCTGGATCTGCTCGTCCGGCTGCATCGCGAGCAGGTTCGCCACGTGCTGGCCCTTGGCGTCGCGGCCGGCTTCCTGCAGCTCGTACGCCTTGGCACGGTAGACCCGGCCCTGGTCGGTCAGGAAGAGCAGCCAGTGGTGCGTCGTCGTGACGAAGAAGTGCTCGACGATGTCGTCCGCACGGAGCTGGGCGCCACGGACACCCCTGCCGCCGCGGTGCTGCGAGCGGTACTGGTCGCTGCGCGTGCGCTTGACGTACCCGCCGCGGGTGATGGTGACGACCATCTCCTCTTCGGGGATGAGGTCTTCCATCGACATGTCGCCGTCGTAACCGAGCATGATCTCGGTGCGGCGGTCGTCGCCGAAGCGGTCGACGATCTCCTCGAGCTCGTCGCGGATGATCGTGCGCTGCCGGGTCTCCGACGCCAGGATGTCCTGGAAGTCGGCGATCTTGCGCTCGAGCTCTTCGGCCTCGTCGTGGATCTTCTGTCGCTCGAGGGCGGCCAGTCGACGGAGCTGGAGCTCGAGGATCGCGCGTGCCTGGATCTCGTCGACGGACAGCAGGTCCATCAGGCCGGACCGGGCCTCTTCGACGTCGGGCGACCGACGGATGAGCGCGATGACCTCGTCGAGGGCGTCGAGCGCTGCGAGGTAGCCGCGCAGGATGTGCGCGCGCTTCTCGGCCTCGCGCAGGCGGAACTGGGTGCGGCGGACGATGACGTCGACCTGGTGCGCGACCCACGCCGAGATGAACCCGTCGAGCGGCAGGGTGCGAGGGACACCGTCGACGATCGCGAGCATGTTCGCGCCGAAGTTCTCCTGCAGCTGCGTGTGCTTGTACAGGTTGTTCAGCACGACCTTGGCCACGGCGTCGCGCTTGAGCACGATCACCAGGCGCTGGCCGGTGCGACCCGAGGTCTCGTCGCGGATGTCCGCGACGCCGGCGAGCTTGCCGTCCTTGACCAGGTCGGCGATCTTGATCGCGAGGTTGTCCGGGTTGACCTGGTACGGCAGCTCGGTGACCACGAGGCAGGTGCGACCCTGGATCTCCTCGACGTTGACGACGGCACGCATCGTGATCGAACCACGACCGGTGAGGTAGGCGTCCTGGATGCCCTTGGTGCCCAGGATCTGCGCACCGGTCGGGAAGTCCGGCCCCTTGATGCGCTGCATGAGCGCGGCGAGGAGCTCTTCGCGCGTCGCCTCGGGGTTGTCGAGGGCCCACTTCGCTCCCTCGGCGACCTCGCGCAGGTTGTGCGGCGGGATGTTCGTCGCCATGCCGACGGCGATGCCGACGGAGCCGTTGACCAGCAGGTTCGGGAACCGGGCCGGCAGGATCGCGGGCTCCTGCGTGCGACCGTCGTAGTTGTCCTGGAAGTCGACGGTGTCCTCGTCGATGTCCCGGACCATCTCCATGGCGAGCGGCGCCATCTTGGTCTCGGTGTACCGCGGCGCTGCTGCACCGTCGTTGCCCGGCGAGCCGAAGTTGCCCTGACCGAGGGCGAGCGGGTACCGGAGCGACCACGGCTGCACCAGTCGGACGAGCGCGTCGTAGATCGCCGAGTCGCCGTGCGGGTGGAACTGCCCCATGACGTCACCGACGACGCGGGAGCACTTCGAGAACGCGCGGTCCGGGCGGTAGCCGCCGTCGAACATCGCGTAGATCACGCGACGGTGCACCGGCTTCAGGCCGTCGCGGACCTCGGGCAGCGCACGGCCGACGATGACCGACATCGCGTAGTCGAGGTAGGAACGCTGCATCTCGAGCTGCAGGTCGACCTGCGAGATGCGGTCACCGGAGACGACGATGTCCCCGCTGTCGCCGTGGACGATCTCGGGCTGCTCGTCGGGGGCGTTCTCGTTGTCGTCAGCCATTGGCTTGCGTTACCTTTCTGACGGCCGGGAGGCCGTGGTGACGTTCGTCGCGGTGGACGCGACCACAGGTGGTCCGGACCAGAGCGCGCGGCTGGCACCGCGCCTCCAGGCCAGGGTCTAGATGTCCAAGAAGCGGACGTCCTTCGCGTTCTGCTGGATGAACTGGCGACGTGCGTCGACGTCTTCACCCATCAGCGTCGAGAAGGTGCTGTCCACTGCGGCCGCGTCCTCGAGCGTGACCTGCAGGAGCGTGCGGGTGTCCGGGTTCATCGTGGTGTCCCAGAGCTCCTTGTAGTCCATCTCGCCGAGGCCCTTGTAGCGCTGGATGCCGTTGTCCTTCGGGATCCGCTTGCCGGCGGCGATGCCCGACTGCATCAGGGCGTCGCGCTCCCGGTCGCTGAACACGTACTCGTGTGCGGCGTTCGACCACTTCAGCCGGTACAGCGGCGGCTGCGCGAGGTACACGTAGCCGCGCTCGATGAGCGGACGCATGTAGCGGAACAGCAGGGTCAGCAGCAGCGTGGTGATGTGCTGGCCGTCGACGTCGGCATCGGCCATCAGCACGATCTTGTGGTACCGGGCCTTGTCCGGGTCGAAGTCCTCACCGATGCCGGCGCCGAACGCCGTGATCATCGACTGGATCTCCTGGTTGGCGAGCGCCCGGTCGAGGCGTGCCTTCTCGACGTTCAGGATCTTGCCGCGCAGGGGCAGGATCGCCTGGGTCATCGGGTTGCGACCCTGCACGGCGGAACCGCCGGCGGAGTCGCCCTCGACCATGAAGATCTCCGACAGGGTCGGGTCCTTGGACTGGCAGTCCTTCAGCTTGCCGGGCATGCCACCCGACTCGAGCAGCCCCTTGCGGCGCGTGGTCTCGCGGGCCTTGCGGGCGGCGAGTCGCGCCTGCGACGCCTGGATCGCCTTGCGGACGACATCGCGGGCCTGGGTCGGGTTGCTCTCGAACCAGTGCGTGAGCTCGGCGCCGACGACACGCTGCACGAAGCCCTTCGCCTCGGTGTTGCCGAGCTTCGTCTTCGTCTGGCCCTCGAACTGCGGTTCGCCGAGCTTCACGGAGATGACGGCCGTCAGCCCTTCACGGATGTCGTCACCCGTCAGGTTGTCGTCCTTCTCCTTGATGATCTTCGTCTCGCGCGCGTACTTGTTCACCAGGTACGTGAGCGCCGCGCGGAAGCCCTCTTCGTGGGTGCCGCCCTCGTGCGTGTTGATCGTGTTCGCGAAGGTGTGGACGCTCTCCTGGTACGAGGTGTTCCACTGCATCGCGACCTCGAGCGCGATCTTGCGCTCGGTGTCCTCGGACTCGAAGCCGATGACGTCCGGGTGGACGAGGTCGGCCTTCTTCTGCGCGTTGATGTACTCGACGTAGTCGGCGAGACCGCGCTCGTACATGAAGGAGTCGTTCCGCGCCTCTTCCCCGTCTTCCGGGGTGCGCTCGTCGCGCAGGTTGATCCGCAGGCCCTTGTTGAGGAAGGCCATCTGCTGGAACCGGGTGCGCAGGGTCTCGTAGTCGAAGACGACGGTCTCGAAGATCTCGGCGTTCGGCCAGAAGGTGATCGTGGTGCCGTGCTCGTCGGACGGTTCGTCCTTGGTCAGCGGTGCGACGGGGACGCCGTCGGTGTAGCTCTGGCGCCAGACGTGGCCCTGCTGTCGGACCTCGACGTCGAGCTCGGAGCTCAGCGCGTTCACGACGGAGGAACCGACACCGTGCAGACCACCGGACACCGCGTACGCGCCGCCGCCGAACTTGCCGCCGGCGTGCAGGACGGTCAGGACGACCTGGACGGTCGAGACGCCCTCGGCCGCGTGGATGCCGACCGGGATGCCACGGCCGTTGTCGACCACGCGGACGCCGCCGTCTTCACGGATGGTGACGTCGATGGTGTCGCAGTACCCGGCGAGGGCTTCGTCGACGGAGTTGTCGACGATCTCCTGGACCAGGTGGTGCAGACCGCGGGGCCCCGTCGAACCGATGTACATACCGGGACGCTTGCGGACCGCCTCGAGCCCCTCGAGCACCTGAATCTGGTCTGCTCCGTAGGACGGTTCGCTCTGCGGGGTCTCCGCGTCGAGCGGGTTCTGCGGGTCGTCTTCAGATTCTGATGCCATGTCGAGCGTGCTCCTGCCTGCGCGCGGAACGCCCGCGCACTGCACCTCCCAGTCTACCGCAGAGGCCCCTCTTTCGAGGGCTCATCCGGCCCACAGGCGGGCTTTTTTGGCACCACAGGATGATTTCGTCGGCTCAACCGTAGGTGTCGCGAGGACCGCGCCCCTGGACCGTCCTGGGGCCGCGTTTCCAGGTGGGGACGTCCGGCCCCGAAACCCGGATCGACTCGACCCCGGCTTCCGGGTGCCGCTCGGCGATGGTCGTCGTGACGCTGGCACGCATGAGTCGGAGCTGTGTCGCCCAGGCCGTCGAGTCGCACCGGATGACCAGCGCACCGTCGTCGATGGTGACCGGGGTGGAGTGCTTGGCGAGTTCTTCACCGACGACGCTCGGCCAGTCCACGAACAGCTCCGAGCGGGCCAGGGGTTCGGTCCACCCGAGCTCGTTGGCCAGCGATCCGACGACGTCGCCGAGCCCTCGGGGTTCACGGCCTCGGCCGTAGGGGACGGTGTCGGCGTCGAACTCGCGGGAGCGCCGCCGGCGGGCGTCGACCCCGCGCTTCGACGGGTCGCCGAAGACGGCTCGGAGGTGTCGGTACAGTCGCGACGGCTCCGTCGGCTTCCACGGGCGGGGCATCAGGCGTCGGCTTCCGGCGGGATTGCGTCGGTGTCGTCCGTGTCGTCCGTCGCGTCGGTCGCATCGGTCGCGTCGGTCGCGTCGGTCGCGTCGGTCGCGTCGGTCGCGTCGGTCGCGTCGGTCGCGTCGGTCGCGTCCGTGGTCGACCTGGAGGCCCGGCTCGCGTCCGCCTCGTCGGTCACGATCGTGCCCCCCTCGATCCGCACCGTGTGCGCGGCCAGCTGCGCGGGCACGTCCCCGAACACCGCTGCCGTGATGAGCACCTGCTCGTAGTCGGCCACGGCGTTCCCGAGGCGTTCCCGCCGGGATTCGTCGAGCTCGGCGAACACGTCGTCGAGGATGATGATCGGGTCGCCGAGGTTGGACTCCGCCCGCAGGATCGACGCGCTCGCCAGCTGGATCGCCAGCGCGAAGGACCACGACTCGCCGTGACTGGCGTACCCGCGGGCAGGTAACCCGTTGAGCTGGAACAAGACGTCGTCCCGGTGCGGCCCGACGAGGGTCAGCCCGCGGTCGAGCTCGTCGCGACGACGCCGCTCGAGGGCAGCTGCGAACGCCTCTGCCGCAGCGGTCATGCTCACCGGCTCGTCGGGGGTGCCGAGGACGGGGTCCGTCGCAGCCGCGGCCTCCGGGTCACCGCCACGGATCGAGAGCACACCGGCGATCGAGGCATCGTGGTCCTCGCCGGCGACGGTGGCGTACGCCTCGGCGACGAACGGTGCGAGCCGGCGGGTCAGGTGGTCGCGCGCGGCGACGATCTCGGCACCGAGTCCGACCAGGCGGTCGTCCCAGACGTCGAGCGTCGACAGCGCGTTCGCCTTGGCGCCGGTGGCACGGGCCGACTTGAGCAGGGTGTTCCGCTGGCGGAGCGTGCGGTCGTAGTCGGCCAGGACCCCCTGCATCCGCGGTGCGATCTGGCCGAGCAGTTCGTCGAGCATGCGGCGGCGACCGGCCGGCTCGCCACGGACCAGGGCGAGGTCCTCGGGAGCGAAGAGGACGGAGGTGCAGTAGCGCGGGAGTTCACGGGGCTTGATCGCCGACCGGTTCACCTGCGCACGGTTCGCCCCGGTGCGGTTGATCTGCACCTCGGCGAGGATGCTGCGGTCCTCGTGCGCCAGGCGGGCGCGGACGATCGCGGCGTCGCAACCCTGGCGGACGAGCGCGGCATCCGTCGGGACCCGGTGGGACCCGAGCGTCGACAGGTAGCCGATCGCCTCGACCAGGTTGGTCTTGCCCTGCCCGTTCCGCCCGACGAACAGGTTCGGCCCGCGTGCGAGGTCGACGTCCGCCTCCCGGTAGTTCCGGAAGTCGGTGAGTTGGAGATGGTCGACGTGCACGCGGGCCGAGTCCGGGTTTCCCCGGGTGGTCCTAGGACTTCTTGACGGCGTGACCGCCGAACTGGTTGCGGAGCGCCGCGACGGCCTTCATCGTCGGGGACGCGCTGCCCTGACGCGAGACGAAGCGCGCGAAGATCGACGCCGACAGCGCCGGCATCGGAACGGCGAGCTCGATGCCCTCTTCCAGCGTCCAGCGACCCTCGCCCGAGTCCTCGACGTAGCCCTCGAGCTCGTCGAGCTTCGGGTCTTCGTTCAGGGCCAGGACCATGAGGTCGAGCAGCCAGGAACGGACGACCGTCCCGCGCTGCCACCCGGCGAACACGGCGGGGACGTCGGTGATCAGGTCCTTGGCCTCGAGGAGCTCGTAGCCCTCGCCGTAGGCCTGCATGATCGCGTACTCGATGCCGTTGTGGACCATCTTGGCGTAGTGACCCGCGCCGATCGGGCCGGCGTGCGAGAAGCCCTCTTCGCGCGGGCCCTCGGGGCGCAGTGCGTCGAAGACCGGCATGGCGAACTCGACGTCCTTGACGTCACCGCCGACCATGAGGCCGTAGCCGTTGTCCTTGCCCCACACGCCACCGGAGACACCGGCGTCCATGTAACGGATGCCGCGCGCACCGAGCTGCTCGGCGTGCGTGGTGTCGTCGAGCCACTTCGAGTTGCCACCGTCGATGACGAGGTCGCCCTCGTTCAGGACGCCGGCGAGCTCGGTGATGACGTCGTCGGTGATCTTGCCGTGCGGCACCATCACCCAGACGAGTCGCTGACCCTCGGGCAGGGCGCCCGCCAGGTCTGCGAGGCTCGCGACGTCGGAGACGGCGGGGTTCGCGTCGTAACCGGTGACCTCGATCCCTGCGTTGCGGAGACGGGCACGCATGTTGTTGCCCATGCGACCAAGGCCGACAAGACCGATGTGCATGATTTCCTCTTCTGTTTCGTCGTCGCGCTGAGTCCGCAGGTGGTGCGTCAGCGCAGTGTTCCTGTTGCGCCTATCGCAGCAGCAGGTTGGGCTGCAGCAGGTACCGGTATCCATCGGTCGCGGCAGCCTCTTGCGAAGTCTGGCCGGTGATCAGCACCGGGCCCGGCTTGTTGGGGTTCTCCGTCTTGGTGAAGGAGATGCGGACGAACTCGGAGTGCACCGCGTTCAGTCCGTCGAGGAGGAAGGCGGGCTTCAGCGAGACCACCGTTTCCTCTCCGGTCAGCAACGCACTGATCGACTCTGACGCCTGCGCTTGTTCGGATCCGATCGCCTCGAGCGTGAGCCCGTCGACCGTGAAGGAGAACCGGAGCGCTGCTTCGCGCTCCAGGACGAGTGAGACCCGTCGGACGGCTTCGACCAGCTCGGCGGTGTTGATCACCGCGTGGTCGTTGACGTTCTCGGGGAAGAGCCGGCGGACCGGCGGGTAGTTGCCCTTGATGAGCAGGGAGGTCACCGTCTTGTCGTCGGCGTGGAACGCGATGAGCTCACGGTCCGAGTTGCCGCTGATCGAGACCGAGACGGTGGACGCCGACCCGAAGGTGCGACCGACCTCCTGCAGGGTGCGGGCGGGGACGAGCGCGTGCAACGGGTCCGAGCCGACGCGGCCGGAGTCCCACGCGATGGTGCGGACGGCCACGCGGTACCGGTCCGTGGCGATGAGCGACAGGTCGTTGTCACCGACCTCGAGCTGGACACCGGTGATGACGGGGGTGACGTCGTCGCGGCTCGCGGCGACGGCGACCTGCGAGACGGCCTCGGAGAAGGCGTCGCCGGGGATGACACCGGTCTGCGGACCGATCTCGGGCAGCGTCGGGTACTCCTCGACCGGCATGGACAGCAGCGTGAAGTGCGCCGATCCGCAGGAGACCGAGATCTTGGAGTCCTCGGTCGTGAAGGTCACCGGAGCGTTCGGCAGTCGGCTCGCGATGTCGTTCAGCAGGCGACCACTGACCAGGACCGTGCCCGGGTCGTCGATCTGCGCCGAGATGGACGTCTGCGCGGAGACCTCGTAGTCGAACGACGAGAGCGTCAGACGATCGCCGTCGGCGTGGATCAGGACGCCCGACAGGATCGGGAGGGTCGTGCGCTGTGGGAGGAGTTTCACCGCGAAGGAGACGGCTTCGGAGAAGACGTCCCGGTTGACCTCGAACTTCACAGCTGGAACCCCTGTCGATCGGCTTGGACTGTCCGGCCGCCCCATTCTGGCACAGGCGGACGTGGGCCGGATTTCTTGTCATGCCGCCGTCCACAAGGTTGTCCCGCGGAGATGGATCGTTAACCAGGAGTAATGGTGTTAACGCCTGTGCACACTGTGGATAACCCTGTGCATGCCGGTCGGCCGTACGGAACTACACGGTTGTGACTTGTGGGCGGTCTGTGGGCGACGTCGGGATGAATGAATCTCATCTATCCACTTCCATCCCCAGTTTCCACAGGAGGCCCCCTCGCTGTGAACAACCGGGCGGCGTGTCCTCCACAGTTATCCACAGGCTATCCACACTGTGAGAACTCCGGCCCATGGAACCGTCTCAGATGGTGGATGCGCCCGGAGGCGTACCGATCTCAGCGGTAGCGGCGGTCCTGCTTGATGCGGCTCGTGAGCTCGGTGACCTGGTTGTAGATCGACCGCCGCTCCTTCATGAGCTCGGTGATCTTCTTGTTCGCGTACATGACCGTGGTGTGGTCGCGGTTGCCGAACAGCTGCCCGATCTTCGGGAGCGACAGGCTCGTGAGCTCGCGGCACAGGTACATCGCGATCTGCCGGGCGGTGGCGATCGCCTGCGAGCGGGACGAGCCGTACAGGTCGTCGACGGAGAGCTTGAAGTACTCCGCGGTGTGGTTGATGATGTCCGTCGGCGCGACGACGTTGTCCTCGTCGAGGGTGATCAGGTCCTTGAGGACGGTCTGCACCAGGGCCATGTCGACGGCCGTCCGGTTCAGGCTCGCGAACGCCGTGACGCGGATGAGCGTCCCCTCGAGCTCGCGGATGTTGCTCGACACCTTCGAGGCCATGAACTCGAGGATGTCGTCCGGCACCTGCAGGTGGTCGGACTGCGCCTTCTTGCGCAGGATCGCGATGCGCGTCTCGAGCTCGGGCGCCTGGACGTCGGTGATCAGACCCCACTCGAAGCGGGAGCGCATGCGGTCCTCGAAGCCGGTCAGGTGCTTCGGTGCGACGTCGGACGTGATGACGACCTGCTTGTTGTGGTCGTGCAGCGTGTTGAACGTGTGGAAGAAGGCCTCCTGCGTGGAGTCCTTCCCCTGCAGGAACTGGATGTCGTCGATCAGCAGGATGTCGATGTCGCGGTAGCGCTGCTGGAACTGGTTCGAGCGGTTGTTCGCGATCGAGTTGATGAAGTCGTTGGTGAACTCCTCACTCGACACGTACCGGACGCGGATCCCCGGGTAGAGGCTCTCGGCGTAGTGCCCGATGGCGTGGAGCAGGTGGGTCTTGCCCAGACCGGAGTCGCCGTAGATGAAGAGCGGGTTGTAGGCCTTCGCCGGAGCCTCGGCCACCGCGACCGCTGCGGCGTGGGCGAAGCGGTTCGACGAGCCGATGACGAAGTTGTCGAAGTTGTACTTCGGGTTGAGCCGCGACTCCGGCCGGCCGCTCGTGCCCGGGGAGTCGATCTGGCTCGGCACGAAGGGTGCCTCGATGTACTGGCGGGGTGCAGCGCTCTGCTCCACCGCTTCCTGGACGGGCTCGGCGTACTCCGGCACGTTCGGGTCGACGCGCGGCTCGGACGCCATGTCGGGGTTCACCGTGATGGCGAAGTTCGCGACCGAGTCGTCACCGATGCGGGCGACGGCCTCGGTGATCGGGATGCGGATCCGCTGCTCGAGCATGCCGCGGGTCAGGTCGTTGGGGACCTCGAGGTACAGGGTGCCGGCGAGGACGCCCTTCGGTTCGACCAGGTTGAGGAACCCGTGGAGCTGCGGCGTGATGCGGGGGTCTTCGCTGAGGATTCCGAGTACGGATGACCAGAGGTCCTCGACGGGGTCGGCCGGCATCGTCATGTCGCGCTCGTCTCCAGGTGTGTGTCGTGCGTTCGGTGCCGGACCGGGGTGCGTCCTGCTGGGTCGGACGTGCCGGAGTGCCGCGGGGTGTGGCGCTCAGCGGACCGTGTCGTGCGCCGGCGGTTCGTCGGGGTCTCGGGGGCTTCGTCGACGCCTCGTACCGCGCGTGTTCCCACAGGGTTGTCCACAGTGTTGTCCACGACCGCCCGGATCCGTCGGACAGGAGTACTTCCCTGTCGTACCGGGGTGCGGGGCCGATCGATGACCCCACTGTAAAGGACCGGGCCGGGTGGCACCGAACGGAAGTTGTCCCCAATGTGGAGAATGGACCGCAGCGGTGTCGTCGACGCCTCCGGCACCGAGGCCGGCCCGATCGGCGTTTGACCTGCTCGCTGCTGTCACGTACCGTTAACCAGTTGACTGCGGCCGATTGGTCGCGCCCATCTGCGTCGTTCGACACCGAGCGATGACACATACATACGTGACGGCTCGCCGCGAGCAGCCGTGTGGAGAGATCATGAGCAAGCGCACCTTCCAGCCGAACAACCGTCGCCGCGCCAAGAAGCACGGCTTCCGCCTCCGCATGCGGACGCGTGCCGGCCGCGCCATCCTGTCGGCGCGTCGCGCCAAGGGCCGCACCGAGCTCTCGGCCTGATCAGGCTCACCGCCTGATCCGGTCCTCGGTCTGACCCCGGCATCGCAGTGTTGGCCAGCGCCAACCGCATCGTCCGCGGGGACGACTACCGGAACGTCGTGCGTCGTGGTCGCAAGAGCGCCACGGCGCACGTCGTCGTGTCCGTGGTCCGTCGCTCGACGGACCCCACCGGACCGTCGCGGTTCGGGTTCATCGTCGCCAAGACGGTGGGCAACGCCGTGACCCGGAACCTGATCAGGCGGCGGCTCAAGGCGATCGCGCACGGCATCCTCGCCGACTCCCCCGTGGGGTACGACGTGGTGGTGCGCGCACTGCCAGCCGCATCGCAGGCCGGATGGCCTACCCTGCTCGAAGACGTCGTGCGCTCCTTCGCGCGCGGGGTGGAGAAGGCAGCATGAACCGCACTCTGTGGACCCGGCTGGCCTGGGTCGCCGCGTTGCTCCCACGCAACGCGTGCGTCGTCGTGCTCCGCGCCTACCGTGCAGTGATCTCCCCGCTGTACGGCAACGTCTGCCGGTACCACCCGTCGTGCTCCCGGTACGCCCTCGAAGCGATCCAGCAGTACGGCGTCGTCCGCGGATCCGCGATGGGCGCCTGGCGCATCGCTCGCTGCAACCCCTGGGCTGCAGGCGGGATCGACGACGTCACGGAACGTCGTCGCCCGTTCGTCGTCAACCGGTTCGGGTTCGTCCTCGCGCCGATCCCGCAGCAGCCGCACCCCGCGGTCGGAACGGCCCGGCCGGTCCTGCTCCCCCAGCGCACTCGAAAGGCGTAGTCGTCCCCATGGACATCATCGGTACGATCCTCTGGCCGCTCAAATGGGTGGTCTCCGCCATCCTCGTCGGCTTCCACTGGATCTTCGAGAGCATCGGCATGGACCCGGGCGCGGGTATCACCTGGGTCCTCTCCATCATCTTCCTGACCTTCGTGGTCCGCGCCGCGCTGATCCCGATCTTCGTGCGGCAGATCAAGTCGCAGCGCCGTATGCTCGAGGTCGCGCCGCAGCTGAAGAAGATCCAGGACAAGTACAAGGGCAAGAAGGACCAGTTCTCGCGTGAGGCCATGAGCCGCGAGACCATGGCGCTCTACAAGGAGACGGGCACCAACCCGCTGAGCTCCTGCCTGCCGCTGCTGCTGCAGATGCCGATCTTCTTCTCGCTGTACTCCGTGCTGCACGAAGCGCAGATCAACAAGACGGGCATCGGCCTGCTCACGAACGACCTCGCGGCATCGTTCGGCAACGCGGCCCTGTTCGGTGCTCCTCTGCACGAGACGTTCACGAACGCCTCCGGGTGGGAGGTCCGTGCGATCGCCGGCTTCATGATCGTGGTCATGACGGCCTCGCAGTTCATCACGCAGCTGCAGCTCGTCGCCAAGAACATGTCGCCGGAGACCAAGGCGTCGCCGATGTACCGCCAGCAGAAGATGATGCTGTACATCCTCCCGCTGGTCTTCGTGATCTCGGGTCTGAGCTTCCCGCTCGGCGTCATGTTCTACTGGCTCGCCTCGAACGTCTGGACGATGGCGCAGCAGTACTTCGTCATCCGCAGCATGCCGACGCCCGGTTCCGAGGCGGCCCTGGCACGAGAGGCACGCCTGGCCAAGAAGGCCCAGCGTCGCGGGATCGCGAACCCGGTGCTCGCCGAGGCCGGTGCCGGTGCTGGCGCCGCCGAGATCGAGGCCGTGCGCGTCACCACCCAGCGTTCGCAGCCGGTCGGCAAGCAGCGCTCGAAGAAGAACGGGAAGAAGTAAGTGACCGAGCAGGACACCGCCGCAGCCGTCGACACCACCGCGGTCCCGGACGAGGACGGCCGTGACGAGGCCGACATCGCGGCGGACTACATCGAGGAACTCCTCGACATCTGCGACCTCGACGGAGACATCGAGATCGAGGAGCGCGCCGGTCGCGTCTACCTGTCGGTCACCGACGACGGCGAGGCGCTCCGAGTCCTCTCGAAGCCGGACACCGTCACGGCCCTGCAGGAACTCACCCGCATCGCCGTCCAGGCCGAGACGGGCGAGTTCAGTCGGCTCATCCTCGACGTGGGCGGTTCCCGTGATGCTCGTGCCGACGAGCTGCAGCGACTGGTCGACACCGCCGTCGAGCGCATCGAAGCCGGATCGTCGTCCGCAGCACTCCCCCCGATGTCATCGTACGAGCGCAAGCTGGTCCACGACCTCGTCGCTGAGAAGGGCTTCCACTCGGAGTCCGAGGGTGAGGGTCGGGACCGCCACACGGTCGTCACCCGATGACGGACGAGTCGGTGTCCTCGGCCTCCGTTCCCGCACCTTCGGACGCTGCTCCGGTGCTCGAGGCTGAGCCTGCAGCTGCGTCCGCGCTCTTCGGCGATCAGATCGAGACGGCTCGGTCGTTCACGAACGAGCTGGCTCGCCGGGGCGAGGAGCTGGGCCTGATCGGCCCGCTCGAGTTGCCTCGACTCTGGACTCGACATATCCTCAACTCTGCATTGCTTGCGCCCCTCCTGGAGGCCCGTGGCCGGGTTGCCGACGTCGGCTCGGGTGCAGGACTGCCCGGTCTCGTGCTCGCGATCGCCCGTCCGGACGTGCACTTCACGCTCATCGAGCCGATGGAGCGTCGAGTGGACTGGCTCACCAGTGAGGCGAGCCGGCTCGGACTGTCGAACGTGACGGTGGTCCGCGGCCGCGCCGAGGACGTCTCTGACGACATCGTGGTCGATCAGGTCACGGCGCGCGCCGTCAGTGCATTGTCGAAGCTCGTCCCGATGACGGTTCCACTCGTCCGCTCGGGCGGGCAGCTCATCCTGATGAAGGGTGCGCGAGTCGACGACGAGATCGACAAGGCACGCAAGGTCATCCTGCGCCAGCACCTCTCGGACGTCGAGGTCCTCGAGCTCGGGGACGGTGTGGTCGCAGAGACCACGCGCGTCTTCCGGGCTACAGTTGACTGACCCTGCGGCTCGGATCGGGACGACTGATCCCTTGCTGCTCCACGTTTCACGTGAAACATCGAACCGGGGAAGAGGCACTCGTTGAGCTCATCGACCGATTACGACGCGTCGACTCCGCTTGCTCGCGAGATCGCCGATCTCAACCGCCGGCGCCGTGCGATCGCGACGCAGCAGTTCCCGTTGCCCCCGAAGACGCGGATCATCACCGTGTCGAACCAGAAAGGCGGCGTCGGGAAGACCACGACGACCGTCAACTTGGCCGCCGGGCTCGCCCACGGTGGCGCACGGGTGCTCGTGATCGACCTCGACCCACAGGGCAACGCGTCGACGGCCCTGGGCGTCGACCACCAGGCTGAAGTCGCGAGCATCTACGACGTCATCGTCGACGAGGCTGCGATGGCCGACACCGTTCAGCGGTCCCCCGAGTCCGACACCCTCTGGTGCGTCCCGGCGACGATCCACCTGGCGGGTGCTGAGATCGAGCTCGTCTCCTTGGTCGCGCGAGAGCAGCGGCTGCGTACGGCGCTCGACCTGTACCTCCAGTCGCTGGACGAGCCGTACCACTACGTCTTCATCGACTGCCCGCCGTCCCTTGGTCTCCTGACGATCAACGCGTTCGTGGCGGCGCAGGAAGTCCTGATCCCCATCCAGTGCGAGTACTACGCGCTCGAGGGACTCAGCCAGCTGTTGCGCAACATCGAGCTCATCGAGCGGCATCTCAACCCGAACCTCCGGGTCTCGACGATCCTGCTCACCATGTACGACGGTCGGACCAACCTGGCGAACCAGGTGGCGAACGACGTGCGTGAGCACTTCGGTGACCAGGTCTTGAAGGCGATGATCCCCCGGTCCGTTCGGGTGAGTGAAGCGCCGAGTTACGGACAGAGCGTCGTCGCGTACGACGTGAACTCCACCGGGTCGCTCTCCTACTTGGAAGCGGCCGCCGAGATCGCAGCACGAGGAGCGCAAGACTGATGGCACCCAAGCGAACCGGACTCGGCCGCGGCATCGGCGCGCTCATCCCCACGGCGACGGACCAGCAGGACCGCCCCGTCGATGTGTTCTTCCCGACCGGTGGGTCGCCGGCGTCGGCACCCACCGCGGACGAACTCGTCGCCGTTCCGGGAGCCCGACTCGCGAACCTCAACCCGCTGGACGTGATCCCGAACGGGCAGCAGCCCCGCAAGGAGTTCCGCGAAGAAGAGTTGCAGGAGCTCGTCCACTCCATCCGTGAGATCGGTGTGCTGCAGCCCATCGTGGTCCGCCCGATCCCCGGGGCTGTGGGGACGGAGCCGCAGTACGAGCTCATCATGGGTGAGCGGCGCCTCCGGGCGACCAAGGAGCTCGGGCTCACAACGATTCCGGCGATCGTCAAGGAGACGCCGGACGACGCGATGCTCCGGGACGCCCTGCTCGAGAACCTGCACCGGGCGCAGCTCAACCCGCTCGAAGAAGCTTCGGCGTACCAGCAGCTCCTGGCGGACTTCGGGATCACGCAGGAACAGCTCGGTCAGCGCATCGGCCGATCGCGTCCCCAGATCACCAACACCATCCGTCTGCTGCGGCTCCCCTCCCCCGTGCAGCGACGAGTCGCCGCCGGCGTACTCTCGGCCGGTCACGCCCGCGCGATCCTTGCTGCGCCCGACGCCGAGGCGATGGAGTACCTCGCCGAGAAGATCGTCAACGAGGACCTGTCCGTTCGTGCTGCCGAAGCGATCGCGCAGCAGTTGGCCACGAAGACTCCGCCGAAGACCGCGCCGCAGCCCTCCAAGAACCAGGCGCACTTCAACGACCTTGCTGAGCGCATCGGTGACCGCCTGAACACACGGGTCAAGATCGCTGTGGGTGCCCGGAAGAGCTCCGTGACCATCGACTTCGCGAACGGCGACGACCTCAATCGCATCCTGTCGGAGCTCGGGATCAGCGACGTCTCGTCCTGACGGCTCGCCGACGGCGCTGTGCGGCCCGTAGGGGGCTTCGCAGGCCCGGTACGGGTGTCGGTGCCACCGAGGGAGAATTCGACCCGATACGGGGCGCGGAGCGGTTCGACTGATCGAAGTTCACGAGCAGCGAACGGGAAGGCCGGACGTTTCACGTGGAACACTGCAAAGCTCAAATCATGAGATTCCGGAATCCCGAGCCGCTCTGGCGTGACGTCGTCGGTCAAGAACTCCGCGCTCGTCGCCGTGGCCGCGGGGACACCCTGCACGACGTCGCTCGCCGTGCAGGGGTGTCGCCGCAGTACTTGTCGGAGATGGAACGGGGGCGGAAGGAGCCTTCGAGCGAGATGCTGGCAGCCGTGGCGGGCGCACTCGAGAGCTCGTTGCTGGACTTGACCGCATCGGCAGCAGAACAGCTTCGCGAGCGAGCACGTTCGGCAGGTACCGGTGGCGAACAAGTGCGGAGCGCGTTCGTTCTCGCAGCGTGACGCTTCGCCAGTCAGCGTCGAGTGATCACGTGGTCCACGAGCCCGTACTGCTGGGCCTGACGGGCCGTGAAGACGCGATCGTGATCCGTGTCGGCTCGGAGTCGGTCGACACTCTGGCCGCTGTGCTGGGTGAGTAAGTCCTCGATCTCGGCCCGGATCCGGACGACCTCGTCGGCCTGCAGGATGAGCTCGGGAATTGCCCCCTGTCCCTGAGCAGCGGGCTGGTGGAGCACCACCCGAGCGTGCGGCAGGGCCGATCGCTTTCCTTCGGCGCCCGCGGCGAGCAGGACGGCTCCGACACCGATTGCCTGTCCGACGCAGGTGGTCGCGACGGCGGGGCGGATGAACCGCATGGTGTCGTAGACGGCGAGCATGGCACTCGGGTCGCCGCCGTCGCAGTTGACGTAGAGCTGGACGTCCGAGTCCGGGTTGTCTGACTCGAGGAACAGGAGTTGCGCGATGAGGGCATTGGCGACGCCAGCATCGATCGCGGTACCGACGTAGATGATCCGCTCGGTGAGCAGGTGCGAGTAGACGTCCAGGACCCGGTCGCCGCGAGCATCCCGCGCGATGACGTTCGGGATCGTGTACGCGCTCAACGGTCTCCCTCCCCTGCCGCGGATCCGCCGAAGCCCGTCACCGTGGAGCGGGGCTGCTGGGGCCGGATCACCGAGAAGTCCTCGACGATCACGTCGACGAACCCGTAGTCGAGGGCTTCCTGCGCGGAGTACCAGTGGTCGTGCAGCGAGTCCTCGAAGATGCGGTCGACCGTCTGCCCGGTGTCCGCTGCGATGAGTCCCAGCACGGTGTCGCGGGTGTCACGGAGGTGGTCTGCCTGCAGCGCCACGTCCACCGCACTCCCCCCGATCCCCGCTGATCCTTGGTGCATCAGGATCCGGCTGTGTGGCAGTGCTCGCCGTTTGCCAGGAGTACCCGAGGACAGCAGGAACTGGCCCGCACTGCAGGCGATCCCGAACGCGAGCGTGCTGACGTCGTTGGGGATCACTCTCATGAGGTCCCGCAGTGCGAGCATCGCCGGGACCGAGCCTCCGGGCGAATGGGTCCAGAGCGCGATGTCGTTCCAGGGGTCCGCCGTCGCGAGCTGTACCAGCTGCGTCATGAGGACGGTGCCGTTGTCGTCGTCGAGTGGGCCGTCGAGTACGAGCACGCGTTGGTCGAGAAGGGCACGCCGGTGCTCGGTCGTGAAGGCTGCGGGGGGTGGTGTATCGGTCATGCGTCCACCGTGCGCCGGCAGATGATCAGACGCATCCGATGCTGCTCAGAGCAGATCAGCTCTCAGCAGCGAAGCGCGGGTGTCGACGTTCCACGTGGAACATCGACGCTTGCGAACGCACGTGTTCCACGTGGAACACGGAACGTGGGAGCGTACGGATCAGGCGTGGTGGTCGCGGATCGCCTGTTCGGCGAGCTCTGCGTACGTCCACCCGAGATCGAAACCGGATGCGGAGAGTGCCTGCGGCAGCAGGGATGTCTCGGTCAGACCCGGGAGCACGTTGGCTTCGAGGAACCACGGCGTTCCGGCGCCGTCGATGATGAGGTCCACACGGGACAGGTGGCGGAGGCCGAGGGCTGCGTGTGCCGCAACGGCGGCGTCGGCTGCAGCGGTCGCGAACTTGTCAGACAGTCGAGCGGGCGTGTAGAACGTCGTCTCCCCCGCGTTGTACCGCGCCTCGAACCCGTAGATGCCGTTCCGCGGAACGATCTCGACGGCGGAGAGCGCCACCGGCCCGTCGCCCGTGTCGATGATGCCGACAGCGACCTCGGTACCGCGGATGAGCTGCTCGACCACAACGTCGTCGCAGTACGTGTAGGCCGTGACCATGGCACGCGGCAGGTCGTTGACGTCATCGACGAGTGTCACGCCCTGCGCGCTGCCGCCGCGTGCCGGCTTCACGGCGAGCGGGACCGGGTGCTCCCCCGCGATGGCCTTGAGCACCCCGACGGCGCCGAGTTCACGGAACACGTCGTGGGACAGCGTGACGGATCGAGGAGTGCGGACGCCTGCCCGCGCGACCAGCGCTGACGCCGTGGGCTTGTCCCATGCCAACCGGGCCGACGTGGAACGTGAGCCGACGAACGGGATGTCCACCGCCTCCAGGATGCCCCGCAGGGCCCCGTCTTCACCGGAGGCGCCGTGCAGAGCCGGCCACACGACATCCGGGCGGGACTCGGCGAGGGCCGGCAGCAGCAGCGCGTCGGCGTCGCGGAGGTCGACCTGCCAGCCGTACCCGGTCAGCGAGTCGGCGACTCGTCGCCCGGAGCGCAGGGAGACGTCACGTTCGTGTGAGATCCCTCCGGCGACGACGACGACGTGACGACGAGTGAGCTCAGCCATGGGGATCCTCCGGTGTGGAACGACGGTGCTGGTAGGCCACGCACCGCGGAAAAGCGCTGATCAGGAGATGTTCGGCGGCGGAGCGCTGACCGAGGACGTCTCGCGGACGACGCTGTTCGGCCGAGTCGTCGGGCCGAACGTCTCGATCAGCTCGAGTTCGTCGTTGACGACGTTGGCGAGCCGCTTCACGCCGACGCGGATCTGCTCGGGGGTCGGGTAGCAGAACGACAGACGGATGTGCCCGCCGCCACGGCCGTCCGCGTAGAAGGCCGTCCCCGGCGTGTAGGCGACGAGCTCCTTCACGGCGCGTGGCAGCATGCCCTTCGAATCGAGGGACTCAGGGAGCGTCAGCCAGACGAAGAAGCCACCGTTCGGCTTCGTCCAGGACAGGTCCGGCAGGAACTCCCCCAGTGCGGACAGCATGGCGTCACGGCGCTCTGCGTAGATGCCCCGGAAGGTGTCGACCTGACCCTTCCAGTCCGCGGCGTCCAGGTACGCGTTCACGACGTACTGCCCGAAGGAGTTCGGGGCGAGGACGGCGGACTCGTTGGCGAGCACGAGCTTCTCGCGGATGGCGTGCGGTGCGAGCGCCCAACCGACGCGGAAGCCGGGTGCGAGGGTCTTCGAGAAGGACCCCAGGTACACGACACCCTCTTCGTCGATGGAACGGATCGCCTGCGGTGCCGGCTCGTCGAACCAGAGCAGCCCGTAGGGGTTGTCCTCGAGCACCAGGATGTTGTTGGACCGGCAGATGTCGAGCACCTCGATGCGGCGCTCCCGGCTCATGGTGACGCCGGCCGGGTTGTGGAAGTTCGGGATCGTGTAGAGGAACTTGATCCGCTTGCCCTGCGTCCGGAGGTTTGCGATCGCCTCGCGCAGCGCCTCGGGCACCAGACCGAGTTCGTCGGTCGTCACGTGGACGGTCTCGGCCTGGTACGACCGGAACACACCGATCGCACCGACGTAGGACGGGGACTCGGCGAGGACGACGTCGCCCGGATCGATGAACAGCCGCGTGACGAGGTCCAGCGCGTGCTGCGAACCCGTCGTCACGACGACGTCCTCGGCACTGGCACGGATGCCCTCGAGGCTCATGACGTCCACGATGTGCTCGCGGAGGGACCGCAGACCCTGCCCGCCGCCGTACTGGAGCGCCATGGCCGCGTGCTCGTTCATGACGCGGTCCAGGGAGCCCGTGACGAGCTCTCTGGGCAGTGCGGAGACGAACGGCATGCCGCCGGCCAGCGAGACCACCTCGGGGCGCGAGGCGACGGCGAACAGGGCTCGGACCTCGGAGGCGCTCAGCCCGGCGGTGCGCTGGGCGTAGGAGTCGTACCAGGGGTCGAGGCTGTTGCCGTTCGTCATACCGTGCTCCGATCAGTGAGACATTCCCGCCACACTACGACATCGACCCCGGAAACCCGGGCTCCGCGGCGGGGGCCGATCCGCAACGGGTGGCATGCGAACGCCCCGCCCGCGTCTGCTGAGCAGGACGAGGACGGGGCGTTCGGTGGTGCTGGTGCGACCTACGCGAGGAACTCGGCGAGGTCGGCCTCGAGCGCGGGCTTCGGCTTGGCGCCGATGACGGTCTTGACGACCTCGCCGCCCTTGAAGACCTTCATCGCCGGGATCGAGGTGATCTGGTAGTTCATGGCCGACTGGGGGTTGTCGTCCACGTTGAGCTTCACGATCTCGATCTTGCCGGCGTGCTCTTCGGCGATCTGGTCGAGGATCGGCGAGACGGCGCGACACGGGCCGCACCACTCGGCCCAGAAGTCGACCAGGATCGTCTTGTCGGACTTGAGGACCTCGTCCGAGAAGGTGGCATCGGTGACAGCCTTTGCGTTGGACATGGGTGTCCTTTCGTGAGAAGTCGGTACTGGGTGTGGAACCGCGGACGGGCCCCCGGCATTCCGGGGCCGTACGGGTCAGGCGGAGATGGTGACCGGCTCGACCGGGGTCTCGCCCGCAGCAGCGTCGGTCAGCGTGTCCTCGAGGTCGGCGAGGTACTTCTCGGCGTCGAGCGCGGCGACCGCACCGGAACCGGCGGCCGTGATGGCCTGGCGGTAGGTGTGGTCGAGCACGTCGCCGGCGACGAAGACCCCGGGAACGCCGACGGCCTTGGACGTGCGGCCCTCGACGGCGATGGTGCCCTCGGGAGCGAGCTCGAGCTGACCGTGCACGAGGTGCACGCGGGGGTCGTTGCCGATCGCGATGAACAGACCGTCGAGGGCGAGTTCGCTCTCGGTGCCGTCCACGGTGTCCTTGAGGGTCACGCCGGTCACTGCGGAGTCACCCTGGATGCCGATGACCTCCTTGTTCCACGCGAACTCGATCTTCGGGTCGTTGTGGGCACGGTCCTGCATGATCTTCGACGCGCGGAGGGTGTCCCCCCGGTGGATCACGGTGACCTTGTCGGCGAAGCGGGTGAGGAACGTCGCTTCTTCCATCGCGGAGTCGCCGCCGCCGACCACGGCGATGTTCTTCTGGCGGAAGAAGAAGCCGTCGCAGGTCGCGCACCACGAGACACCGTGGCCCGAGAGGCGCTCTTCGTCGGCGATGCCGAGGTGGCGGTACGCCGAACCGGTCGCGTAGATGACCGCGAGGGCTTCGTAGGTCTCGCCGGAGCCGACGGTGACCTTCTTCACGTCGCCGGCGAGGTCGACGGAGACGGCGTCGTCGTACAGGACCTCAGCGCCGAACTTCTCGGCCTGCTCCTGCATCTTGATCATGAGGTCGGGTCCCTGGATCCCCTCGGGGAAGCCCGGGAAGTTCTCGACCTCGGTGGTCTTGGTGAGTTCCCCGCCCGTCTCGACGCTGGAGGCGACGATGAGCGGCTTGAGCTCTGCGCGCGCGGCGTAGATGCCGGCGGTGAACCCGGCCGGACCGGAACCGATGATGATGAGCTGGCGCATGCCTGATTGCCCTTCCGTTGCGTGCTGACCGGGTCAACACATGGTACCGGCGCGGCATTCCGCGACGTCCGGGAAGCGTGCGGTCAGCGACCGAGCTTGCTCTTCACCATGCCGACGGCGTTCTTGATCTCGCCGTTCTTCGTGACGACGAGCGCCCCGAAGTACACGAGGACCATGACGGCGCCGGTCAGGACGATGGTGATGAGTGCCCCGGTGCGGTCGGACATCGCGAACCCGGCCGCGGAGAACGCCCCGAAGAAGTTGACGACCAACAGGCCGACCACGCCGGCGATCAGCGCTGCGATGACGAACTGCACGTGTGAGCGGGTCACGACGGGGCCCTCGATGCTGCCGAGCTTCCGACGCACCAGGACGAGGGCGACGATCGTCTGCGCGGTCCCGGCGAGGGTGGTGCACGCGGCCACACCGATGCCGATGACGGAAGACGGGAACGTCGACACCGCGAGGGCGCCGATGACGAACAGGACCGACTGGATGCACTGCATCAGGAACGGCGTCCGGTGGTCGTGCATGGCCCAGAACACGCGCTGGATGATGAACAACATGCTGAACAGCACCAGGCCCGGCATGTAGGCGACCAGGACGGCGCCCACCTGCAGGGCACTCTCGAACGTGCCCTCGTACAGGCGACCGAACGGCACCGCGACGACCACCAGCGCCACCGACGCGAAGACCGTGAAGAGTCCGACGATGCGCAGGGACAGCGACAGGTTGCGTCGAACGGATGCCAGGTCACCGCGTTCGGCGTCGTGGCTCATCCGGGTGAAGTACGCCGTGGCGATGGAGACCGTGATGATCGAGTGCGGCAGCATGAAGATGAGCCACGCGTTGCCGAGCACCGCGTTGCCGGGTCCGTCGCCCTGACCCTTCCACGCGACCGATGACTGCACGATGCCGGCGACCTGCGTCACCAGGATCATCGCGAAGAGCCATCCGGCAGCGGTGCCCGTGGACTTGAGGCCGACGCCGCGCCACCGGAAGTCCGGTCGGAACGACAGCCCTGCACGCTTCCAGAACAGCGGGAGGAACGCCGCCTGGGCGAACACACCGAGCGAGGCGCTGCCGGCGAGGAGCGCGATCTTCGCCGGCGTCCAGTCGTCGACGGCGCTGCCGCCGCTGCCGTAGAGGGCGATGAACACCACGAGCCCGGCGATGGCGATGACGTTGTTGAGCAGCGGCGCCCAGGTGAACGGTCCGAAGACCTGCTTGGCGTTGAGCACCTCCCCCAGCAGCGAGTACATCGCGTAGAAGAGGATCTGCGGCAGGCACCAGAACGCGAAGGCGACGGCGAGGTCGGTCGCAGCAGGACCCCTGGTGTCCGAGGACGTCGTGTACAGGCGGACCAGGAGCGGTGCCAGTGCGGTCGCGACGATCGTGATGACGATGAAGACCGACCCGCCGAGCGTCACGATCTTGTTGACGTAGGCCTGCCCGCCGTCGGTGCCGTTCTTCATGGCGCGGACGATCTGCGGGATGAGCACGGCCGACAGCAGGCCACCCGCGATGAGCGCGTAGATGTTGTTCGGCAGCTGGTTCGCGACGGCGAACGCGTTCGCAGAGGGACTCGCGTTCTGCCCGATGGCGTAGGCGAGCACGAAGGTCTTGGCGAAACCGAGGATCCGGCTCACCATCGTCCCCGCCGCGAGCATCGCACTCGCACGCCCCAGGTTGCGCTCGGCGACCGGTTCCGCGTCGACGTCGGGCTGGGGCTGGGTGGCGCTGATGGTCGGCTCCTCGGGGTCGCGGGCGTCCGCGACGCGGCTGGTACGGGCGTCGGACGGGAGGCCCGGTTCGGCCCCGGCACGGGCGATCGCGTCCTGCAGGCGGTCGCCACCAGGAGCCGCGACAGCGGCCGTGCCGGAGCCGGCCACGGCGAACGCGGTGGGTGCCTCGGCGCGGTGATCCGTGCCTCCCGGTCCGGCGACCGATCCCGCGGGCGAGGCGGGCGCGCCGGGCGCACCCGGCTGCACGGCGAGCGGGCGGTTGGGGTCGTCGTCGTCCTCGTCGTCGAGTTCGCCGTTGCGACGACGGATGCGCTTCCGGATGCTGCGGAAGATGCCGAAGCCGAAGATCGCGATCAGGGCGACCGCTGCGGCGGCGGTGATGACCGTCTCCCACTGCGCCTGGACGTTGAGTTCGACGGTGGCCGGCTGGGCGATCGCGACGCCGGTCGGGCTCGACAGGGACATGGTCAGCTCGACCTTGCCGTTCGCGACGGACTGCACGGGGACGGTCGCTCGGGTCGACGAGTCCGGTTGGATCTCGACGACGATGTCGTTGCGGACCACCCGGAGGGCGGAGTTCGACGGCTGGACGGCCAGGTGCACCGTCACCGGGTAGTCGGAGCTGTTGCGGATGGAGACCGGCAGCGAGGACCGGTCGCCGAGCAGGGTCAGGCTGCTCGAGTCGACGATCCCGACCTCGGTGGTCTGCTTCGCCCAGGCGGCCGTGCGGGCGTCGACGGCGGCCGTCAGCCCGTCGTTGTCCCCCCGCCACGCGTTCGACGCGATGGCGAGCAGCCGGAGGCGCGCGGGTGCGGTCAGTTCGGCGGGGGTGTCGAGGATCGTGGCGAACGCGGAGAGCCCCTGTTCGCCCTGCACCAGGCGCTTGAGCTGTGCGATGCGGCCGGCCCCGGTGGACGCGCTGTTGAGCGTGAGTGACCCGGCGACGGCGTTCGACGCCGTGGAGAGGTCGGAGGGCGCCACCCAGGCGGTGCCCTCGAGGGCGTCGAGGGTCTGGCTGAGGCGTGCGGAGTCCGAGGGCCAGTCGCGACCGAGGGTCAGCAGGATCGGCCCCGTGGCGGTGCCGTCGCGCGCCGAGGTGGCGAGCGTCGCCGTGAGTTCGGACATCGCCGACGACCAGCTCTGGCGGTCCGGTGCGGTCGCGGCGTCACGCAGCAGGGACGACATCGACTGGTCGGACACCAGGACGTGGTCGTCACCGATCTTCTCCGACGCCGAGACCGTGGCGTTCGCGCCGGCGGAGGTGTTCCCGCTCGAGACGATGGTGGTGTCCTTGTCGGCCCGCTGCAGTGCCGTGAGATCGGCCGCGGTCACGGTGCCCTCTGCCGGCCACGCGATGGAGTCCATCGAGTAGGGGAAGTCCAGCAGCTGCTCGGTCGTGGGCAGCGTCTCCGTGGTCTCGCCCGAGCCGGCGTCGGTGGTGGCGTCGTCGCTCGGGGACGCGGTGCTGCTCGGGGTCGTCGTCTGGCCGGGCGTCGCGGTCGGGGTCGGTGCGGGGGTCTCGGCGCCGGGGAAGTTCTCGGTCTTCACGGACTGGTCGAGCGAGATCGGAGCGAGGATGCCGTCCGACCCGGCCTGGCGCAGCCCGGTGACGTCGGCGTCGGCGTACGACAGCGCGAAGGTCTCGTTGCGCAGGGACTCGAGGCGCTGGAGCCATGCGGTCGCCGCGGACGGCGCGTTCTCGCCGAGGATCCGGATCGAGGCGATGATGCGGGGGTCGACCGCGACGGCGACGTTGTGGTCCTCGGCGGCGTCGAGCTGCTGCGTGAGGGTGCCGTCCACCGAGGTCGCGGCGGCCAGGACAGCCGCGCTGAGGATGCCGTCCGTGGACTTCGGGACCGTCACCGGCATCGCCACCGAGACGCTGACCGGCACCTGCTCGAAGTCCGGGTACCAGGTGATCGCGGAGCGGGCGACGGCGAAGGTCTCACCGGCCGTGTACTCGGCCGCGATGCGTCGCGCACCGAACGAGGAGTACCCGCCGAGTGCCACGTTGCCCGAGACGATCTCGACCGAGTCGATGGTGACCGATCGGTGCGCCGGGACCTCCGGGATGTCCACCGAGTCCATCGGGGCGCCGAGGTAACCGGTCGTGGTGGTGTCGGCAAGCCAGTCGGCGAGGACGTCCCGCGTGCTCACGGAACGGAAGATGTCGAACTCGGCGGTGCCGGCGGGCAGCGCGGTGTCGGTGTCGTTCGTGACGGTCACCGAGAGGGTGAGGTCTTGGTCGCGCTGCACGATCCCACGGTTGGCGGGGGCGACCGAGATCGTGGCCTTGCCCGCATCGGCAGCAGCCGGATCAGCGAGGTGGGTCTTGGCCGACGAGACCGTCGCAGCATCGGCGTGCGGGGCGCTGACGGGCGCGACGACCAGGCCGAGCGCGACGAGGGTCGACGCGGCTGCGGCGAGCGTGGTGCGGAGGATGTGCATACGGAAGCGGGCCACGGGGTCGGTTCGGGCCGAGCACGAGTGTATGAGGCTCGACCATGAACAGGTCCCGTGCGCGCGGGGTTGTGGAGAACTCGGGGCCTCGATCTGGGAGGATGAGCACCGTCATGCAGTCCGTTGCCCAGGCCGTCGAACGACTCGACGCACTCGCCACCACCGAGCCCGTCGACCTCCTCGCTCGGGCCTTCGCCGACGCCGGACACGAGCTGGCCCTGGTCGGCGGACCCGTGCGGGACGCCTTCCTCGGTCGCCCCGTCACCGATCTCGACTTCACGACGAGCGCCCGTCCGGACGACATCCTGCGCATCGTCGAACCGATCGCGAGCGCCACGTGGGACGTCGGCCGCCAGTTCGGAACCATCGCCGCGCGGGTCGGCGGCGAGCAGGTCGAGATCACCACCTACCGCAGCGACGTGTACGACGGCGAGACCCGCAAGCCCGAGGTCGCGTTCGGCGACACGATCGAGGACGACCTGCTCCGCCGCGACTTCACCGTCAACGCGATGGCGCTCCGGCTGCCGGCGCGCGAGCTCGTCGACGTGCACGGCGGTGTCGAGGACCTGCTGGCCGCACGACTCCGCACCCCGCAGGCCGCCGTGGTGTCGTTCCGCGACGACCCGCTCCGGATGATGCGGGCAGCGCGGTTCACCTCGCAGCTCGGGTTCACCGTCGACGACGACGTCCGCGCCGCGATGGAGGACCTCGTCGACTCCATCGACATCGTGTCCGCCGAGCGGGTGCGCGACGAGCTCGTCAAGCTGCTCAACACGAGCGACCCCGTGCCGGGCATCCGACTGCTCGTGGACACCGGCCTCGCCGAGCGGTTCCTTCCCGAGCTGCCCGAGATGCGGCTCGAGATCGACGAGCACCACCACCACAAGGACGTCTACGAGCACTCCTTGACGGTGCTCGAACAGGCGATCGGGTACGAGGCCGAGCGGCACGCGGGCGAGGCCCCGGACACCGTGCTGCGGCTCGCGGCACTGCTGCACGACATCGGCAAGCCGGCCACGCGCAAGCTCGAGCCCGGCGGCGCCGTCAGCTTCCACCACCACGACCTGGTCGGCTCGAAGCTCGCGAAGAAGCGGCTCCGGGCCCTGCGCTTCGACAACGACACGATCGCCGCGGTGTCCCGCCTGATCGAGCTGCACCTGCGGTTCTTCGGGTACACCGAGGGCGCCTGGACCGACTCAGCCGTCCGCCGTTACGTGCGCGACGCCGGCCCGCAGCTCGAGCGGCTGCACGAGCTGACCCGCTCGGACGTGACAACGCGGAACCGGCGCAAGGCCGACCGGTTGGCGTTCGCGTACGACGACCTGGAGGACCGCATCAAGGTCCTCGCCGAGCAAGAGGAGCTGGAGTCGATCCGGCCCGACCTGACCGGCGACGACATCATGCGGATCCTCGACATCCCGCCGGGGCGCGCCGTGGGTGAGGCCTACCGTTTCCTGCTCGAGGCGCGGATGGACGACGGGCCGCTCGGGGCCGACGCAGCCGAGGCGCGCCTGCGCGACTGGTGGGCCGCGCGGGGCGCGACCGGCTCCTGAGGCGACGCCGGCGCACTGGACGCGACCGCCGGACGGACGCGACGGTTCTGCACAGACCGGTGGCGCGCCTCCAGGCCGTCGGGTAGTCTGTGCAGGTTGCCCGGCGCGTGTCTGCGCGCTGTGGCACATGCATCAACCCTCCTGCCCCGGGAACTGCCCGGGGCCGCTGAGACCAGAGGAGGTGGGTTCCGCATGCACCAGTACGAACTGATGGCGATCCTCGACCCCGAGATCGATGAGCGCACCGTCGCTCCCAGCCTGGACAAGTTCCTCGCTGTCATCCGCAACGACGGTGGCACCGTCGACAACGTGGACGTCTGGGGCCGTCGCCGGCTCGCTTACGAGATCGCCAAGAAGTCCGAGGGCATCTACGCCGTCGTCGACTTCACGTCCTCGCCCGAGGCCGCCAAGGAGCTCGACCGTCAGCTCGGTCTCTCCGAGGCCGTGCTCCGCACGAAGGTCCTCCGCGCCGAAGAGGGCATCGCGCAGGTCGCCGCCCAGAAGCAGCGCGACGAGGCACGTGCGGCCCGCAAGGCCGCCAACGCGTCCCAGGCCGCGACCGCGAGCGCCGAGTAACCCGTGGCCGGCGAAACCGTCATCACGGTGGTGGGCAACCTCACCGCGGACCCCGAGCTGCGCTACACGCAGAACGGGCTCGCCGTGGCGAACTTCACCATCGCCTCCACGCCTCGCACGTTCGACCGTCAGGCGAACGAGTGGAAGGACGGCGACGCGCTGTTCCTCCGCGCGAGTGTGTGGCGGGAGTTCGCCGAGCACGTGGCGGGGTCGCTGACGAAGGGCTCGCGCGTCATCGCGCAGGGCCGTCTGCGTCAGCGTTCCTACCAGGACCGTGAGGGTCAGCAGCGCACGAGCATCGAGCTCGAGGTCGACGAGATCGGCCCGTCGCTCCGGTACGCGACCGCACAGATCACCCGCGCAGCGGGTGGCGGCGGCGGTCGTGGCCAGGTCGGCGGCGGCAACGGCGGCGGTCAGCAGGGCGGCGGCAACGGCGGCTGGAACAACAACGGTGGCGGCAACGCCTCCGCTGGTGGCCAGTCGGACGAGCCGTGGTCCCCGCAGGGTGGCCAGCAGGGCGGCGGCAACGCACAGTCGAACGACGTGTGGAGCACCCCCGGCGGCAACTTCGACGACGAGACCCCGTTCTGATCCTCCTGGTCCCGACGGACACACAACTCTTCTTCTAAGGACAAATCACTATGGCTGGAAAGAGCACCGGCGACCGCCGGAAGCCTCGCGGCAAGGGCGGCAAGAACGCCGCCCCCGCGAAGTCGATCAAGGTCGGCGTCATCGACTACAAGGACGTTGCGACCCTTCGCAAGTTCATCTCGGAGCGTGGAAAGATCCGCGCCCGTCGCATCACCGGCGTCTCCGTCCAGGAGCAGCGCCTCATCGCCCGTGCCGTGAAGAACGCCCGTGAGATGGCGCTCCTCCCCTACGCCGGCTCCGGCCGCTGATCGGAGGTCGACACATGTCGAAGCTCATCCTCACCCACGAGGTCTCCGGCCTCGGTTCCGCTGGTGACGTCGTCGACGTCAAGAACGGCTACGCCCGCAACTACCTCATCCCCCAGGGCTTCGCTGTCGCGTGGTCCAAGGGCGGCGAGAAGCAGGTCGAGTCGATCCGTGCCGCGCGCACCGCGCGTGAGCTCGCCACCATCGAAGAGGCACAGGACCTCAAGATGAAGCTCGAGAACGCGACCATCTCGCTGGCGGTCAAGGCCGGCAAGGACGGTCGTCTGTTCGGCTCGGTCCGTCCGGGCGACGTCGCTGACGCCGTCCAGGCGCAGGGCGTCGGCTCGCTCGACAAGCGCAAGGTCGAGGTCCCCGCGACCATCAAGACCGTCGGTGACCACGAGGCCACCGTGCGTCTGCGCGAGGACATCACTGCCGTGATCTCGCTCAAGGTCGTCGCTGCCAAGTAGCACTGACGTTCCGCTCCACGACGGGCGGGTCTCCTTCGGGAGGCCCGCCCGTCGTTGCGTTGGCGGGCTCGGCTTGGCTGGCTGGTTACCTCTCAGGCGCGGTCCGGCTTGCTGGGAACGAACCGAGAACACTTCCCACAGGAGGGGCACTTGTCAAGTCGTTTTACACAGTGGAAACGTGTCAAATCGGAACCTTCAAGGCGTACTTGAACCCCACTTTTCCACACATGGTGTGAACGAGAAAACCCCTGGTCAAGCGGTCGAAAGTGTGTTCCCATGCCTCGCTTTCCACAGGTTCATCCACAGTTCTCCACACAGCATCCCGGCGTGTTCCGCAGTTCGTCCACAGAGTTATCCACAGGGCCGTTTGTTGGGGATAACTCTGCGGCCGTAGCTTGGCCCAGCGACTCGGGGATGTCGGTCGCTGGGGGTAGAAAGTCGTTGCGGGTGTCGGACCATCGTGTCCGGCCCTGCGTCGTTCAACAGAGGAGAGAGTGTGTCGATCGCGCATCTTGAGCCCGCACCGCAGGAGTACGCGGAGCGCGGCATGGAACGCACCCCGCCGCACGACCTGTTGGCCGAGCAGTCGACCATCGGCGGCATGCTGCTGTCGAAGGACGCCGTCGCCGACGTCATCGAGACCGCTCGTGGTGTGGACTTCTACGTCCCCAAGCACGAGGTCATCTTCGACGCGATCCTGTCGCTCTACTCGCACGGCGAGCCCACCGACGTCATCGCGGTCACCGACGAGCTGACCAAGACCGGACTGCTGTCCCGCGGTGGCGGCGCCGAGTACCTGCACAGCGTGACGAGCATGGTGCCGACCGCGGCGAACGCCGGGTACTACGCCGGCATCGTCGCCGAGAAGGCAGTCCTCCGTCGCCTCGTCGACGCCGGTACCCGCATCGTGCAGATGGGCTACGCGTCCGAGGGTGAGGTCACCGACCTCGTCAACAGCGCCCAGGCCGAGGTCTACAACGTCGCCGGCGGCGTGCAGACCGAGGACTACGTCCCCCTGACCGATGCCATCTCCGCCGCCCTCGACGAGATCGAGGCCGCCAAGGGGCGCGACGGCCAGATGACCGGTGTTCCGACCGGGTTCGCACAGCTCGACGGCCTGACGAACGGCTTCCACCCCGGACAGCTGATCATCGTCGCCGCTCGACCCGCCCTCGGTAAGTCCACGCTCGCGCTCGACCTGTGCCGCGCCGCCGCGATCAAGCACGACCAGACCGCCGCCTTCTTCTCGCTCGAGATGGGTCGCGCCGAGATCGCCATGCGTCTGTTGTCCGCCGAGACCAGCGTGCCGCTGCAGAACATGCGCAAGGGCACCGTGGACTCCCGCGACTGGACCACCATCGCGCAGACCCGTGGGCGCATCAACGACGCCCCGTTCTTCATCGACGACTCCCCCAACATGACGCTGGTCGAGATCCGCGCCAAGTGCCGTCGACTCAAGCAGCAGCACAACCTCAAGCTCGTCGTCATCGACTACCTGCAGCTGATGACCTCGGGCAAGAAGGTCGAGAGCCGCCAGCAAGAGGTCTCCGAGTTCTCGCGTGCACTGAAGCTCATGGCGAAGGAACTGCAGGTCCCCGTCATCGCGCTGTCGCAGCTGAACCGTGGCCCCGAGCAGCGCGCCGACAAGAAGCCGGCGATCTCCGACCTGCGTGAGTCCGGGTCGATCGAGCAGGACGCCGACATGGTCATCCTGCTGCACCGCGAGTCGGCGTACGAGAAGGACAACCCGCGGCAGGGTGAGGCCGACCTGATCGTGGCGAAGCACCGGAACGGGCCGACGGACACCATCACCGTGGCGTTCCACGGGATGTTCTCGCGGTTCGTGGACATGCCGCAGTAGGGTCTAGCTGTGTGAAGTCCTGGCTCCTCTTGTCCATGCCGACGACCTTTCGTCCACAGGGCTGATGCCGACGTCCGTCCGAAAAGAGCTCTGAGCCCTGCTCCATGACTTGTACGAGCCGGAGGCGTTTACTGCCGCCCTCGAGCCCGCGGCGCGCGATGGTCGTGTGCCCGTCGCCTGCCCAATGACGTGGGCGCGTCCTTCCTGATCATGACGCTGCAGGCAGTTCTTCCGTCCTTCGCGGCGCCCGCCGTCAAGCCGCGGTCGGTGGGCCTCGACCTCAATGACCCATTGTCCGAAGTGCTCCTGGCGGTGATTGAGGAGAGCACAGGTGACTCGCGTCGCCCGACGGAGCTACCGGTGGCGCCGGTCACCCCATTCGCTGGCCACCGCGACGCTCTGGTTGCTCGTTCGACACGCCGATCGTGGTGGGTGCACACCGGTGGAACGAGTCGTCCACATGGTGTGGAGAAGTGTCGGCGCATAGACGAGAATTGGCGGAAATCCGGGGTACACAGACATGTCGGCACTGTGGAGGACGTTGTGGAGAACTACACGGCTGTAACACTTTCTCTTGTGGTCGCCGCTGATGTCGGACACAAGATGTAGCGTTGTTGACGTGAGGGCTTCCACAGCCCGCACACGAACAAACCCCCGACCGGGGCTTCCGGTCGAGGGCTGTCACTGCACACGATGCGCGCCCAAGTTTCCAAGGCCGAAGCGCTCACCGTGTCTCGCGAACCAGATTGGAGTCACCAGATGGCTACCCGCACCGGTTGAGCCTCACTGTACCCACGGCAGCGAGAAACGCGTCGCGCACCGCATCATGTTGCGGGTTTCGCTTCGCCTGGTGGGCGTGTCGAACATTCGCACCCTCCGCTCCGCTGCCCTCCGGCTTTCCGCCGAATGACAGTCACATGCACCGTGACTGTTTCTCCTCCGCCGTCGGCATGACGGCGCTCTTCGCAGGGCTTCTCATGCCTGCACACGTTGAAAGGAGAGGGCACAGTGACCCTCCGCTTTACGATCAACACCACTCGGAACGGCCAGTGGTCCTGGTGGCTGTACGCCGCGAACAACGAGATGGTCGCATGGGCCGGAGAGACGTTCGTCTCCGCGCCGAACGCGCAGCGCGCGGCCTCTTCGTTCAAGGTCGGCGCTTCGACCGCCCGCTACGACGTGTACCTCGACACGGCAGGCAAGTGGCGGTGGCGGGCGTCGCGCTCCAGCGACAAGGTCGCCGCGTCCGGCGAAGCATTCGCATCCCACGCCAACGCGCAACGCGCGGCCGTGAACGTGCAGATGAACGCCGGCACCGCCACCGGAGCCTGAGCACCAAACCCATTCCCGGTGGTCGGCGGGTCATCACGCCCGCCGACCACCGCACCCGCCGCACCCTGCGGCAGAACAGGAGACCAGCACCATGACGAACAGCAACGACCGGAACGTCGTCCCCAACCCGAAGGGCGGCTGGGACGTGAAGGCCGCTGGCGCGAGCCGTTCCTCCGCGCACGCCGACACGCAGGCTGAGGCCATCGACCGCGGCCGGCAGATCATCGGCAACGCTGGCGGAGGCGAGCTGAACATTCACGGCCGGAACGGTCAGATCCGCGCAAAGGACACCATCGCCCCTGGCAACGACCCGCGCAACGTCCGGGGCTGACGTTCACCCGAAGGTGCCGGGCGGATCCACTGATGTGGACCCGTCCGGCACCTTGATTCTTCGAGGACGCGATGCGCTCTGAACGGACGGGGATTTTGGTTAGCCGCGCACCATTCGAAGGATCAGTTCGGCCCCCGCTGTAGCCGAGCCTGAGCCTCGGAATGATCCCGAGGAGGATTACGGGCGATGGCCGGCAGCGCGTTCCACCTGTTGAGTCCGAGGCCGCAGCCACTGCGGGTCGGGCTGCTCTCGACGCCTTTCGCGCCCCAGCGAACCCCTCGTGCACGTCCTCGACGTCAGCGAAGACTCGCACGCGTAGTACGTCCGCCCGAAGCCTCCGAGGGAGCTCGAAATCCACCCGTCGGTCGAACCAGCCGAGGGTCAGGTCGTGCTGGCACCGAAGGCCCTTGTAGGACTGTCGGGGCTGGTGACCTCTCTGCTCAACCTGCCGCGCCACGATGGTCGCCGGTGTCCTCGCGCGACGCATTGACGCCAAGTCGGTCTGCCAACCAGTTCAAGGCTCCACGCCTGTACTCCCGCGCGACCGGTGCGTTCGGCACGACCGACTCGAACGCATGCGGTGCGCCCGCGACGGCCTCGAACGTCGTCTCGACTCCGGCCGACTGCAGAGCGTCCGCGTACGCCTTGTCCTCGGCGAAGAACAACTCGATGTCGCCCGCGCCGATCCAGGCCGGGGGAAGCCCGCTGAGGTCCGTGCGTCGCGCGGGTGATGCGTACGGCGGGAGGTCCTGTCGACCGGGGTGTTTCCCGAGGTAGGCGCTCCAGCCGATCCGGTTCGACCGGTTGTTCCAGAGGAAGTGGCCGAGCGCGTCCAGGCTGCGATCGGCCGCGGTCCGGTCGTCGAGCATCGGGCAGAAGAGCCACTGCGCTGCAGGCTGCACGGGCAGTTCGTCGCGGATGCGCTGGGCGAGCGACGCGGCGAGGCCGCCGCCGGCGCTCTGCCCGCCGACAGCCACACGGCCGGGGTCGATGCCCCGGTCGGCCGCATGCTGCTGCACCCACTGCCACGCCTCGAAGCAGTCGTCGAGGTGCGCCGGGAACCGGTGCTCCGGCGCGAGCCGGTGTTCGACCGAGACGGTGACGATGCCGAGATCGTGTGCGATGCCAGCGAGACGCGCGTCTTCCTGCGCGGCGTTCCCGATCACCATGCCACCCCCGTGGACGAACAGGAGCGCTGCGCCGGTGCCGCCGCCTGCGGGCGTGAAGACCCGCACTCCTCCGCCTGCTGGGAAGTCGAAGCGCTCGCGTGTGACGCCGTCCGGGAGCTTCGCCTCCGGCAGTGCCGCCAGCACCCTCCGGACCAGCCGGATCCGCCACGGTCGCCCGATGGGCGGGTTCGGAGCGAACCGGAACACCGAGCGGAGCTGCGGGTTCAGCGCGGAAGCCTTCATGGTCGGGGTCCTCTCGAGCGGTCGCGACGCGGCGTCGTGATCCTCCCGAGCGTACCGCCGCCAACCGAGACGGTCGCGAGCGATCACACGGTGCTCGGGCTGGGATCGACCGCGAGCGCACGGAAGGCGTTCGCAACCTCCGTCGGCGCCTCGTGCATCGCCGAGTGACCGGCGTCGACCATGGTGAGGCGGGCAGCGGGGATCAGTGCTGCGAGCTCGCGAGCGTCGGCGATTGAGCGGGCCCGGTCGTGGACACCGTGCACCACATGTGTGGGGACGGCGAGGTCTGCGAGACGGGGCCGGAAGTCGACCGCGGCCTGGCTGGCGAGCACGGTCGCGACGGCGTCCTGACGAACCGCGTCCGACCATGTGAGCCAACGGCGCCGCAGTTCCGGCGGGAGCGGCTCCGCGAACGAGCGGTCCAGGACGTCGGCACGCAGGGATGCTCCCCAGTCGACGTCGACCCGACGGATGATCGCGTCGACATCGCCGTGTCCGGTCATGCTCGCACCCGTTCCGATGAGCAGGAGCCCCGCCACGAGATCGGGACGCTCGAGCGCGAGTTCGAGGGCGATGGCGCCCCCGGTGGAGTGCCCGCACAGGTACACCGGACCGAGGGCTCGGGATTCGATCCGGCCGGCGACGGTCCGGGCGATGTCCGACACCGTCCACGGGCCGGGACCGGTCAGCCACGGAACGACGTCGACGTCGACCGCATCGCCGAGTTCACGGTCGAGCAGATCGAAGATCTCCGGCGGGCAGAGCGTTCCGGGCAGCGCGACGACGGTGGCGACCATTCGTCCATCTTCGCTGATGTCCCGATCCGGGGAACCGGTGTTCAGCTCCTCACCGCTCCATGGCACGCTCGACCGCGCGCATTCCCTGGTCGAGCGCGCGGAGGTCGTCGAGCGCGAGTCGTTCGATGACGGCGACGCCGTACTCGGGGCGGCGGGCCATCAGTCGCTGCACGGCCTCCCGGCCACGACCGGTCGCGCGGAGCCGTCGTACGCGCTGGTCGTCGGTGTCCGTCACCCGCTCGGTGACGCCCTGCGCGACGAGGCGGTCGACGATGCCCGACATCGATGCGAGCGACACGTCGAACGACGACGCCAGCGCCGTCAGCGTCGTGCCGGTGTCAGCGGTGACGAGGACGGTGAGGACCTTGAGCTGCTGGATCGTCAGCTCGAGCGACAGCAGCGGCTCGACGATCGCAGCGAGGGCACCGTTCTCGAACCGGGACGTCATCGTCGCGATCCGTCGCTCGAGCACCGCGCGCTCGTCGTCCGTCTGGGCCACCTCCTCAGGGTACGGCGGACGCTGCCAGGTTTCACCGAGCGCGGGTACTTAGCGTTGGGTTAAGTAATCGAGAGGACTCCATGACCGACTCCACCACCGCTGTCCAGACCGAAGCCGACCGGCTCGCCGAGCAGATCGACGTCGACGCGCTCCGAGCGAAGTACCGCCAGGAGCGCGATCGTCGCATCCGCCCGGACGGCGCTTCGCAGTACCGCCGGGCGGCCGGCTCGTTCGGCTACTACGCCAAGGACCCCTACACGGCGCGCGTCGACCGTGTGCCGATCACCACCGACGTCGAGGTGCTCGTCATCGGTGGTGGCTTCGGTGGGCTCGTCACCGCGGCACGGCTCCGCGAGTCCGGCGTCGAGGACATCCGGATCATGGACGAGGCCGGCGACTTCGGCGGCACCTGGTACTGGAACCGCTACCCCGGCATCCACTGCGACATCGAATCCTACGTGTACATGCCGCTGCTCGAGGAGGTCGGCACCGTCCCGAAGTGGCGGTACGCCCCGGGAGAGGAGATCCGCCAGCACGCGATGGCGATCGGACGCACGTTCGACCTCTACCGCGACACCCTGTTCCAGACCCGCGCGACCGAGCTCCGCTGGGACGAGGAGACGTCGGTCTGGGACGTCTCGACGGACCGCGGCGACCGGTTCCGCGCGCGCTTCGTGATCACCTCCTCGGGCACGCTGACCGAGCCGAAGCTCCCCGGCATCCCCGGGATCGAGACGTTCCAGGGGCACACCTTCCACACCAGCCGCTGGGACTACGGCTACACGGGCGGGAACGCCGACGGCGGACTCAGCGGGCTCGCCGACAAGCGGGTCGCCGTGGTCGGCACCGGTGCGACGGGCATCCAGGTCGTCCCGCACGTCGCGCGCGACGCGGAGCACCTGTTCGTGTTCCAGCGCACCCCGTCGACGATCGGCGTCCGCGACAACCGGCCGACCGACCCGGAGTGGGCGGCCTCGCTGCGCCCCGGGTGGCAGCGGGAACGCCAGGAGAACTTCATCCGCACGATCTCCGGCGCCCCGGTCGACGAGGACCTCACCCAGGACGGCTGGACCGAGACGGCACGCATCCAGCGCACCATGATCACGGGCACGGTCGACGAGTCCGTCGAACCGGCCGAGCGAGAGCGTCTGGACGAGCTGCTCGACTTCCAGAAGATGAACGAGCTCCGTGCGCGCGTCGACGAGGTCGTCGAGGACCCGGCGACCGCCGAGGCCCTCAAGCCCTGGTACCGGTACATGTGCAAGCGGCCCGGGTTCAGCGACCTGTACCTGCAGGCGTTCAACGAACCGAACGTCACGCTCGTCGACACCGCCGACGCCGGCGGCATCACGCGCATGACCGAGACGGGCGTCGTGGTCGGCGACACCGAGTACGCCGTCGACTGCGTCGTCTTCGCGACCGGGTTCGAGGTCGGCGTCTCCGGCGTGCTGTCCGGCACGCTCCCCGTGTACGGGCGGGACGGCACGACGCTGCTTGAGGCGTGGGCGCGCGGCCCTCGGACGCTGCACGGCTTCACGACACACGGGTTCCCGAACCTGTTCCAGCTCGGTCCCCTGCAGAACGCCAACTCGGTCAACTTCGTGCACATCCTGCAGGACCAGGCCGAACACATCGCGGAACTCGTCCGCATCGCCCGTGCCGAGGGCGCCCGGTACGTCGAACCGACGGAAGCGGCGCAGGAGGCGTGGGTCCGGGTGATCGCCGACCGCGCGATCGACAACGACGACTTCCGCGCCGAGTGCACGCCCGGCTACTACAACCGCGAGGGCAGCGCGACGTCCGGCAACACCTCCTTCGGTCCCGGCCCCGTCGTCTTCCGGGACGTCCTCCAGCAGTGGCGCGCGCGCCACGTCGACGAGGTGATGGTCGCCTGACGACGTGACCAGCTGACGGACTGGAGGCGCGGTGCGGCCTGGCACCGCGCCTCCAGTGCGTCCTTCATGCATTCCTGCATCACGGCCGGTTCCCGATTCCAGCTGCTGCTGGCAGCATGGCGACGTGCCTACTTACCAGCTCATCGCCGCCCTCGGCAGCTCGTTCGCAGCCGGTCCGAACATCGAACCGGTCGTCGACCGAGCGGCCATGCGATCCGGGAACAACTACGCGCACCAGCTCGCGGATCTCTTGGACGCGGAACTGGTGGACCTCACGGTGTCCGGCGCGACGACCGCGAACGTCATCGACACCCCGCAGCAGGTCGCGGAGGGCGTCTCGTTCCCGCCGCAGATCGACGGGGTGCCCGCAGATGCGGACGTCGTCACCATCACCGCAGGGGGGAACGACCTGCAGTTCGCCGGGGCCATGCTGTACAGCGCGTGGTCGCACGCCGAGCCCGACGGCCAGATGGCCTCGCTGCTCGGGCAGATGTTCACCGACGGGATCCCTGCTCCGACTCCGGCGGCCGTCGAGCAGGCCACCTCGGGCCTCGTGTCGGTCATCGAGCGTGTCCGTCAGGCGGCCCCGGCCGCGCGGATCGTCCTCGTGGACTACCTCACCGTCCTCGACCGAGACGTCACCCCCGCCGCCACGACGTTCACCGCCGACGAGCTGGACCGGTTCTTCAAGATCCAGGACGCGATCGTCCGGGTGTTCGCCGACGCCGCGGCCAGGACCGGCGCGGAGCTCGTCCGCGCGTCGGCGATCAGCACCGCGCACGCCCTCGGGTCGGTCGCACCGTGGGTGCAGCCATTCCACCAGGACATGCAGCGCACCGGCGGGTCGTTCCACCCGAACGGCGCGGGGATGGCTGCGATCGCGGTCGAGATCGAGCGGCTCCTCAACGCCTGAGGACTCGTCAGCCGAGGACGTCTGCCCATCCCGGGTACTTCGCCGACACCGTCTCCGCGTGCCGGATGAGGTCCCGCCCGTCGTCGGGGAGCCGGTGCGGGTCCCATGCCAACCCGAACGACCGCGACGCGTCATCGGATCGGATCAGCACCGACTTCGTCCGCGCACTCGGCGTCGCATCGGCGGGGAGCACGGCGATGCCCATGCCGGCTGCGACGTAGTCGCGGACAGTGAGCAGGTTGTCCGCCTCGAGCACGATGCGCGCTGCGAACCCCGCCGATGCGCAGAGTGCGTCGGCTCGGCGACGGGCATCGAACCGACGGTCGAGCGCGAGGAATGCCTCACCGCGCACGTCGGCGAGGGCGACGTCCTCCCGCCCCGCTGCCCAGTGACCGGCGGGCACGACGAGCACCAGGGCCTGCCGACCGAGCGGCATCCACCCGAGGCGTTCCGGCGGCCGGGGCGCTGTGATGGTGATGTCCATCCGACCCTCCGCCAGCGCGTCGGCGAGTTCCGCACTGGAGCCCTCCCGGTGGACGACGACCACGTCGGGTCGGCCACGCAGGAAGGACGTGATGAGCTCGCCGGCGACCGTGGGACCGAGCGATCGGAGGAACCCCACGGTCAACGTCGGCCGGGCCGACTCGCCGCGCACCTGTCGCAGGGCATCGTCGATGGTGTCCAGCGCGTCAGCTGCAGCGGCGGCGAGCACCCGGCCCTGCTCGCTGAGCGCGACGCGACGGCCGGACCGTGTCACGATCGGGAACCCCAGATCGCGTTCCCACGCCGCGATCGCCCGGCTCAGCGTGGGCTGACTCGTGCCGCTGCGCGCGGCCGCGTTCGTCACCGTACCCTCGACGGCCAACGCAGCCAGCTGCGCCAGCGCCGGGGCGAGCGAGCTCGCTCGTCCTTCATTCATGAATGAATGAGACATCGTTGCCGGGGGTGGACGCAACCCGGCCTCCGCCCCAGGCTGGATCCATGACCGATTCGCGCCCTCAGTGGTCCACCCGCCGGGCAGAGAAGCAGCTCCGACTCGCGCAGCTCGGACTCGGCGCCGGGACGAAGTTCGTCGATGCCGGCAGGATCGACGACGTCCTGACGACCCTGATCCGGCCGCACGACCGGGTGTCGCTCGAAGGCGACAACCAGAAGCAGGCCGACTTCCTCGCACAGTCACTCGCCGAGGTGGACCCCGCTCGCCTCCACGACCTGCACCTGCTGATCTCGTCGGTCAGTCTCCCCGCCCACCTCGACGTCTTCGAGCGCGGCATCGCGTCTCGGCTCGACCTCGCCTTCGCCGGACCACAGAGCCTCCGGCTCGCACAGCTCGTCGAGGACCGTGTGGTCTCGATCGGTGCGATCCACACGTACGTCGAGCTGTACGCGCGCATGTTCGTCGACCTGGCGCCGCGGGTCGCGCTCATCTGCGCGGAAGCGGCCGACGCAGCGGGCAACCTGTACACCGGCGCCAACACCGAGGACACCCCGACGATCGTCGAGGCCACCGCGTTCCACGACGGCATCGTCATCGTGCAGGTCAACCGCATCGTCGACGAGCTCCCCCGGGTGGACATCCCGGGCGGCTGGGTCGACGTTGTCATCCAGAGCCCTCGGCCGTACAAGCTCGAGCCGCTGTTCACACGTGACCCGGCGAAGATCGGCCGCGTCGAGATCCTCAAGGCGATGATCGCGATCCGCGGCGTCTACGAGCGGCACGAGGTCGCGTCCCTGAACCACGGCATCGGATTCGACACCGCGGCGATCGAACTCGTGCTCCCGACGTACGGCGAGGAACTCGGGCTCCGTGGCCGGATCGCGAAGCACTGGGTCCTGAACCCGCACCCCACGTTGATCCCGGCGATCGAGAGCGGATGGGTCGAATCCGTCCACTGCTTCGGTGGCGAACCCGGGATGGAGCGCTACGTCGCGGCACGACCCGACGTGTTCTACACCGGCAGCGACGGCAGCCTCCGCTCGAACCGGGTGCTCGCCCAACTCGCCGGCCAGTACGCGATCGACATGTTCATCGGCTCGTCGCTCCAGATCGACGGCGACGGGAACTCGTCGACGGTGACGGCGGGTCGGCTCGCCGGGTTCGGCGGTGCGCCGAACATGGGTCACGACCCGCACGGGCGACGCCACGGCAGCGCCGCATGGCTGGACCTCGCGTCGGGCGACGGTGCGAACCGCCGAGGGCAGAAGCTCGTCGTGCAGCTGGTCGAGACCTTCAAGGCCGGCGGCACCCCGACGTTCGTCGATCGTCTCGACGCCGTCGACGTGGGCGCGCAGGCGGGCATGCCGCTGGCACCGGTGATGATCTACGGCGACGACGTCAGCCACGTCGTGACCGAGGAGGGGGTCGCGTACCTCTACAAGGCGGCGAGCGTCGCCGAACGTCGCGAGGCGATCTCCGCAGTGGCCGGTGCTACGCCGATCGGACTCCGGGCCGATCCGGACGTCACGGAACGTCTCCGCCGTGACGGCGTCGTCGCGTTCCCGGAGGACCTCGACGTCGACGTCCGCCGAGCAGACCGGTCGCTCCTCGCCGCGAAGAGCATCGGCGACCTCGAGGCGTGGTCCGGTGGACTGTACGATCCGCCCGCCCGCTTCCGGAACTTCTGAACCGATGACCCGACCGTTGACGCCGACGATGATCGCGACCGCCGCAGTCGAAGCGATCATGACCGAGGCGCTCCTGACACCGAAGCCCGGACTCGTGGACCGCAGAGGAACCGGCGGGCACACCGACATGGACCTGGCGATGCTCCTGCGCTCCGCCGAGAGCCTGTTCGACACGTTCGAGGCCCTGGCCCACGCCGGATCCGGTTCGGCGCCCGGGCAGCTGCTCCGCGACGAGGTCGGCGCGCTCGGACGGGAGGGCGAGCGCGTGATGCTCGAGACCACCGGGGGCGTGAACACGCACCGCGGCGCACTCTGGACGATCGGCCTGCTGGCCACCGGCGCGGGCGCCACCGGTTCGGCGTCGGGCGCAGTCGCGTTCGCCGCGGAGCTCGCACGACGCCCCGACAGTGCCGGCCCACCGCGCGCCTCCTCGCACGGGCAACGAGCGGTCCGACGGTACGGGGTGGGCGGTGCCGTCGGTGAAGCCGTCGCGGGGTTCCCGCACATCGTCCACGTCGCGCTCCCGATGCTCCGCGGTGCTCGCGCAGGCGGGGCCACCGACGAGACCGCACGGCTGCGCGCGCTGCTCGCGCTCATCGCCACGGTCGATGACACCTGCATCCTCCACCGGGGCGGTGCCGACGGTCTGCGGTGGATGCAACGTCTCGCGCGACGCACGCTCGACGCACCACGGTTCGGCGTCGCGTTGCACCGCTTCGCCGACGAAGCAGATCGTCGACGCCTCTCACCGGGCGGGAGCGCAGACCTGCTCGCCGGGGCCATGTTCGTCGACTCCCTGTCCCGTCCGTCCATCTCGACTTCGTCCGCCAACCTGGAGCTCGCCAATGCGCACCTTTGAATTCGAATTCCCCGGCGACCGCCCGGCGACCCGTCGGGCCCATGTCGGCGTCGTCGGCTCCGGAGACCTCGAGGTCCTCGTCGTCCCGGGCCCCACGGCCGCCGCAACGGTGCAGGTGCGCACCAGCGTCGACGGTTTCGACGACGTCTGGCGCAACGTGCTGCACCGGTTCTTCGCCCGCTACCGGTTGACGGGCACCATCGAGATCAACGACTTCGGGGCAACTCCCGCGATGGTCTCGATCCGCCTCCTGCAGGCGCTCGACCAAGCCACCGGTGATCAGGAGGTCGACGCATGAACGACGTCATGCAGTACGTGCAGCGCGACAGTTTCATCGAACGGGATGCCCGATCGCGGGCCTTCGCCCTCCTCGATCGAGGATCTGCACGCGAGATCCTCGACCCGTTCGACCACCTCGAGTCTCCGTGGTTGGAACGGCAAGGAGTCGTTCCCGCCGCCGACGACGGCGTCGTCGTCGCCCTCGGGACGCTCGAGGGATCCCGCACGGTCGTCATCGCCATCGAGCAGGCGTTCCAGGGTGGGGGCATCGGCGAGGTCTCCGGGGCGAAGATCACCGCCGCCCTCACGAAGGCCGCGTCGGAGAGCCGCGCGGGCCGGCCGACAGCAGCCGTGCTGCTCCTCGAGACCGGCGGCGTCCGCCTGCAGGAGGCGAACCTCGGTCTCGCCGCGGTCGCCGAGGCCTGCGCCGCGGTGCTCGAGCTCCGCGCCGAGCAGCCGGTGGTGGCGGTCATCGCCGGAGGCCTCGGGAGCTTCGGCGGGATGAGCATCGTCGGCGGCCTGTGCTCCACCGTCATCATGACGCGTGAAGCCCGGCTCGGACTGAACGGCCCCGAGGTCATCGAATCCGAGGGCGGAATCGCAGAGTTCGATGCGTCCGACCGCGCCCTGGTGTGGTCGATCGACGGTGGCGCGCAGCGACACGCGCTCGGCCAAGCCGACGAACTCATCGCCGACGACACGGAGACGATCCGCCGGGCAGTGGCCTCGGCGATCGCCGCGGGACCCGTCGACGTCCCCGCCTCGCGAGCCCTCGACGTCCTCCGCGACCGCCTGGCCGCCGTGGACCCGACGGACCCGCCGTTCCCGGCCGCGCTTCCCGACCGCTTCCGGGACGCCCCGAGGGCGAGCCGCCCGTCCGCGGCGCCGGACGTGGAACCTGTGCAGCACCGGAGTCGTGGACACCGCTGGCTCACGGCCCTGGCCACGAGCGCGCCGGACCGGATCGCACCGACGGTCCTCGAAGCGCAGGCCCGCTTCGGCGGAGGCGATGCGACCCTCCTGTCCGTGGTGCCCGACCCGACGAGCCCCTTCCTCCGAGCGCGTCACGGCGAGGTCGGCCTCGTCGAGAGCCTCGCCCTCGCCGAGCGGGTCACGTCGATCGTCGCAGCGGCGGGAGCGCTCCCCGCTACGCAGAAGCGGCCGATCATCGCGGTCGTCGACCTCCCGAGTCAGGCCTACGGCCGACTGGAGGAGATGGTCGGGCTCCACCTGCACCTCGCCGCGGCCGTCGACGCGTACGCCACGGCGAGAGCTGCGGGCCATCCCGTCGTCGCGCTCGTCGTCGGGACCGCACTCTCCGGCGGGTTCCTCGCGCACGGTCTGCAGGCCAACCAGATCCTCGCCCTCGACGATCCCGGCGTCGAGATCCATGCCATGCACAAGCCGGCGGCAGCGCGGATCACCCGACGGAGCATCGAGGAACTGGACGCGCTCGCCCTCGACGTACCGCCGCTGTCGTACGACGTCCGGGACTGGGCGACGCTGGGGCTCTGCGACGACCTGATCGCGGTCGCTGATGCCGACGACCCTTCGGACGACGACGTGACGGTCGTCCGGGCACGCCTGGACAACGCCGTCGAGCGCGCACGCGACGGAAACCGTTCGCTGGAGGCCCGCTGGTCGGTGCAGCAGGCGGGTGACCGACGCGCAGCGACCCGCGCCGTGTGGGCGGCGATGACCGAGCAATGGCGCTGAGCACGGGACCCGACCTGCGGACGCACGACCTCGTCCTGTTCCGTGCGGACGACCACCGGCTCCCCGCCTGGGCCGACCGCAGCGACGGGCATGCGTGGGGCGTCGTACGGCGAGCGGACACACCGCCGGGGACGATCCCGCTGGGGGTGCGCGGTCGGACACGAGACGAACGACGAGCGCTCGACATCCGGTCGTCCGACGTCGTCCGGAGCGTGGCGCCGGAGACGCTCATCGACGGCGCACCGCTCATGGCGACCAACCCAGCCCTCGCACAGACGATCTCCGCCGTCGCCCGGGCCGCGCAGACCCTGCTTGATCACCGCGCATGGGGTCCCACCGGGTCCGCGGGGTTCGAACTCGCCACCGGCGTGCCCGTCGTTCACCGGACCAGTGACCTGGACATGGTCGTTCGCACCCCGGACCCGATGCCCCGCGCCGAAGCAGTGGAGATCGCCGCTTTCCTCACCGCGCTCCCGTCCCGAGTGGACTGCCTCCTCGAGACAGGAGCCGGCGCCGTCGCACTCACCGAATGGGCGGACAGGAGCCTCGCACAGGTGGTCGTCCGGACCCCGGCGGGCCCGATCCTGACCGCGGACCCGTGGTCTCCGGCGAGGTCGGCATGATCGTTTTCCTGTTCCCAGGCCAAGGGTCGCAGCGGGCAGGCATGATCGCTGCGCTCCCCGACGAACCGGTCGTCCGCTCGACACTCGACACGATCAGCGACACGATCGGCCAAGACGTCCACGACCTCGACTCGGCCCAGGCGCTGACGTCGACGTACGCGGCACAGGTCGGGCTGTTCGCCGTCGGTGTCGCCACCGATCGGTTGCTCGACCAAGCGGGCATCCGAGCCGACGTCGTGGCAGGTCACTCGATCGGCGCATTCGGCGCAGCCGTCAGCAGCGGCGTCCTGACTGTGTCGGAAGGTGCCCGCGCGGTTGCCGTCCGAGCGCGCCGGATGCAGGAGCTCCACCCGTCCGGGTACGGGCTCATGGCGGTCATCGGACTCACACGCCGGAGCGCGGACGACCTGGTCGCGGCGGTCCGTGCCGAGGATGCACTGTTCGTCGCGATGGAGAACTCCGCCGACCAGATCGTCCTCGCGGGCAGCGACGAGGCACTCGCCCGTGCGGCGACGCGGGCACCGGGGTTCGGCGCGCGCGAAGCACGCCGGCTCGACGTCGCGGTGCCGTCCCACTGCGCCCTCATGCATCCGGTGTCGGAAGCCGTCGCCGCCGTCCTCGGGACCGTCCCTGATCGGCGGCCCCGGTCGCGCTACATCGCGGCATCGACCGCCCGGGTCGCTGTCTCCGGCGCTCGAGTCCGTGCGGACCTCGCCGCCGGTGTCGCCGAGATGGTGCTGTGGCGGGACTCGACCGACCTGCTCGCCGAACTCGGGACGACGCTGACCCTGCAACTCCCGCCGGGGCACACGACCGGCGCGCTCTTCGCGGCGGCGCACCCAGACATCCCGACGGTCTCGCTCGACGACTCGACCTTCGACGACGCGGTCCTGCGCGTGCGACGCTTCCGCGAACGCGGTCCGGAGTGAACCGACCGGAAGGCACCCCGACGGGGTGTGTCTGCCAGGATCGCAGTCATGGCAGTCGGTCGCGCACGGAGCGAAGCATCTCGGAGAGCCATCCTGCTGGCCACGAGGGACGATCTCACCGAGCACGGCTACGACCGACTCTCGATCGATCGCATCGCGACGGCGGCCGGCGTGGGGAAGCAGACGATCTACCGGTGGTACCCGTCGAAGAGCGAACTCGTCGCGGACTGCCTCGTCGAGGGCTACATCGTCCGCCCGGTCCTCACCACCTCCGACACCGGTGACGTCCGTCGCGACATCACCGCATGGATCCGAGCGTTCGCCGAGCAGAGCCGGGTGCCGGCCGCAGCGTCGCTGACGCGGGCGATCACGGCCGCGGCGGCGGAGAACACCGCCGTCGCCGCGCACTACCAGGAGCAGGCCCGAGCGACCCAGGAAGCGCTCGTCGGACGGCTGGAGGCAGCCGTCCGGGCCGGTCAGGTCCGACCCGGCTCCGGTGTCGAGACCGTCGCGGAGACGATCGTCGGCGGCTTGCTGTACCGGATCCTGACGCGGCAGGAACTGGACGACACCTTCGTCGTCGAACTCGCAGAGCTCGTGTTCCGCGGAGTGCTCGAGCCAGCGGACTGACGAGGGAACACTCGCGCCGTGGACCACAGTGGACTACCAGCCAGTTTCGAGACTTTTTGTCTCGTTGAGTGCGAGACTCGATGCGCGATCGCACCGCTCGAGGACGGCATCCGCGGGCACAGGGCGATCGCACCGGGCCGGCAACCTCCGACCCCCGATCGAACGAAGGAACAGGTCATGACCCCTCGACTCGCAGGACGAACCGCACTCGTCACCGGTAGCGGGAACGGCATCGGCAAGGAAGTCGCGCTCCGCTTGGCAGCCGAGGGGGCGAACGTCGTCGTGAACGACCTCGGTACGAGCGCCTTCGGTGAGGGCGTCAGCTCGCAGGCCGCTGACGACACCGTCGCCCAGATCCTCGCCGCCGGCGGGTCAGCCGTCGCCAACTACGACTCCATCGCCGATCCGCAGGGATGCGAACAGGTCGTGGCCACCGCGGTCGACACGTTCGGCGCCTGCGACATCGTCGTCGCGAACGCGGGCGCGCTCGTCAAGGGAGCACTGTCGGGCATCCAGGCTGACGACGCGTCGTGGCGCAAGATGGTCGACCTCTACCTCGGTCAGAAGTTCTGGTTGGCCCGTGCGGCTGTCCCGGCGATGGTCGAGCGCGGCTGGGGGCGCATGCTCTTCGCGACGTCGGAGATCGCGCGCGGGACCCAGACGAGCCCGCTCGGTGCCGTCGTCATGAACGGCAGCATCGGCTTCTCGCACGACCTGGCGAACACGTACCGCGGCACCGGCGTGACGTTCAACTCGTACGCGCCGTCGGCGGGGACGCGCACGTTCGACCTGTACAAGGACGACATGGAGGACGCGCTCCGGGCTCAGGGGGTCCCGGAGGACGAGATGGGTAGCTTCCACCTCCCGCCGGCCGAGCTCATCGCGCCGATGCTCGCATGGCTCTGCTCGGACGCCGCGGCGGACGTCACCGGTGAGGTCTTCGGTGTCACGGGGTCGAAGGTGACCCGGTGGACCGACCCGGTGGACGGTGCGTCGATCCTGAAGGACGACGACCTCCGTGCGCTGTGGACGCTCGACGAGCTCGACCAGGCCGTGCCGGCGGGACTGCTCACCGAGGGCTGAGGCAGGTCCGGACGCCACGACGACGGCCGGGCGGCGAGGAACGGTTCGTTCCTCGCCGCCCGGCCGTCTTCTGTCAGTCCAGACGCAGGACGTCGGTTCAGACGTTGAACAGATGCCCAGCGGCCGACTCCATGGCGCCGAAGCCGCCGTCGACGACGAGGTCGGTGCCGTTGACGTAGGAGGCAGCCGAGCTGTTGAGGAAGAGCAACGGCGGGACCTGCTCCTCGGCGGTCGACTCACGACCGATCGGCTGCGCCGTCGCGGCCGACAGCTCCTTCGGGTAGGTCTCCTCGATGACGTCGAGCATGGGTGTTCGGACGGCGCCCGGGGTGGTGGTGTTCACCCGGATCCCGCGAGCGATGAGCGTCGTCGACTGCTGCATCGACCAGAGGTTGAGCGCTTCCTTCCCGAAGGCGTACGCGTGGCCGGCTCGTTCCTCGTGTTCCGTGTACCAGGCCGCGCCGGCTTCGAACGAGTCGATCGCGACGAACTCCGAGAGCAACGGCAGCCGCTTCCGCCACGCGGCGCCGCCGTCGGAAGAGGTGCTGACGACGGCGGATCCCGCAGGCATCCGCTCGACGACGAGTTCGGTGAGGAGTCGTGTCCCGAGGAAGTTGACCCGCAGCACGTCGTGCGCTGGGAACATCGGCGCGAGTCCGGCGCAGTTGAAGAGTGCGTCGACCGGCGCGTCCTGGTCCGCGAAGGCCCTCCGGATCGCGTCCGGGTCGCCGAGGTCCACCGAGTCGAACGCGGCAAGTTCGAGGTCGGGCTTCCGGCGGCTCACGCCGTGCACCTCTGCGCCCAGTCCGACGAGCGCTCGCGCCGTTGCCAGACCGATGCCGGACGAGCAGCCCGTGACGATGACCCGTTTGCCGTTGTACTCCGAGAAGTCCATCTGTATTCCTCTTCGAATTCGAGCGACGAGACGGTCGTCTCGCCGACGTGGGTGTCGCGTGCGCTGTGGGGCGAGCCGCCCATGACGGGGTCCGTCGACCCGGATCGGCCGACGGGCCCCGGCGTGTCAGTGCTGTGCGGTGTGGCGTGTCAGGAACCGCTGGAGTTCCGCGTCGAGTTCCTGGTCTTCCGGCGCGCCGCCGAACCCACCGTGTGGCATCGCTTCGCCGACGTGCAGCTCTGCTTCGACGCCCGCGTTGCGGAGCTTGCGGTGCATGCGGACCGTGTTCGAGAGGAACAGGTCGCGGGTACCGGTCTTGAGGAACGTGGGCGGGAAGCCGGTGACGTCGCCGAAGAGCGGGGAGAGGTACGGCTCGTCGAGCGCCTGCCCGGCCGCGTAGAGCTCGTTCACCTCGCGGAGTGAACTGAGCAGGTTGTCGTACGCCGCATTGGTGACGAAGGAGTCACCGGACTCGGTCAGGTCGAGCTCCGGGGTGTTGAGCACGAGCGCTGCCGGCATGGGGAGGCCCTCGTCCTTGGCGCGGAGCAGGAGCGCGGCGGCGATGTTCCCGCCGGCGGACCCACCCGCGACGACGATCTCGTGCGGCTCCCGGATCTCGAGCGCCGCACGGTAGACGGCCATCGCGTCGTCGAGGGCGGCGGGGAACGGGTGCAGGGGCGGCATTCGGTAGTCGACACCCCACGTGCGCAGGCCGGCGGAGAGTGCGGAGATCCCGGTCATCGCACGGCAGACGGCGCCACCACCCATGAACAGTCCGCCGCCGTGGAAGTTGATGTGGATCCGACGGTCGTCATCAGCGACGCCGGGGCCGGTGACGACGAAGACCGGCACGCCGGCGATCGTCTCGTCCTCGGTGGACACGGGCAGTGGCTGACTGGTGAACTGCGTTGCGATGGCGGAGTCGGCCTGCTCGATCATCGCGAGCCACCCTGCGGTGTCGTCCTGCGCCGGGTAGGTGGACTCCGCCTTCGGGATCGAGAGCCACTGCTGTGCGTGCGGGCTCACCGAGGCGGGGACGGGGACTGCTTGACCCGTGGTCATCTGTTCTTCTCCTTGTTCGCGTGGTCGTGGAGCGCTGCGGCGGCTCGCGTCACCGGAGCGCGCTGATCGCATCGATCAGCATCGACGGCGGGTTGGTCGTCACGGCACCGATGACGCCGCCGTCGACGAGGAGGTCCGTCCCGGAGACGTACGACGCCTCCGGGCTCAGCAGGAAGGCCACCGCGTTCGAGATGTCCGTCGGGGTCCCGATCCGGCCGGTGCCGGAGGCGTCGATCATCGCCCGCATGTACAGGCCGGATTCACCGTCGAGCTCCTGCTGGCCCATCGCGGTCGAGATCACGCCGGGGCTGACGCTGTTGACACGTCCGCCGCGTGCACCCCACGCCTGGCTCGCATGCCGCACACGCAGCTGGTTCGCCCGCTTGGCGAGTCCGTACGCCGCGCCCGGGTCCGGAACGGCATCGCCGGACGTGAACGGCAGCTGCAGCAGCTCGTCCGCGCCGACCGTCGCCAGTGCGTACTCCTGCTCGGGGGTCAGCCCTGGGTAGGTGAAGCCGGCCATGCTCGCGATCACCACACCGGCGCCCCCGTCCGCGATGACCGACCCGAATTCCTCGAGGACGAGTGCGACACCGAGGAGGTCCACCGCGAGGATCGCGCCGATCGGGGCCTGCGTGGGCGAGAGCCCGGCGGTGTGGATGACCTGGGTCACCGGCCCGAGGGCGCTGATCGCGGCGGCGAGCTCGTGGACGGACGCACGGGACGAGACATCGACCGTGAGCCCGCGGACGTCGAACCCGTCGCTCTGCAGTGCTGCGACCTTGCTGTTGAGGAGTTCCTCGTTGAAGTCAGCGAGGACGAGGGTCTTGCCCGCTCCCTGACGTCGGGCGATCGACTCGCCCATCCCACCGGCACCGATGACGGCGACAACCTGCTTGGACATGCTTGTGTGCTCCAAAGGAATCTGAATGAGACGAGACGGTCCGTCTCGTCAGTTGAACGATACGCTTCCCGTACCGTGAGTCAAGCGACAGAACCCGAACCCCGCCGACGCAGCGAGCGCGCTCGCTCCGCGATCTTGATGGCCACCCGGGACCTGCTGGCCGAGGGAGGTTGGGAGCGCGTCACCGTCGAGGGGATCGCCGGCCGCGCGCACGTCGGGAAACAGACGGTGTACCGCTGGTGGCGCTCCAAGAGCGCGATCCTCGCGGACTGCCTGCTCGAAGGGTTGATCCTGCCGCCCCAGACCGCACTGCCGCCGAGCGGGGACATCCGCGTCGTGATGACTGCGTGGTTGCGGGGAGCCCTGGCGTACATCGGTGACCCCGAACACGAGGGTCTGGTTCGTGGTCTCATCTCGGCGGCGGCGGATGATCCTGAGCTCGCGGCGACCCTGTACTCCCGGCTCACCGGTCCCTACGAGTCCGGGATCGCAGCACGTCTGGACGAAGCCCGCGACGCTGGCGAACTCCGCCCCGACCTGTCCTCGGCCGAGATCATCGAGATGCTCTTCGGCATGATCGTGTACCGATTGCTGAGTCGCCTCGACGTTCGCCCACGTCTTGCCGACGACCTGGTGAGCGCCCTGTTCGACGGCATCGCGCCGAACTGAGCCGCGGAGCGACTCGGTTGATCACACCGCGTCGCCGCCGTCGTCACGAGACCGGAGCGGGCGTTCGTTCAGCACGCGCGACGCGGACCTTCTGCCCCTGTCGGCGCATCACAGCCGTTCGCACACGCGCCAGGAACCGGTTGGACGGCACGAACACCTGCCCCTTGATGTGGGCCCCGAACTGGTGCTTCTTGATGAATGGTCGAAGGCCGGCTTCCCACTCCGTGAGGGCGGATTCGATCGACGCCGGGTTCGCCTCCAGTGCGGCGCCGAGCGCATCCGCTCCCATCAGGCCCGCCGTTGCCCCCATGCCCGAGTAGAGCGTGAGACACCAGGCGGAATCACCGAGCAGGACGACTCGCCCTTGGTGCCAACTCGGCATCTTGACCTGGTGCACCGAGTCGAAGAGGAAGTCTGGCGCGCTCTCGAGCTCGTCGAGCACATGCGCCACGGCTCCGTCACCATCGACACCCGCATACCGCGCACGAAGCGTCTCGATGGGAGGTCGACGGAACTCGGCGTCCTCGTCCGTGGTCCGGTACGTGAGCAGGGCGGTGGGAGTCCTGTCCCCGAACGGGAACACCCAGAGCGACCGACCGGGCTCGGCGAGGACGAGGCCGTCCCGCTCCGCGAACTGCGGGACCTGGCTGTCGAGTGCGAAGGCGCAGATGATCGCGTTGAACGGCTTCATGAACTGCTCGTTCGGACCGAACACGAGCTGTCGAACGGTCGAACGGAGGCCGTCTGCCCCGATCACCAGGTCGTACGACTCCTCGGTGAGCGTCCCGTCCTGCATGTTGCGGAGGACCACGTGTGCGCGGTCGGACATGGAACGGATCGCCTCCGGCGTCACGGAGTAGCGCACCTCGATCTCATCGCGGACCCGTTCCCACAGCGCCGCCTCGATGTCGCCGCGCAGCACCCCCCGAGGATGCCCCGGCTGATCCAGGAACCCGATGCTGAGCGTGCGGTCCCCGTCGGAGTCGACCTCCCACGTCTTGCTCCCTACAGGGTTCTCGCGCGTGATGTTGCCGAGCACGCCCAAACGCTCGGCAGCCTCGCGCCCCTCGGCGAAGAGGCCGATGAAGTACCCGCCTGACCGACGCTCCGGCGCCCGCTCGATGATCACGGGCTCCCATCCCGCGTCCTTCAATCGGACTGCGGTGGCCATCCCTGCGATGCCCAGACCGACGACGAGGACCCGCTTGCTCGACTGCATGATCAAACCCTTCATGTTTGCGACGTTGTGTCGTGAAAACTTTACGACGCCGCGTCGCGAAAAGGTTGAGAGTTCGCTGCTAACCGATGGATACTGGGGAACATGCCCAAGATCCTCGCCGGCAACCTGGCCGACCACCGCAGGAAGGTGCACGACGGGTTGCTGGATGCACTCGATGCCCTGCTCGACGAGCGTGACTACGACCGGATCACGCTCAAGGACATCGCGAGCAGGGCCGGAGTCGCGCGGAACACCGTCTACAACTACGCCCCCGACAAGGCGACCCTGCTGCTCGCTGCAGTCCGCCGATCGACCGTCGGCGTCAGCGACGCCGTCGACGAGCTGGTCAACTCGACCGACCTCGATGCCCCGCAGCGCCTCGCCGCCGTGATCGACTTCCTGCTCACGTCGTTCACCCGCGGCACCCATCGCGTCTTCGTGCTCCAGGCGCAGGTCGGCTCGCTCGAGGTCGAGGACCAGGCGATCGCGGCGGAGTCCATCGACGCCGTGCAGTCGAGCATCGGACGCGTCCTCGAAGCTGGCGCACGTTCCGGCGAGTTCGCGCCGGTGGCGAGCATCGAACGGACGCTCGCGTTCATCAGCGGCGTCATGGCTGCTGCGGTGCGGCAGATCGCGCACGAAGAGTCCGCACCCGGCCCAATCGTCGACGAGGCCACGACCTTCATCCTGCGCGCCGTCGGCGCGCACCAGCCGCACATCGCCGTCGATATCCAGCCAGGTCGACCCGCAGTGGTTGAAGAGGCCGCCGAGCCGTGACATAGTGCGCCTCTGGGTTGTCCGTCGACACGACGTGGCTTCCATCCTCCGGGTCCACAGACCGGGACCATCTGCTCGCGAAGTGCCTCCACCCGGCGCTTGAGTGTTCCAGATCCCTCCCCGACCCGAAGGCGACCACCTTGGCGCAACTCCGTTTTCGCGACTTCCATCCCGACGACATCGACGGCATCCCGCACCTGTGGGAAGAGCTCCGGGCGACTGGCGTCGAGCCGGTGTACGGGCTCTCGGAAGTACTCGCTTCCTGCCAGCAGGACCACGCCGTCGTCGCGGTTCTCGACGATGTCGTCATCGGCGCGGCGGTCGGACGCGCCGCACATGCCCAGGGCTGGATCGTGTTCCTCTCCACGGCGTCAGCACACCAGCACCAGGGCATCGGCGGCCGTATGCTGGCTGCCCTCGAGAAGCGCATGGCGCCGATCGGGCTCTCGAAGTTGTCCGTGCTCCTCCCGGACACCGCACTGCGGGTCGACGCGTTCAAGAACCAGGGATTCGAGGCGAAGAAGAACCTCGTCTACTTCGAACGGCAGATCCCCGTCCAGCGCAACGAACTGTCAGCCCTGCGCGAGCTGGGCGGACGCCTCATGCCCCGAGGTCTCTGGGACTCCATCGGCGGAATGCAGCACGAGAAGGACCTCCTCGAACGCCGGTTGGTCATGCCCCTGGCGCGCCCCGACCTCGCGGAACGGTTTGGAGTCGTCCCACCCAGCGCAGTTGTCCTGTTCGGCCCTCCCGGGACCGGTAAGACGACCTTCGCTCGCGCCATCGCCTCACGATTGGAGTGGTCGTTCGTGGAGGTGTTCCCCTCGCGACTCGCCTCGGATCCAGCCGGTCTCGCCGGCGCGCTTCGCGAGACCTTCACGAAGATCGCCGATCTGGAGCACGCGGTCGTGTTCATCGACGAGGTCGAGGAGATCGCGGTCCAGCGCGGTGGAGAGCCGCCGTCGGCAATGCAGGGGGTGACCAACGAGCTCCTCAAGATCATCCCCATGTTCCGCGATCAGCCCAACCGGCTCCTCGTCTGCGCGACGAACTTCATCCGCGCTCTCGACACAGCCTTCTTGCGCCATGGCCGCTTCGACTACGTGATCCCCATCGGCCTCCCCGATTCCGACGCGCGGACATCGATCTGGTCGCGGTACATCCCTCCGCACGTCCTCGCGGACATCGACGTGGATGCGCTCGTCTCCAGCACCGATGGTTTCTCACCAGCCGACATCGAATACGCCGCGCAGAAGGCCTCCCAGGGGGCTTTGGAGCGTGCCCTGTCGAGTGATGCCGGTGTGGACGGCGCAGCCGGACCGAGTTCCTCCGACTACCTGGACGCCGTTGCCGACACGCGCGCAACCGTCTCTCGGGAAGTGGCAGACGCGTTCCTCGAGGACATCGAGTCCATCGCGAGAGTATGACCTCGAGCCTCACGCGGTGGGTTGAGGAAGGACCCACGAGAGTCACGCGGGCGCCGCAGCGAGCATGGATCAGGCCACCGAGGTTGACTCCGGACGGCCTGTTCATTAGACGGCAGAGGCGCCGCTCACATGTTCCGGACGATGTCTGTCTGGAAGCTATGAACTACACCCGGCCGCGTAGCCTGTCTCAGTTACCGATGGACTACCGGACACGGCTATCAGTCGCTCATATTCACTTAGTTCACTCACGCTCGGTTCGGGCGGACCCGTGTCGGGCGAAGCCGATCGCACCAACGATTGCCGCCAGCAGTCCCATCGCAGCGATGACCAGCCCGCCGGCTACGAGCCCGACGTAACCGACGCCGGCGCCGGCGCCGAGGACGGCCATGACGAGTCCCGCAACCAGAGCCCCGACGCCGATCGCAAGGCCGAGCACGCGAGGCTGAATACGGGACAACATGCGTGCATTCAACTCTCCACTAGCGGCGTCCGGTGACTCATCGATCACTGGACAGCAACTGTTCCGACGGGTCTGAGCGCGTCCAGACTGCTGTCCAGTGATCGATCCATGTCCGGTCGCGGCTACGTTGTCGGCATGGTCGATTCGGAGCGCCGTCGCATCAACATGTTCTGCGACTACGAAGCCCGGTGGCCGCTCTGGGACGACGGCATGCTCACCCCGTCATCGCTCGGGCTGTCGCCCGGGCTCACCTCGAAGCTCCGCGCTTGGACCGACTACTACCTCGACCACGCGCGAATGAATCAGCCGTGGCTCGTCTCGAAGGAACGTGATGCGGAGTGGTATGCCGAGGGACAACGCTTGAGCGAACACCTCGCTAGGGAGCTCGGCGGCAAGGTCGAGGTCCACTACCCAGGCACATGACTCTTGGCGTCCGTTAGCCGGTCGCCCGATCAACGGTCTACCGAGCCATCCAACGGTCGGGCCTCTGACTACGGCGCTCACCTCGCAGACACACTGCGCAGCGCCGCTATGTCTGTGGTTACCGACATACTTCAACCGAGCGCATCCGATGAACGCGTGCGTTCTAGGTATCGAGGATCGAGTGGAGTGAATAGACCGATGAGGATCTCACGGCCGCCAGCCGCCAGCCACCACCTGCTCGCCCAGGTTCGCGAGGCCTTTGGAAGAGTCGCGTACTCTCACAAGACTCAGGAGAAGCAAGCGGACATCTGCTTCACTAAGCATCGTTGGCAGCAGGGCGTACTCATCGCTCTGACCGCGGTCAGCTCTGGCACGTTCTTGGTCGCCGTGGTGAGTCCGTTCGCCAGCACCACGGTTACCAGCCTCGCGACGTCTACCATCGCTGTCCTGGTGACCTGGGTCTCGCTGGGATCGAAAACATTTCGTTTCCATGAAGAGGCTGAAGCCCACCGGGACACTGCGTCGCGACTGTGGGACGTACGCGAGTCATATGTTTCGCTCATCGCCGACCTAATGTCTCACGAGATCACGGACCCCCAAGCACGGGTCCGCCGCGATGAGCTGCAGGAAGCTTCGCGCGATGTCTACTCCTCTGCTCCCCGTACCACCTCGAAGGCGTACGAGCGCGCGCAGGACGGCCTCAAGAACAACGAGGAGCTGACGTTCTCCTCCCGCGAGCTCGACCTTTTGCTTCCCGAGGCGTTGCGGCTTAACGAAAGCCAGGTCTGAGGATGGAAACCGATCAGATTTTTGACGGCTTGCTGGCGAACCTCAAGGTGGGGGAAAAGGCTAAGACGGTCCGATCGCGCCGGGACGAGATCACGAAGGCCTTAAATAAGAACTTTCGAGATAAGGACGCCTCGGTCGAGTACAAGTTGATGATCGGCTCGTTCGGACGCCACACTGCGATCAGGTCTATCTCCGACCTCGACATGATCTTCATCCTGCCGTCGAGCCTGCGTGGTGACTACAGCGAGGCCAACGGCCCTCGCCGGATGCTCGAGCGCGTGCGCGACGTCCTCACGGCGCGGTACACGAACACGGATATCCGCGTCGACCAGTGCGTTGTTCGCGTGCAGTTCGTGTCTGACGCGTTCAAGTTTGAGGTTCAGCCAGCGTTCGAGAACGAAGATGGCAGCTTTGACTACCCCGACACCAAAGCGGAGTCCTGGAAGACGACAAAACCGCGCGCGGAAATTGCCGAGACGAAGGAATGCAACGATCGCACTTCGACGAACATGCGTCATCTCGCGCGGATGACACGGGCCTGGAAAAACACAAACGGTGTCAATCTCGGTGGCCTTGTCATCGACACCTTGGTCAACAACTTCTTCGCGCAAACCAGCGAGTTCGATTTTGCCAAGACCGGCTCTTTTGATGTCATGTCCAGAGACTTCTTCGAGTTCCTCATGCATGAGCCGGAGAAGGACTACTACCTGGCGCTCGGAAGCCGCCAGCGTGTCCACGTCAAGGCCAAGTTTCAGGCCAAGGCAAAGAAGGCTTACAACCGCTGCGTCTCTGCCATCGAACTCGAGGGTAAGACCGCGGCAGTCAAGAAGTGGCGTGAGGTCTTCGGTACCGGTGTGCCCCTAACAGCACCCGGAGGCACCCTCAAGGCATCTGCCAGTGCCACGTATATCGGCGCCGAAGAGTTCATCGAGGATCACTACCCGGTAGACATCACCGCGAGCGTGTACATCGACTGCGAGGTAACTCAGAAGGGTTGGCGCCCGACGTGGCTGCGCTCGATGAGACGGGTCGGAGACCCGCTTTTGGCTGGCAAGCGCATGAAGTTTCAGGTCAAGAGCTGCTCGGCTTCGGAGCCTTATGTGCTGAAGTGGAAGGTGCTCAACCAGGGTTCGGAAGCGGAGAAACGCCGAATGATCCGCGGCGACATCATTGACTCGACAGAGCCCGGTATTCGGAAAGAAAGTTCAAGCTTCCGTGGCGAACACATCGTGGAGTGCTACGTCGTCAAGGATGGAATCGTGGTGGCTCGCGACCGCATCGACGTTCCAATCAGTACGACTGTGGACGTCTGAGACCATCCGGCCATCAGCGCTACTTCCTAAACCGAGCCGCGGCCCGATAGCCAATTGTCTACCGGACGGGCTGTCTGCTCCACCGTGACGATCTGGTCGAGATCACGGTAAGTCGCGAGGCCCTCTGAGCTGACCCCACCCGAGTTCGCTCTCCGCAATGAAGTCTTGGAGATCGCTCTGCACATTGCGAACGAGGGCGTCAGGGCCGTCCTCGACCCATAAGCCGCCGGACCAACCGCGTTCGTGCAGGATGCGCCAGCGGACCACGGCACTGTTCTGCTCGACGAGATCGTCCCCGTCCAGCGCTGGGCCGGTGACGTCGTCGATCGACACGATCTCCACCGTGAGCGTTGCGAGTTCGGGGGTCGTGAGCATGAAGTGGAACATCGGCCGCAGCAGGGCGATGACTTCTGACACTTCCAAGATCTCGTCCACCACTCGAAGCTAGCGCCCGAGATCATCGGGACGCTCGCCCGCACCGAGCGTCGCTCCTGTCCGTTGATCGATGGCCTACCGGTCGATGCGTGCGAGCCAGTCGCGGACCAGGGCGGCCGTGACTTCGGGTTGCTCGAGGTGCACGTTGTGTCCAGCGGCGTCGAGGACGACGAAGCTCCCTCGCGGGTAGTGGTCCCGGAGTGCAAGCCCGTCCTCGTACCCGACGACGTCGTCCTGCCGACCGAACACATGCAGCGCCGGCGCGATGAACGGCTCCCGATGGCGTTCCTCCGGGACGGCCTCCAGCGCGTAGTCAGTGGCGATGCGGTCCATCACCGCCGTGTCGGAGCCGCGGAGCCCGGGCAGTACGTACCGCTCGAACGCCGCGAACGCGGCCGCGTCCTGGATGACGCTGACCTCCTCGAACGCTTCTCGAGCGTCACCGGCATCTTCGAGGACGGACGGGTCGGTGTGCAGCACGGTGCGCGGGGGGACGGCACGGTCTGCGTGCACCGGATGCACGACACCTGCCAGGGTCGCGACGCCGAGCACGTGGTCTCGGCGTTCGTGCGCGACGTGTCGGGCGATCATGCCGCCGAACGAGTTCCCGATGACGGCGAAGGGCTCGTCGCCGAGGTGGTGGTCGATCTCGGCGAGTACCTCGTCGGCCACGTCGACCGCGCTCTTCGCGGTCGCGGTCGCCGCGGCGGCTTCGGCCCATGGCAGGTCGAGGAACACCATCCGCCAGGGCAGGTCCTGCACCGCGTCCGCCAGTGGCAGCATGATGCGGTGGTCCACACCGAACCCGTGGAGGGCGACGAGCGGACGACCAGAACCGAGAACGCGCGTGATCACCTGGTAAGCCTATGAGTCGCCCATATCGACAGCCGGTCGTTCTCCGGGCACTTCGCTGCCGATTTCGGCCATACTTCACTCGCAATGGTCGCACTGCACAGCGATCGCGGATCTCAGCCCCGAGCCCGCCCCGCGTACGCCCGCGCCTTCATCCGGTTCCCGCAGGTCGCCATGGAACACCACTTCGCGGTGCCGGGGCGGCTGTGGTCGACGAGGAACAGGTTGCACGCATCGTTCGCGCAGGCGCGGAGCCGCCCGGGTAGGCGAGCGCTGACGGCCGACCAGGCGAGCACGACCCGTACCGGCAACCGGTGGTCCGGGTCGTCGGTCCGGAGCTCCCAGGCGACGCCGTCGCGGGAGACGTGCGGGGTCCGCACGGTTCCGTCGACGATGCGCGTGAGCTCGTCGACGGCCGCGGCCGTGTCGCCACGGACGACGGACTGAACGGCATCACGTGCACGACGGAGCTGTTCGCGTTCCGTAGCGGTGCCGGTCCCACCCCAGTCCCGTGCCAGCGCCGCTGCGCCCGACCCCTCCAGGGAGTCGGTCTGGCGTCCGTCGACCACGGGTGCGCTGTTCAGCACCTCGAGCAGCAGTGCTTCGTCGTGGTCCACCGGTCCATGCCTTCCCGTGCACCGTCCGGTGCGCAGTGGCCATGCTACCGTCGTGGTAACCAGTAAAACAATCCAAAGGGGTTAGTCATGGTCGCTGTTCATCACCGCACCGTGTCCGTCGACGGACTCGACGTCTTCTGGCGCGAGGCCGGGCCGTCGGATGCACCCGTCCTCCTGCTGCTGCACGGGTACCCGTCGAGTTCGCACATGTTCCGGCACCTGATCCCGGCGATGGCTGATCGGTACCGCGTCATCGCGCCGGACCACATCGGTTTCGGGCGCTCCTCGGCACCGTCCGTCGACGACTTCGACTACTCGTTCGCGGCCCTCGCCGAGACGACCCGGCGGTTCCTCGAAACGATCGGAGTCGACCGGTACACGATCTACGTGCAGGACTACGGCGCTCCCGTCGGATGGCGCCTCGCTCTCGCCGACCCCGACGCGGTCACGGGGGTCATCTCGCAGAACGGCAACGCCTACGAGGACGGCTTCGTCCCCGACTTCTGGGATCCGATCTGGGCCGACGCCGCCCAGCGCACCGACGTGACGCGCGACGCGCTCCGTCCGGCCCTCGGGCGAGCGGCAGTCGAATGGCAGTACACCCACGGGGTTCCGGATCCGACGACGGTCGACCCGGACGCCTGGGAGCACGACCTCGCCCTGCTCGCGCGACCGGGGCAGGACGACGTGCAGCTGGCGTTGTTCCGCGACTACGCGACGAACCGCGCGCTCTACCCCGACGTGCACGCCTGGCTGCGTGCGTCCAGGGTTCCCGTGCTCGCGATCTGGGGCAGGAACGACGAGATATTCGCCGCAGCGGGTGCCCGGGCATTCCGACAGGACGTGCCCACTGCGCGGATCGACCTGCTCGACGGCGGGCACTTCCTGCTCGAGTCGGACCTCGATCGCGTCGTGACCACGATCCGGCAGTGGCTCGCCGACGAATGACCGGGCGCCGAGTCTGACGATCGACCGTCAGACTTGGCCACCTGGCCAAGTACGGCGGTACGGTCGGATCATGACCCTCCAGCAGGAGCACCGCAGCGTCGAGGAACGACGCGAGCAGCTCGTCGACGCCGCGATCGCCGTCCTGCGCGACGGCGGCATCAGCGCCGTGACCACCCGCGCGGTCACCGCCCGCGCCGGCCTGCCGCACGGCGCCTTCCACTACTGCTTCGCATCGAAGGCGCCGCTCTTCCGAGCAGTGCTCGAACGCCAGCTCCGCACGGCCATGGCGGTCGCGTTCGCACCGCCGGTCACGCGGCTCGACCTGGAGGCCCGGATCGCCTCCGGCCTGTCGGCCCACCTCGCGCAGACGCGCGACGATCCAGCGACCGCACTCGCCGTCGTCGAGCTGGTCACCCACTCACGACGCGACCCCGACCTGCAGGACCTGGCCGCGTGGGAGCAGCACGCGTACCTCGACGCCGTCCGCGAGCAGGTCGACGAGTGGACCGCCGAGGACGGCATCCGCTGGGCAGTGCCGGTCGAGCACGTCGTCCGGCTGCTCATCGCGACCGCCGACGGCATCAGCTCGACGTGGCTCGCCGACCGGGACGACACAGCCGCACAGGCCACCGTCCGGGTCGCGGCACGGGCGATCGCGGCCCTGGCGGACGGGAGCGACGCATGAAGTGGCTGTTCCTCGGGACCGCGATCGCCGCCGAGGTCACGGCGGCGCTCTCCATGCAGGCTGCCGTCGACCAGCCCGGGTGGTACGCACTCGTCGTCGTGGGCTACGTCGCCGCGTTCGCGATGCTGATCCTGGTGCTGCGCGCGGGCATGGCGGTGGGGGTCGCCTACGGCATCTGGGGAGCCTCCGGCGTCGCCCTGACCGCGGTGCTCGCGGCCGTCCTGTTCGGGCAGGCGCTGACCCTGACCATGGTCGTCGGCATCGCGCTCATCGCCGCCGGGGTGCTCCTGGTCGAGATCGGCTCGCAGCGAGCCCTCGCCGCACGGAAGCGGGGGGCGTTCTGATGGCCTGGCTCCTGCTCGCCGTCGCGATCGTCTCCGAGGTCGGTGCGACGATCAGCCTCAAGCTCGCGACCGACGGCAAGAAGGTGTTCTTCGTGCCCGTCGTCGCGGGGTACCTCGTCGCGTTCAGCCTGCTCGCCGTCGCCCTGACGCTCGGCCTGCCGATCGGTGTCGCCTACGGGATCTGGGCCGCGACCGGCGTCGCACTGACCGCGATCCTGGGCAGGGTGCTCTTCCGCGAACCGCTGACGGCGCTCATGCTCGGCGGCATCGCGCTGATCATCGCCGGGGTGTTCCTGGTCGAACTCGGACACTGACCGGGGGCTGCGTCGAAACCGAACCTGCGCCAGAATCGCACCATGACCGACAACCGTGACGAGCAGCCGCGTGTGATCGCCGTGAGTCGCGACAGCGTCCATCGGTTCAGCAAGCCCGTCGTCGACGAGGTGACGCTGGTCGAGGGGTGGGGCATCGAGGGCGACGCCCACGCCGGCACGACCGTGCAGCACCGGTCTCGTGTCGCGCGGGATCCCTCGCAGCCGAACCTGCGGCAGGTCCACCTGCTCCACGCCGAGGTGTTCGACGAGGTCGCTCAGGCCGGGTACCACCTCGAGCCGGGCCAGATGGGCGAGAACGTCACGACCCGCGGTGTCGATCTGCTCGGCCTGCCGACCGGGACGGTACTGCACCTCGGCAACGAGGCGTGCGTCCGGGTGACGGGCCTGCGGAACCCGTGCCAGCAGATCAACGGGTTCGAACCGGGTCTGTTGCGCGAGGTGCTCGGGCGGGACGAGGACGGGTCGGTGGTGCGGAAGGGCGGCGTGATGAGCGTCGTCGTGACCGGCGGTGTCGTCCGGACGGGTGACCGCATCCGCGTCGAGCTCCCCGCCGGCGAGCAGCAGGCGCTGCAGCCGGTCTGACGAGCACCCGAGCGCCCAGGCTCGGCCCCTACTCCCCCGCCGCCGCGGCCTGCTGGTACAGACTCGTCGCCAGGTCGTTGAGCACCTCGTGCAGCTCGCCGCCGTGCGCGCCGTCGACCGCCCGGAGCATGGCGGCGTAGCGCTGCCGGTAGTCCGCGACGACATCGTCGCCGGCCGGCAGCAGCCGCAGCAACGACCCACGCCGGTCGTTCGGGTTCGGCGCGCGCTCGAGCAGTCCGGCGGTGCTCATCCGGTCGATCATGTTCGTCACCGCGCCTGAGGTCAGGCCGAGGTACCCGGCGACCTCCGTCGGCGTGGAGTAGCCGGTGTCGCTGATGAGCACGAGTGCTCGGAGGGCGTTCTCGTGCACACCGGCCCGTGCACTGAGCTGGTTCACCAGGCTCGCGTTCGCGCGCACGACGGCGGTGAACGCGGCCATGAGGTCGGCGGCGTCGTCGGGTGCGGCGGGGGTCACGGGGGGAATCCTTGCATGTCGGGAACCCGGGGGGCGGGAGCGTCCCCCGCACTGGGGTAATTGTGCGAGTGGCTAACTTGGTCAAGCAATGACTATCTTAATGATTGAAGCAAATCAGCCCGAGTGACTTGCTTCCCCCAACCACTGCGAACCACCGAACCGATGAGGTACACCGTGTCCACCAAGCTCCGCACCTCCGCGCTGAAGCGGATCCGTTTCGCCCCCGTGGCGCTCCTCGCCGGCATCTTCGCCGCCGTGCTCCTCTCCCTCTCGCTCACCGGCACCCTGTCCGGGTTCGCGGCGAGCATCACGAACAGCAGCAACACCGCCGGCAGCGGCACGCTGATCATGCAGGAGCAGAACGCCGGCGCGACCGTCACCTGCCTCAGCACCGACGGCGGCTCGGTCTCGACGAACTCCGCGACCTGCTCGACGATCAACAAGTTCGGTGGCAGCACGACGATGACGCCGGGCAACACGGTGAACACCGCGATCTCGATCAAGAACACCGGAACCGCGGCCGCCAGCACCTTCACGCTGAACCCGGGCGCCACCTGCACCCAGTCGGCGAACGGCTCGGCCAACGGCACCGCGACCGACCTCTGCGCCAAGATGAACCTCGTCATCACCTCGGGTTCGACCACGGTCTTCAGCGGCACCCTCGCCAGCTTCAAGGGCGCGGCGGCCTCGGCCTTCACGATGCCGGCCGCTCCGGCAGCCGGTGCGAGCGTCCCGTTCAACTTCGCGGTGACCCTCGACTCCTCGGCGGGCAACACCTACCAGGGCCTCGCGGCCTCGGTCCCCATGACCTGGACGTTCACGGCCTGATCCCGCCCCGGGTCGGTGCCCCCAGCCGCCCCGTGACGAGCCCGTGACCCCAGACCGGCGACGCTCGACCGACCCCCCTCCGGCCGAGCGTCGCCACCCCCGTTCCACCAAGCGCAGCGAGCGCTGAGCCGAACCCCCCGAGCCGCAGGAGCAGCACATGAGCCAGACCGCAGCGATCCCGCTCAGCGGCACGCTCGACCGTCCGGTCCTCCGGGGCCGCGCGGTCACTCGCTCCGAGACCGCCCTCGCCTGGCTGCTGGCGCTGGTGGCCGCCGTGTTGCTCACCGCCGCCGTCCTCTTCCTTTCCGCCGGCGGCCGCTGGTTCGTCGTCGAGACGCCCTCGATGGGTGAAGCAGCCCCGGTCGGCACCCTCGTGCTCGACCTGCCGGTCGACGTCAGCACCCTGCACGTCGGCGACGTCGTCTCGTTCGAGACCTCCGCGAACCCCGACGTCGTCTACACGCACCGCATCATCGCGATCGACGCCGACGGCGGCCTGCACACCCGCGGCGACGTGAACGGCGCGGTCGACCCGTGGACGCTGTCGCAGGCCGACGTGATCGGCACCCCGGCGCTCCTGGTCCCGCACCTCGGCTGGTTGTTCCGCGCCGCGCCGATCCTGCTCATCGGCACGTTGCTGATCCTCACCCTGACCAGTGCCTTCACCGACCGGGTGACCCGCACCTGCCTCCGGATCGCCGGCTCCGCCCTGACGGTCTCCTATGCGGCGTTCGTCCTGAAGCCCTTCGTCAACGTGACGACCATCACGAACACCTCGAGCCCGACGGGCGTCGAGGCCACCGTCATCTCGTCCGGCATCTTCCCGGTGCGCATCGACGCCCACGGCGGCAACACCGTGCACCTGGTCGACGGTGAGGTCGGCCGCGTGGTCATCCACGAACTCACGAAGAACGGGCACTACCAGCTGACCTCGAACATCGACCTCGACCCGCTCGGGTGGGTGGCGCTGATCGCCGTGTGCCTGGTGCCGCTCGTCGCCTGCCTGGCCGTCGGACGCGTCGAGGCGGTGCGCGCATCGTGATCCTCCGTCGCCTGCGTGACGGCCGTGTCGTCGCCCTCCTGCTCGTGGTCGCCCTGGCCGTCGTCGTCCTGCTGAACCAGTTCGCCCCGACGCGCTCCGCCTACAGCGCCACCGTGCGGAACGACACGAACACCGCCGCGACCGCGCCGTACTTCACCTGCACCGGTGCCGTCACCGCCGATGCCGCCAACGCGCTCTTCGCCTACCGGCTCACCGAGTCGACGAACGCGAAGACCGCGACCGACTCGTCGGGCCGCGGTGCGAACGGCACGTACCAGGGCTCGATGACCACGGCCACGACGACCCCGATCGCCTGCCCGCGGGACAGCGGCAGCGCCTACGTCCTGAACGGTTCGACGAGCTACGTCTCGACCCCGACCTCGTACGCCAACCCGACGACCTTCAGCGAAGAGGTCTGGTTCAAGACCACGGTCGCCGGTGGACAGCTCATCGGCTTCGGCAGCAGCCAGACCGGCGGATCAGGGCAGCACGACCGGAAGCTCTACCTCAACACGAGCGGACAGCTCGTCTTCGGGACCTACAACGGCACGACCCAGGTCGTCACCTCGCCCAAGGTGTACACCGACGGCACGTGGCACCACGCCGTGACGACGATGTCGCCGACCAACGGCATGCGCCTGTACGTCGACGGCACGCTCGTCGCCTCGAACACGGCGTACAAGACGCCGGAGAACTACACCGGCTGGTTCCGGATCGGCTACGACACCATCGGCGGGTGGCCGGGTTCGCCCGCCAACGCCTACTTCACCGGGTCCATGCGGTACGCGGCCGTCTACGGGACGGAACTGTCCGCGAGCCAGGTCGCCGCGCACGCAGCAGCCGGTCGCTGACGCGCCGCAGGGCGGACGGGAGGCCCGAAGCGGGCCCGCCACGGGCCTCCCGTCCGCCCGCGGTCGCGCCCACCCCGCCGGTGAGGTTCCGAGATCTCGGAACCTCACCGGCGTGCAGCGCCCCGATCGGAACCTCGGCGGAACGCGGGCGGGGTGTCGTGGAACGTCACGCTGTCCGGCACCGCCGCGGGCCTTCCGTCAGGAACCGGGGCGGGCGCACCAACCCCCGGATTCGGCGCGACGAATACCGCTGATCAGGCCTTTTCGTGTTGAGTACCGTGCCAGTATCGACAGGTCCTGAGACGTCGGCGTCTCCGTCCGACCGTCTCGAAAGGCGCCGCCCCCATGTCGTTCTGGGCCCTCTTCCTCATCGCGCTCGGCGTCTCCGCAGACGCCTTCGCCGTCGCCCTCGGCAAGGGCCTGCACATGAAGCGCTTCGACGTGCGGCACGCCCTCGTCATCGCGCTGACGTTCGGTGCGTTCCAGGCGCTCATGCCCCTGCTCGGCTGGTTGCTCGGGTCGGCGTTCGCCCGCTCCATCGCGTCCTTCGACCACTGGATCGCGTTCGGGCTGCTCGCGCTGATCGGCGGCAAGATGCTGTGGGAGGCGTTCTCGAAGCACGAGGACACCGAGCAGGACACCGACCGCCTGCCGATCCGTGAGCTCCTGGTCCTGGCGGTCGCCACGAGCATCGACGCCCTCGCGGTCGGGGTCACGTTGGCGTTCCTGCCGGTGTCGATCGGCGGCGCGGTGCTGCTCATCGGTGTGACGACGGCGGTGCTGTCCTTCGCCGGCGTGGTCGTCGGGCGCCGTGTCGGCGCCCGGTTCGGCAAGCCGGCCGAGATCGCCGGCGGTGTGGTCCTCATCCTGATCGGCGTGAACATCGTGCTCGAGCACACGGGCGTCATCGGCTGAGGCCGCGGAACGGGCGCGATTCGTCAGATGTCGAGGACGCCGTCCACGGCGGCGTCACGCGCAGGGATGTCCCGGGTCGCGATGTCCTCCTCGAGGTACACCGTCACGTACGTCCAGTCCTCGACGTGGCCGGCCTCGTCGAACACCCGGTAGCGCCGACGGAGCCGCAGGTACGGCACGTCGCTGTGCTCGAACGACACGACCACCTCGGTCGCCGGCCACTCCCCCTCGACGACGACCTCGACGGCCCGGTAGCCGCTCGCCGCACGGCGGGGCTCCGGGTGCTCGCGGGTCCACAGGATCCCCGGTTCGGCCAGCGAATCGAACACCCCGACGAGTGCGGCGACCGCCTGCTCCTTCGTCGACTCGTCCGTGTCGTGCAGGGGCCACCGCGCGCCCTCGACCCCGGTGATGTCGAGCCGCTCGATCCACGGGGCGCGAGCCGCTTCGAGCCGTGCTTCATCGGCCTCCCACGACGACTCGTCCTCGTCGTCGACCACCGTTCGTGCCGGCAGGTCATCGGTGGTGATGGTGGTCGGCAGACCGTCGGAGAGGTCGACGTCGACCTCGCGGTACTGGTACGTGTACAGCAGCCCGCCCGTGGTGTCCGGGATCCGCCGGGGCCCGGTGGGCGCGTACCGGACGGTCAGCACCGAGCCCTCGCGACCGACGCCCTCGACCAGGTGGTCGACAGCGATCGTCGCGCGGGTGCCGTCCGGTCGCACGAGCACGAGGTCGGTCGCCGGGGTGGGCAGTGGCGGACCCGGGTCCGCGACGGGCTCCATCGACGGGACGAAGCCCTCGGACTCGTCACCGAAGCCGATGCTCCAGGTGTACGGGCCACCGTCGTCCTCGTCGTCGAGTAGTTCCGGGTCGTCGTGATCGTGCTCGGCGGCCGCCTCGGCCTCGACCGTCGCCGCCCACTCCTCCGGTGTCGGCCAGAACGGCTCGGCCGGCGCCCACGGCAGGGTCTCCGGGTCGACGCCGTCGAGCGGATCGTCGGCGTCGGAGTCGTCGGAGCCGTCGGCATCCGCATCGACGTCCACGTCCTCGTCCTCGTCGTCTCCGTCCCACATCGACGCGGGTCGTGGATCACTGATCCACAACCCGTCCACGTCGGCACCGAGCGGCTGGCGATCCCCGAGGTCGACCGCGGTCGTCACACCGGTCGGCGTGACGTGCACGGCGGACCGGGACACCGCGTCGCCACCGTCACCGTTCGACTCGTAGACGATCCACCCACCCTCGGTGGTCGCCAGGACGCGCACGCCGTCGACCGCACCGTCGGGCAACGGGGCGTCGGGCCACGTCACCCACCGCACGTCCTCGCCCGTGACGACCGCTGCGACCGGACGTGTCGCGTCCGGCACGATCGTCGCGTCGCCGACGGCGACGGCATCCGCGGGGTCGAGGAAGCTGCTCATGCTGCGACCGTACTGCAGCCGTGTGGCCGGGCCGAGAACGGACGGGAGGCGCGCGGCGGGCCCGCACCGCGCCTCCCGTCCGCCTGCTGCTGGTCCACCGGCCGCACACGCCTCCGCCACCCGGCGCATGATGGCCACATGTCCCGCATCCTCGTCACCGGCTCGACCGACGGCCTCGGGCGGGCGACCGCCGACACCCTGCTCCGCGACGGGCACGACGTCGTCGTGCACGCCCGGAGCACGGCACGTGCGGAGGCGATCGCCGACCTGCTCGACCGTGGCGCCACCCTCGTCGTCGCCGACCTGTCCGACCGCGACGCCGTGATCGCCGCCGCGCGCGACCTCGACGCCGGCGACCCGATCGACGCGGTCGTGCACAACGCCGGCCTGATCTCCGGCCGTGCGCTGATCCCGGTCAACGTCGTCGCCCCGTACCTGTTCACCGCGCTGCTCCACGCGCCGACTCGGCACGTGTACCTGAGCAGTGGGATGCACCGCGGCGGCCGCCCCCGACTGGACGGCGTCGACTGGGACGGCACCGCGGAAACGAACACGTACTCGGACACCAAGCTCTTCGTGACCGCGCTCGCCGCCGAGGTGGCAGGGCGCCGGCCCGGCGTCCTGAGCAACGCCGTCGATCCGGGCTGGGTGCCGACCAAGATGGGCGGCGCGGGGGCGTCGGACGACCTCGAGCTCGGGCACCGCACGCAGGAGGCCCTCGTGACCGACCCCGACGCAACCGTCAGCGGCGGTTACTGGTTTCACGGAGAGCGGCACGAGCCGCACCAGGCGGTCGCTGACCCGCAGTTCCGCCGCCAGCTCGTCGACGCCCTGGCAGCGGCGACGGGCATCACCCTCTGAAGCAGGACTGGAGCAGCATGTCGACGGTCAGGGTCCACAACTTCGCGATCTCGCTCGACGGGTACGGCGCCGGAGCCGACCAGTCGGTCGACCGGCCGTTCGGGCACGCCGACGGTCGACTCATGGGGTGGTTCGCCGCCACCGCGACCTTCCGCGCGATGCAGGGGGCGTCCGGCGGGACCACCGATGTCGACGACGAGTTCGCCCGCGCCTGGGGACCGGAAATCGGTGTCGAGATCATGGGGCGGAACAAGTTCGGACCCCAGCGCGGACCGTGGCCCGATGATGGCTGGACCGGGTGGTGGGGCGACGAACCGCCGTTCCACACGCCCGTGTTCGTGCTCACGCACCATCCGCGCGAGCCCCTCGAGATGGCGGGCGGGACGACCTTCCACTTCGTCGACGCGACCCCGGCGGAGGCGCTCGCGCTCGCCCGCCAGGTCGCACCGGGCCGGGACGTCCGGATCGGTGGCGGGGTCGAGACCGTCCGCGAGTTCCTGCAGGCCGATCTGGTCGACCACATGCACCTGGTCGAGGTGCCGATCGTGCTCGGCCGGGGCGAGCGGCTCTGGGACGGACTCGAGGGGATCGAGGAGCGCTTCGCCGTCGAGACGGTCGCGTCGCCGTCGGCGGTCGTGCACCGCACGTTCACGCGGGTGGCGCGCTGATCGCACGGGCCGGCGGACGAACCTGAGCCGTCGTGTCGGCCGGGGACTACCGTCGACCGCAGGTGACCCAGGCCCCCGGCTGCCGGCACGATCCCTTCGTCCGATGCCGACCGGAAACGCCATGTCCTCCTCGCAGACCGATCTCCCACACCAGCACGACCCGACGAGCTGGACCGCGCTCGAAGTCGGCCGGTGGGAAGCCCGCTCCGGCCGGTCCCACATCGGGACCGTCGTCTTCACGAACCGGTACGAGGTCCGTGGGTGGTCGGGCGAGGTCTTCGGCGACCACACGAGCCTGGAGAGTGCGAAGGCACAGGTCGAGGCGACGGCGCGGTGGAGCCTCGGTGAGCGACCGTGGTCACCCGACGGAGTCGACTGATCAGTCCATCGCGTCGTCGTAGATCCCGATCAGGCGGTCCAGGAACGCCTGCACCGTGGCGCGTTCACTGTCGTCCATGTCGGCGACGACGTCCTCGATCCCCTCGATCAGTGGCAGCACCAGGTCGTACGCACGGTCGGAGGACCGCTCGGCCGCGGTGACGACGAGCTTGCGGCCGTCGCTGGGGTGCCGCTCGCGCGTGACGTGGCCGGCGGACTCGAGTCGGTTGAGCACGAGGGTCATCGCTGCGGTGGAGATCTCCAGTCGCCGCGCGAGCTCGGTCGGGGTGGACTGGCCGTGGCTGATGAGGTGGTCCATCGCCTCGAGCCCGGCCGCGTCGACGTCGAGCGCCCGGGCGAGGTGTCGCTCGAACCGCTGCTGGCGGACCCCGACCTGTTGGACCCGAGCGCGGATGTCGTCGTCGGGCAGCGGTCGTCCGTCACGGCGGGCCGCTTCGCGGTCGCGTCGGTCGTCGCGGTCGCTCCGGGCGTCGCGGTCTCGTCGTCCGTCGGTGGGCGCTGTCGGTTCGTCGTGCGGCACGAGGTCGATGGTAGTCGTGTACATTGCCAATCTCATTGGTAATCAAGATTCGAGGCAACATGTCGACCGACCGCAAACGCGTCCTCATCTCCGGTGCGAGCATCGCCGGGCCCGCCCTGGCGTACTGGTTGCACCGCTACGGCTACGAGACGACGATCGTCGAGCGCGCCCCCGAGCTCCGGACCGGCGGCCAGAACGTCGACGTGCGGGGCGCCGGGCGCGAGGTGTCGCGGCGGATGGGCATCGAGGACGACATCCGTGCCGCCACGACGAGTGAGGTCGGCACGCGGTTCATCGGCCGCTCCGGTTCGGTCATCGCGGAGTTCCCGGCGGGCACCACGGATTCGGGCGGCGCCACCGCGGAGCTCGAGATCCTGCGCGGTGACCTGGCGCAACTGCTGGTCAGCCGGACCACCGACACCACCGAGTACCGGTTCGGCGACCGCATCACCGGCATCGCGGACAACGACGGCGGCGCCGGCGACGGCGTGACCGTGCAGTTCGAGCACGCCGCGGACGAGCGGTTCGACCTGGTGGTGGCAGCAGACGGCATCGGGTCGAGCACCAGGCGTCTGGTCTTCGGCGACGGGCCCGAGATCCGGTCCCTCGGCCTCGAGACGTCCTACGCGACGATCCCCCGGACCGACGCGGACGACGACTGGTGGCGCTGGTACAACGCGCCAGGTGGGCGGTCCGTCACGCTCCGGCCGGACCCGCACGGCACGATCCGCGCGACGCTGTCGTTCGTGACCGACCGGACGCGGGAGCGCGCCGGCTCCGAACGACGGACGATCGAGGAACAGCGCCGACGCCTGCGCACCGTGTTCGCGGACGCCGGGTGGGAGGCGGGTCGTGTGCTCGAGGGCATCGACGCCGCCGGCGACCTGTACTCCGAGTCGATCGGGCAGGTCCGTGCGCCGCGGTGGTCCGAGGGTCGGGTCGCGCTCGTGGGCGACGCCGCCTACTGCGCCTCACCGGTCAGTGGCATGGGCACGAGTCTGTCGCTCACCGGGGCGTACGTGTTGGCCGGTGAACTCGCCGCCCACGTCGACCACCGCGACGCCTTCCGTGGCTACGAGCGCATCATGCGGCCGTACGTCGCGCAGGCGCAGCAGCTCCCGCCAGGGGTCCCGCGGGTCGCGAACCCGAAGAGCCGACTCGGGATCGCTGCGTTCGGTGCTGCGGTCCGGGTCGCCTCGACGCCGTTCATCGGTCGGCTCGGCGATCGGTTCTTCACACCTCCGGCGGACGCCATCGACCTGCCGGACTACGCGCACCTGGAGTAGCGCTCCGATCGCCGCGCGATCCGCGTCGCGGATCGGACCGTCAGGAGCCTGACCGGGCCGACTGCGGCTGGTGGACGGTCGACGTGAGGGACGGGAGGCCCGTGGCGGACCCGCCACGGGCCTCCCGTCCGTCCCGCACCACGTCTCAGGCCGCGACCGCTCCGTCTGCCGGCTCGCGCAGCGCCGGGCAGTGCTCGGCAGTCGGGTGCTCGCTGATGGCGATGACCTCGTCGAGCCGGCCGCGCGCGGCCTCGAGCTCCGCCATCTGCGCCGTGATCCGGTCGCGCTCGGCGACGAGCAGCGCGAACGACTCCGGCGTCGCGTGCCCGCTGTCCACGCACGGCAACAGCTGCACGATGGTGCGGCTCGGCAGACCGGCGGCGAACAGCTGCTGCACGAGCTGCACGCGTTCGACCGCCGGGGTGTCGTAGACGCGCTGCCCGCTGGTGGTCCGCGACGCCGTGAGCAGTCCTTGCTCTTCGTAGTAGCGCAGTGAGCGCACGCTGGCGCCCGTCTCTGCGGCGAGGTCGCCGATCCGCATGCGGTCTCCGATCCGGGGCTTGCCCCTGACATGGATGTGAGGTCTTAGCGTAACCGAGCCGCTGCGGGAGACACCCGCGCGGCAGGAGGAGACACCATGGACATCGCTGGATCGGTCGCACTCGTCACGGGCTCGAACCGGGGAATCGGACGCCGCTTCGCCCTGCAGCTGCTGGAGCGCGGCGCCACCAAGGTCTACGCGACCGCACGCCGACCCGAGCTCGTGGACATCGAGGGCGTCGTGGCGCTGCCGCTCGACATCACCGACCAGGCGTCGGTCGAGGCGGCGGCCGCAGCCGCCGGCGACGTCACCCTGCTCGTGAACAACGCGGGCATCTCGACGACGGGCTCGCTGCTCACCGACGACCTGACCGATGCACGCCGCGAGATGGACACGCACTACTGGCGGAACCTCGCGATGATCCGGGCGTTCGCGCCGGTGATCGAGCGGAACGGCGGCGGCGGCATCGTGAACGTCCTGTCCGCACTGTCCTGGTTCGTCTACCCGGGTTCCGGCGCGTACGCGGCGGCGAAGGCCGCCGAGTGGAACCTGACGAACGCGGTGCGGCTGGAGCTCGCGGGCAAGGGGATCAGCGTGCAGGGGCTGCACCTCGGCGCAGCGGACACCGACATGATGGACGGCTACGAGGGGCCGAAGGTCGACCCGGCCGACGTGGCGCGGGCCGCGCTGGACGGCGTCGAGCGGGGGGCGGCCGAGGTCGTCGTCGACGAGTGGAGCCGCGGGGTGAAGGCGTCGCTGTCGCAGGACCCGTCGGCGTTCTACGCGCAGTTCGCCTGAGTGGCGTGGTGCCGGGGCGTGGTGGAGCCCCGGCGCCGGGTCGCGGCTGGGAGTGCGCACATCCGCGGGCCCCAGACTGGCGCTCGGTGTCGCCGTACCGAGTCCGAGATCCTCTCGAGCTCCCGCGGGGAGCCGCCGAGGGAGTCATCATGACGGATCAGTCCGAGGCGGCCTCGACGCCGCTCGCGCTCACGAGTGTGGTGGCCTCCGGCCTGCCCACCGAGCTCGGCAAGCCCACGGCGGCGGCGAAGTACGACGACGTCCCCGCGGAGCAGAGCCACTCCGCGCCGGAGCCGCCGCGCGTCAGCGCGGTCTGACCGTGACCGCGCGACTCGGCGTACCCGGCGGGCGACGCCCGCGGGGCACTGCGCTAGCGTTGCAGCACGCGGGGACCGGATCAGCCCCGCCCACACGGACCCGGACGGTTTCCTCGCGATGAACGACTTCACGACGGCAGTCTCCGCACTGCAGGGCGCACCCGACGGCACCGACATGTGCCCGCCGTTCCTGACGACGCTGCCCGTGACCGGGGTCGGCATCTCCACCCTCGGCAACCCACTCGGGTCGGCGACGGTGTGCGCGAGCGATGCGCGCGCCGAGCGGATCGACGAGATCCAGTTCGACCTCGGGGAGGGACCCTGCTGGGAGGCCCTCACCAACCACCGGCCCGTGCTCGAGCCGGACCTGTCCCGCACCCTGAACCCGGCGTGGCCTGTCGCGCGCGAGGAACTCCTGCGGGCAGGGGTCGGCGCCGTCTTCTCGTTCCCGATGCGCATCGGGACGATCCCGGTCGGGGCGGTCGACCTGTCCGTGGACCGCGAACGCACCCTGACCGTGGGACAGATCCGCGGCGCGGTGGAGCTCACCGAGGTCGCGGCCCGTCGGGTGCTCCGTGATGCGCTGCTCGCCGCGGCCGCAGACGGCCGCGCCGACATGGACACGAGCCGTTACTCCCGACGAGAGGTGCACCAGGCGACCGGCATGGTCGCAGCACAGCTCGGGGTGGACGTCACCGACGCCCTCCTCGTGCTGCAGGCGCACGCCTTCGCCACCGAACGCACCGTCCGCGACGTCTCGAACGACGTCATCGCTCGCCGCATCGACCTCGCCCGGCCGTACGGTTCCGAGAACTGAGGAGCACGCACCATGGCACCGACCCGCGAGCATCGACTCATCGACACCTTCGTCAGGTTGACCGACACGCTCGTCGACGAGTACGACGTCGTCGACCTGCTGCAGAACCTGGTCGACAGCGTCGTCGACATCTTCGACGCCTCGGCGGCCGGCATCCTGCTCGCCAACCCGCGTCAGGAGCTCGAGGTCGTGGCGTCGACCAGTGAGCGGTCCAGCTTCGTCGGGCTCCTGCAGCTCGACGCCGGTGAGGGTCCGTGCGTGGAGTGCTTCGCCACCGGACGACCGGTGTCGGTCAGTGACCAGGCGGAGATGCACCGTCGGTGGCCGACGTTCGCCGCCGCGTCCGCCGAGTCGGGGTACGCGTCGGTGCACGCGATCCCGATGCGGCTGCGCGACACGACGCTCGGGTCGTTGAACCTGTTCCGCGAGACCGAGGGCGAGCTGAACCACGACGACGCGCTGGCCGCGCAGGCCCTGACCGACGTCGCGACCATCAGCATCCTGCAGCAACGGACCCTGGAACACGCGGCCCTGACGCAGGCGCAGTTGCAGCGGGCCCTCGACAGCCGGGTCGTGATCGAGCAGGCCAAGGGGTTCGTGGCGTACACGCACTCGGTCGACACCGAGGCGGCGTTCGAACTGCTGCGGCAGTACGCGCGGTCGAACCAGGAGCGCCTCGCCGACGTCGCCCGAGCGATCGTCGAACGCCGTCTGGTCCTCCCCGCCTGATCCCGTGTGTCCCCGGTCCGGGCCGGCGTACGATCACCAGCAAGTCGTAGCCCCGGACCCCGGTTGCAGCCGCAGCACTGGATCCAGGAGGAAACCATGGGCGACGAACTGGTCGTACCGACAGGCTACCGGAAGACCGAACGCCGGTCACCCCGCAGCGACACCACCTCGACGTACACCGCGCTGCTGGCGCAGGTCCGTTCCGCCGGGCTGCTCGGACGCCGTACGGGCTGGTACTGGGGCCTCATCGCCGTGCTCGCCGTGCTGCTCGGCGTCACGGGCGGGGCGTTCGCCGTGCTCGGCGGCTCCTGGTACCAGCTGATCGTGGCCGGCGTGCTGGGCGCACTGTTCACGCAGTTCGCGTTCCTGTCGCACGAGGCCGCCCACCGACAGGTGTTCGCGTCGCACCACTGGAACGACCGAGCGGCCCGGTACGCGGGCACGTTCCTGACCGGCATCAGCTACGCGTGGTGGATGAACAAGCACACCCGCCACCACGCCAACCCGAACACCGTCGGCAAGGACCCCGACATCTCGTTCGACGCGATCTCGTTCCGGCCCGAGGACGCTGCCAGGCGAACCGGGTTCCTGCGCGTGCTCGTCCGCGTGCAGGGGTACGCGTTCTTCCCGATGCTCCTGGTCGAGGGTGTGAACCTGCACTGGCAGTCGATCCGCACGTACACCAGCCGCGGCCCGGTGAAGCGGCGGTGGGCCGAGGGATCCGTCTTCGTCGGGCGGTTCGTGCTCTACCTGGGCGTCGTGTTCTGGTGCCTGCCGGTCGGCATGGCCTTCGCGTTCCTCGGCGTGCAGCTCGCCGTGTTCGGGTTCCTCATGGGCATCGCGTTCGCACCGAACCACAAGGGCATGCCCGTCATCGAACCCGGCCGCCGCGTGGACTTCTTCTCGCGCCAGGTCCTGACCTCGCGCGACATCGGGGGCGGCGCGTGGGTCGAGTACTTCATGGGTGGGCTGAACCACCAGGTGGAGCACCACCTGTTCCCGAGCATGGCGCGCCCGAACCTGCGCGCGGCCCGGGACATGGTCCGCAGGTACTGCGCCGACCAGGGCGTGCCGTACACCGAGACCACCCTGGTGCACTCCTACGTCATCGTGGTCCGCTACCTCAACGAGGTCGGTCTGGCGGCGCGCGACCCGTTCGCGTGTCCGATGGTCGAACGGCTGCGCTGACCCACCGCGACGGCGGAGCCCGGCCTGTCCTGTTGGCGCAGCCCTGGACCTGACGGGTACCCATCGGCGAGCATGGACCCGATCAGGGACGGCGGGCACAGGTGCTCGCCGCGGGAAGGGCAACCATGCGTCCTGTCAGGAACACGCTCACCACCGGGGCGGTCATCGCACTCGTCGTCGGCCTCACCGCCACGGCGGCACCCGCGCAGGCGGCGGCGCCGAGCGCGTCGGCGGCCGGCAGCCGTTGCGCCGCGGGGACGCTCTCGGTGCAGACGCTCCGGACGGGGTGCACGGTGGCGTCCGGCACGGTCGTGTTGCCGGACGGCCGCACGTTCGCCGTGCCGGCCCCCGGTGAGAGCGTGATGGCGAGCAGCTCCGCGGCGCCGGGTGCTCCCGAGCTGGCGGAGGTCGTCATCGCGAACACCGGTACCGGGGGTGTCGCGGTCCGCATCGACGAGGCGTGGAGCGGTTCGGCACCGGCGGTGCGCCGCGAACAGGCGAGGAGCGCAGCAGCCAGCGCCGCAGCGCCGAGCGCCACGACCGCGGCCACCACCAAGTGCACCAGCACGGCCAACGCACGGAACGGGTACCGCTGGTCGACCACCGTGAAGTGGTACTACAACGAGTCCGGCCAGAAGTCGTCGTACGCCAAGGACGCCCTGCGCAAGGCGGCGAACACCTGGACCGGCACGATCACGTCGTGCGGCCGCACCGTGACCTCGTCGGCGCGGAACTCCTACGTCCGCCTCGCGACCCAGGCCCCTGGACTGACCGACAAGGGCGGCTGCACGGCGAGCAACGGCTACAGCGTCGTCGGCTGGGGCAAGCTGCCCGCCGGCACCCTCGGAGTGACGTGCGTCTGGTACGACGGCAACGGCATCGCGAAGGAGTCCGACCAGCGGTACGCCACGAGCTACAACTGGAGCTCGACGGCGACCTGTTCGGGCACCCGGTTCGACACCCAGGCCGTCGCCACCCACGAGTGGGGACACCTGTACGGACTCGGCCACGTGCAGACCGGCACCGATCAGGTCATGGAGCCGTCCGGCGGGTACTGCGACACCGGTTCACGCACGCTCGGGTTCGGCGACATGACCGGCATCGCGGCGATCTACTGAGGCGCGGCTGCTCGCTGCGGCCCGTCGTCAGACCGCGTCGGCGCGCAGGAAGTCCGCGATCGGGGTCGAGCCCGAGTTGAACCGGATGGTGTTGCCGGCCGTGCCCGGGTTCTCGAGCACGTCGGCGATCACGTGCGCGACGTCGCCGCGCGGCACGTCGCTCGACGAGCCCGCCCAGTCGACCGAGCCGGTGGCGTCGTCGTCCGTCAGGGTGCTCGGTGCCACGATGGTCCACTGCAGACCGGAGTCGCGCACCACGGCGTCGGCGATCGCCTTCGACTGGGCGTAGGCGAAGAAGTCGTCGTCCTGCGGCACCCCGTGGTCGAGCTGCGACCCGGACCACGACACCATCACGTAGCGGTCGACCCCGGCCTGTTTCGCACCCTGCACCGACAGGATCGCGGCGTCGCGGTCGATCGCCCACGTGCGGTCGACCGAGCCGCCGCCGGCACCGGCGGACCAGACGACGGCGTCGTGACCGTGGACGAGCTCCGCGAAGTCGGTCAGGGACTGCTGCTGGATGTCCGCGACCAACGGCTCACCGCCGTGGGCACGGATCTCGTCGGACTGGTCCGCGTCGCGGATGACCGAGGTGACCGAGTGGCCGCGGTCGCTGAGGATGCGGGTGGTGAGGAGTGCGACCTTGCCGTGGCCGCCGAAGACGATGACGTTGCTCATGCGCCGGACGCTACTCGGGCCGGCTCAGTACCCGCAGTCCGTGAGGACCCTCGGAGCGCTCGCGGCCCGCGTGCGTACGGTCGGACTTGATCACGACTGGAGACACGATGAGCACGCAGCACGAGCAGCACACCCTGGTCCGCACCCTGGTGCTCGGCATCCTGAGCGGTGGCCGCAGCGCCACCCCACTCGCGGTGCTGGCGCTGAACCACGACCGGTCCTCGCTGAAGGGGTCGTGGCAGGACTGGAAGGTCTTCAGCACCCCGCTCGGCCGCGGACTCCTCGTCGCCTCGGCCGTCGGTGAACTCATCGGTGACAAGTTGCCGATGACCCCGAACCGCATCTCCCCCGCCGGCCTGATCGGCCGCATCGGGTCCGGTGCGCTCGTCGGCGCAGCGCTCGGCACGACCGGCAAGCGCGACCTGCGCATCGAGGGCGCGATCCTCGGTGGCGTCGGTGCGATCGTCGGGTCGTTCGTCGGCTGGGGTGCCCGCAAGCTCGTCGGCGCCACCACCCGCCTGCCCGACCCGGTCGTGGCGCTCGCCGAGGACGCCGCGACCATCGCCGGCTCCGTGAAGGTCATCACCGCCGACTGATGCGCATCGTCGTCATCGGAGCCACCGGCCACATCGGCACGTTCCTCGTCCCCCGCCTCGTCCGCGCCGGCCACGAGGTCGTCGCCGTCAGTCGCGGCACCAGCACCCCCTACGCCGACTCCCCCGAGTGGCAGCAGGTCGAACGCGTCACCGCGGACCGCGAGCAGGAGGACCGCGACGGCACGTTCGGAGCGCGGATCGCCGAGCTCGGCGCCGACGCCGTCGTCGACCTCGTCTGCTTCACCGTCCCGTCCGCCGAAGCCCTGGTCGCAGCCCTGCGCGGGTCCGGCTCGCACCTCGTGCACTGCGGCTCGATCTGGCGCGCGGGTGCATCCCGTGTCCTGCCGATCACCGAGGACGACTTCACGCCGCCCTTCGGCGACTACGGCGTCCAGAAGGACGCGATCGCCCGCATGCTCGAAGAAGAAACCGCGTCAGGGGGTTTTGTGACGTCGACGCTGCACCCCGGTCACATCAGCGGTCCGGGCTGGATGCCGATCGGTCCGCTCGGCAACCTCGACCCGTCGGTACTGACGAGGCTGTCCGCCGGCGAGGCGATCGAGGTCCCCGGTCTCGGCGCCGAGACCATGGCCCACGTGCACGCGGACGACGTCGCGCAGGCCTTCCAACTCGCCGTCGAACACCGCGAGGCGGCGGCCGGCGAGGACTTCTTCATCACGGCCCCGACGGCGCTCACCGCGCGTGGGTACGCCCACCTGGCAGCGTCGTGGTTCGGCCAGGAGGCCCGGCTCGACCCCGTCAGCTGGAACCGGTTCCGTGAGACCACGACTCCAGAGCACGCTGGCGCGAGCTGGGAGCACCTGTCACGCAGCCAGGTGTTCAGCGTCGAGAAGGCCCGCCGTCTGCTCGGTTACGCGCCCGGGTTCACCGCCGAACAGACGGTGCTCGACGCCGTCCGCTGGCAGGTCGAGCACGACCAGCTCGAGGTCGCCGGCCCCCTCGTCGTCTGAGGGAGGTACGGTCCTCCCCCCTTTCACCGTGGGCGACCGGCCTAGCGTGGCAGCCGTGCCCGGCGAGAGCCGCGGGCACGGAGAGGAAACCATGGAGTACCGCCAGCTCGGACGCACCGGCGTCGAGGTGAGCCCGCTCGCTCTGGGCACCATGATGTTCGGTCCGTGGGCGAACGCCGACGTCGACGACTCGATCCGGATCATCCACCGCGCCCTCGACGCGGGCATCAACTTCGTCGACACCGCCGACGCCTACTCGGACGGCGTCTCCGAGGAGATCGTCGGCAAGGCCATCAAGGACCGCCGTGACGACGTCGTGCTCGCCACCAAGTTCTTCATGCCGATGGGCCAGGGCCCGAACCGCTCCGGGGGCTCGCGCCGCTGGATCATGCAGGAGGTCGAGAACTCCCTGCGCCGCCTCGGCACCGACCACATCGACCTGTACCAGGTGCATCGTCCGTCCCCGACGACGGACGTCGAGGAGACCCTGGGCGCCCTGACCGACCTGGTCCGCCAGGGCAAGGTCCGGAACATCGGATCGTCGTCGTACTCGGGCGCCGAGATCGTCGAGGCCCAGTGGACCTCGGAGCGCCGTGGCCTGGAGCGATTCCGCACCGAGCAGCCGCCGTACTCGATCCTGGTGCGCGGCATCGAGGAGGACGTCCTGCCGACCACGCAGCGCTACGGCATGGGCACCCTCGTCTACAGCCCGCTCGCCGGCGGCTGGCTCAGCGGCCGCTGGCGCAAGGACGCTCCCGGGACCCCGACGGCGAAGCACCGCCCCGCGGCCCGGTTCGACATGTCGACGCCCGCGAACCAGCGGAAGCTCGACATCGTCGAGGAACTCGCACTCCTGGCCGAGTCGCAGGACATGTCCCTCATCGAGATGTCGCTGGCGTGGGTGATCCGGCACCCCGGCGTCACGAGCGCGATCATCGGCCCGCGCACCATGGAGCAGCTCGAGTCGCAGCTCCCCGCCGCCGACCGCGTGCTCAGCGACGAGGTCCTGGACCGCATCGACGAGCTCGTCGCACCGGGCGTCGCGATCAACCCCGATGACAACAGCTACGGGCAGCACACCCTGGTGCCCGGCGCACGTCGCCGGTGAGCGGGCGGACGGTCCTCGTCGTCGGGGCGACCGGCAGCGTCGGTCGCCTCGTCGTCGCGGAGTCGGTGCGCCAGGGGCACACCACCCGTGCCCTCGTGCGTGATGGGGCGCGGGCCGGTCGGCTCGACCCGGCCGCCGAGGTCGTCGTCGGCGACCTCACCCGCGCGGACTCGCTCCGCGACGCGGTGGCAGGCATCGACGCCGTGGTGTTCACCCACGGTGCGGCCTACGGCAGCGACGACGCCGAGGCGGTCGACTACGGCGCGGTCCGGAACGTCCTGACCGCGCTCGACGGTCGCCCGGTGCGCATCGCGCTGATGACGAGCATCGGCGTCACGCGACGCGGTACGACGCACGACTGGGAGCGCCGTGGCGAACGACTCGTCCGCGCCTCCGGCAACGCGTACACGATCGTCCGGCCGTCGTGGTTCGACATGAACGGCCCGGACCAGCTCGAGGTCACGTTCCTGCAGGGCGACACCCGTCACGCGGGCAGCCCTGCGGACGGGGTGATCGCCCGGCGGCAGATCGCGCGGGTCCTGGTCGACGCCCTGACCACGGAGACCGCTGTCGGCCGGACGCTCGAACTCGTCGCCGAGCGCGGTCCGGAGCAGGCCGACCTCGGGCCGGTGTTCGCGGCGCTCGACCCGGACACGGGTGTCGACGGCATCCGCGACCGGGAGAACCAGCCGCTCGACGCGGAACCCGCGGCGGTCTGTCAGGACCTTGCGGACGCACGCGGCTGACCGAGACGCGACCGACTGACGGACGGGAGGCCCGTGGCCAGCTGGCCACGGGCCTCCCATTTGAGTGCGGCACCCACACATTCGCTTACGGACGGTCGTCGAGGCTCGTTGCGTAATTGTTCCCCGAGAGCTCTGAGGCCTCGTACGAGCCCAGTGGGAGCGAAATGGGCACAGTGTTCGAGAAATGTTTTTGAAACGCATCGATCTGTTGCGCATCAGGTTCTGACGAAATGAGGCGGCAGGAGGTCTCGGCGGGCTCCCTTGTATCCACGTCCACTGCGACAAAGTTTGGATGCCTGGCTTCGCTGGCGCAGCCGGTCGTGTTGAACTCGGTGCCGACGCGCAACGGGATGGCGACCACGGGAGTCATCGATACTCCACTGCCATCTTCAAAGATGAAGTAAACACTCGCTAGGCCGCTCCTGTTGTGCAGGTTTCTTGCTTTCACCTGAACATCCACTACGTTTCCGGGGTGGCGAGCGATTTTGCGAGCCCTTCCCGCATACTTCCCGTCCACCGTGACGAGTGTCTGGAACTGGAGAACTCCGAGCCCGTCGGCATCGACCCTGATGTATGCCGTCAAACCGTCTTCCGCATCAAGCTCGAACCGAGCTGGGTTGGGGTTCGAGAAGCTTGAACTCGCCGACGTTTCGTATTCGATGCTCTCAACGACTGTGTCCTCTGGCACTTTCGTACATGCCGTCGCGGCGCTCAAGATCGACAGCGCAGCGAGCGTGGAGAAGAACGCGCGGGCGCGCGCCGTACTGGGATTCGGAGCGCGCCCGACGCGTGTCACACCTTGGGTGTGATCCACTTCTTCGAAGTTGATCTCGTGGCCACAGCGCCCGACCTCTTCGTGAACTTTGAGGTCATCGACGCATTGAATCCGGTACCCGATTGCAGGGATGCGGGAACAGCGTAGGTCAGGGAATTGATGTTCGAGTTCGTTGAGGCGCGAGTGGTGTCGTAGAGCAGTTTGTTCTGCGGATACTGCTTGACGATCGCACGGGTCGAAATCTTCTTCATCTGGGCGGAGGCTCGTGAGTAGAACTTGACCGATGTTGTCTTCGGTGAGGTGGGTCTCCCCCATGAGACTCCACCCGGGGTGGTTTTGGGGATGACCGAAACTTCGTAGCTCGCGGCAGCGTGGGCAGGGGTGGCCATTCCCGTGGCGAGCACGGCCATGACCACTACCGACCCCGCAATGGAGAGTCTGCGCTTCATTGGATGTTCTCCTTCGATGTCGAGCTAAGACTGACATACTGCCGGAGAGTATGGGATACACTGGCGCACATCGGTGATATCGGAAGATCGTGATGTCGCTCTATGAGATCTAGGGGACCTGATGGTGGAAGTAGGCAGCGTACGAGGGCGGAACGATCCGTCCAGGACTACACCGGCTCGTTCTATGCTTCTGCGCTTTGCGCAGAACGATGGGCTCCCGGCGGAAATCGTGGCCGTGTCGCAGTCGCGTCAGTGGAGCCGACATCGCACAGCGCTGCAGGCGTTACGAATCGGTATTCGAGAACTGAACCAGGGAGAGGGCAGAAGTGGTGAAGCCGGCTAGGCCCAGAGTGCGCTCAGGCTGGAGGTCGCCGTATCTCTGGGCGTTCTTCATAGGAGTGATCGTCAGCGGGATCAGCAGTTCTGTAGGGAATCCGGTGCTTGCGACGATCTCCGGCGTGGTGGCAACCGCTGCGTTCTTCTTCTGGGTGCAGAGACAACCTTGGCGGCGATCGTGAGGCCTACTACACGGGAGTGCTGAACGCCCTGAACCGTGTGGTTCTCGGACGGGAGGCCCGTGGCGGCATCGCCACGGGCCTCCCGTCCGCACGGTTGTTGCGTCAGCGACGTCGGAACAGCTCGCCGAGGTGCCACGCGCCGGGCGCGAGCCGCACAGCGGCCTCGGCACGCACGCGCTCCTCGAGCGCACGGTCGCGGGTCAGGTCGTGGATCTCCTGCTCAGCGCGCCAGCGGAACCGCAACCGGCCGAGGAACCCGAGCGGTGCGAGGGGCGCGGTGGTCGGGACGGACTCGGTCTCGCTCATGCGTCCTCCTGTTCCGGGACGGCTGCGGCCGTCGTGGCGACGAGGTTCGCGAGCAGCTGCAGACGCTCCTCGGACGGTGAGCCCGGCTCGGTGCCGTAGGCGATGAGCGTCAGACCGGTGTCGGTCGCGAGCTCCATGGTCTCGTACGTCAGGTCGAGGTCGCCGACCTCGGGGTGGTGCACCCGCTTCGAGCCGTTCAGGTGCCGCATGACGCCGTGCGCGGCCCAGCGCTGCCGGAACTCCTCGCTGCGGGTCGAGAGTTCGCCGATCAGGTCGGTCAGCCCCTTGTCGTAGGGCGACCGCGCCGCCTCGGCACGGAGCACTGCCACCATGTCGCTCGCGACGACGTCCCAGTCGCGCCAGAACTCCTGACCGCGTGGGTCGAGGAACGCGAAGCGGGCGGTGTTCGGGGTGCCGGCGGGGTCGAGGAAGAGCGGGGAGTACAGCGCACGTGCCAGGGCGTTGCCGGCCAGGAAGTCCGAGCGGCCGTTGCGCACCCACGCGGGCATCGTCATGCCGTCGAGCATGCGCTGCACGTTCGGTCGGACCTTCGACGTCGGGGGCTTCCGCCGCGTGGTCGCCGAGGCGTTCTGCACGCGGGCCAGGTCGAACAGGTGCGCGTGCTCGGCGTCGTCGAGGCGCAACGCACGCGACAGCGACTCGAGCACGCTCTCCGAGACGCCGGTGAGGTTCCCGCGCTCGAGGCGGATGTAGTAGTCGACGCTCATGCCGGCGACGAGCGCGAGCTCCTCGCGGCGGAGACCCTTGACCCGTCGGGCGCCACCGAAGTCGGGCAGGCCGATCTGCTGCGGCGTGACGCGCTCGCGGCGGGTGCGGAGGAAGTCGCGCACTTCGCTCTTGGTGTCCATGCGTCCACGGTAGGACGGTGCCGGGCGGTGGAGAAGGGGTTGCTGGTACCCGTCAGGCGGATTCGCGAGCGCGTTCCGCGATCTGCTCCGTCGCCGCCCACGAAGCGAGCAGGCGGAGCGCGTCGGCGGTCGGGCTGCCCGGGGTCGCCGGGTAGATCGTGAGCGCGAGCCCGGGGTCCTCGGCGAGTTCGAGCGTCTGGAAGTGCAGCTCGAGCGGGCCGACGACTGCGTGCCGGAAGGACTTCACGCCGGCGTAGTGGCGGCGGACGTCGTGCGCCGCCCAGAGCGCGCGGAAGTCGTCGCTCCGCATCGACAGCTCGCCGATGAGGGCTGCGAGGTCGCGGTCGCTCGGCGTGCGGCCGGCCTCGCGCCGCAGGATCGCGACGTTCGTGTGCGCCGCCCGTTGCCAGTCCTGGTAGAAGTTCCGGGCCTGCGGGTCGAGGAAGATGAAGCGCGAGAAGTTCATCGGCCGGGCTGGTGCCGCCACCAGGTCCGAGTGCATCGCGTAGCCGAGCGCGTTCGCGGCGACGATGTCCTGCCGGTTGTTGATGATCATCGCCGGCGCATCGGTGATGACGTCGAGCAGGTACTGCAGCTCCGGGCGGACGGCCGCCACCGGCACCACCTTGCCCGCGCGCCGCGGTGTCGCGTTCTGGTGCCGGGACAGATCGCGCAGGTGCTCGAGCTCGGCGGCGTCGAGCTGCAGTGCGCCGGCGACGGCCTCGAGCACGCTGTCCGAGACGCCCTGCAGGTTCCCCCGCTCCAGCCGCGTGTAGTAGTCGATGCTGACGCCTGCCAGTCGCGCGACCTCTTCGCGCCGGAGCCCGGTGACCCGACGGCGGGTGCCGAAGGTCTCGACCCCGGCCTGCTCGGGGGTGATGCGGGCGCGACGGATGGACAGGAAGTCGCGGGCTTCGTCGCGGTGGTTCATGCCGTCACGGTAACCGGCCGGGCAGCGTGCGAGCGAGGGGCTGCCGGAACCCCTGTGGGGCGAGGTCGCTGGCTCAGCCCGCCGCCCGGGTGATCGGCACGGACACGATGCGGTCGTCCCCCGCTGCGGGGTCACCTCGGCCGTCGGTGTTGTTCGTGACGAACCACAGCGTGTCCGACGGCCCCTCGAGCACCGTCCGGATCCGGCCGAAGTCGCCCGGGAAGTACTCGGTCGACGTCCCCGGGTCGTCCGCCGGGATCGCCCGGAGCACCTCGCCGCGCAGGTTGGCCACGAACACGGTGTCGTCGACGACCGTCAGGCCGCTCGGGGACGCCTCGTCCGTCGACCACTGCTGCACCGGGTCGACGAAGCCCTGGTCCTCGCCGCCCTCGCCCTCGACCTCGGGCCAGCCGTAGTCCTCGCCCGCCTCGATCACGTTCAGCTCGTCGAGGGTGTTCTCGCCGAACTCCGACGCGAACATCGTGCCGTCCGACGACCACCCCAGGCCCTGCACGTTGCGGTGCCCGAGACTCCAGACGGGTGACCCGTCGAACGGGTTGTCGTCCGGCACGTCGCCGTCCGGGGTGAGCCGCAGGATCTTGCCCGCGAGCGAGTCCTCGTCCTGCGCGTCACTGCTCGTGCCGGCGTCCCCGACGCTGGCGTAGAGCATGTCGTCGGGGCCGAACGCGATGCGGCCACCGTCGTGGAACGTGTTCGACGGCAGCCCGTCGATGATCGTCGTGGCGTCACCGAGCGCCCACGACCCGGCGCTGCCCGTCAGTTCGAACCGCTGGATCCGGTTGCCGTCGTCGGCCGTCGAGTACACGAACAGGTCGTCGTCGTGCAGGGCCAGCCCGAGCAGCCCGCCCTCGCCGCCGTGGCTGACGCCGTCGACGATGCCCACCTCGCGCGTCGTGCCGTCGTCCTGCAGCTCGAGGACCTTCGCGGAGTCGCGTTCGCTGACCAGGGCGTCGCCGTCGTCGCCGGTGCGGACGACCGACCACGGTGCCTCGAGCCCGGTGACCACGTCGCTGGTGTCGCCGTCGAGCGCGACCTGCCCGGTGGGCAGGTCGGCGGGGGCGGTGGCGCGGGCGCTCGCCGACGAGCCGCGGTCGTCGTCCGGCGCGGCGTCGGCACAGCCGCCCAGGGCGAGTGCGGCCACCGCGGCGATGCCCGCAGCGGACCAGCCGCGTCGGGTGCGGGTCGGGCTCGGCTGCTGGGTCGGGTGTTCGCTGCTGTCCACGGTGGTCCTCCCGGATCGTGCGTCGATCACACACGCCGTGTTCGGGAAACGGCTGAGGGGTACGGCCGGCACCTCCCTCCGATGCGCACATCGGCCTACCGTCGGGGCCATGGAGATCCAACCGAAGCAGCCGACCGTCAAGAACCCGGCCGCGCAGTTCACCGGCGACGTGTACCTCGACGCCATCGCCAGCCCGAGGGAAGCAGGCCAGTCGATGACCGTCGCGAAGGTCCGGTTCCTGCCCGGCGCCCGCACCGCCTGGCACTCGCACGCCAACGGCCAGACCCTGCACGTCACCGAGGGCGTCGCGCGCATGGGCACCCGTGACGGCGGCGTGATCGAGGTCCAGCCGGGCCAGACCGTCTACACGCCTGCGGGTGAGGAGCACTGGCACGGTGCGACCCCGACGGACTCCATGGAGCACCTCGCGATGCTCGACCTCGCCGACGACCCGGCGACCACCACCACCTGGCTCGAGCACGTCACCGACGAGGAGTACTCCGCATGACCACCATCGCCATCATCGGGGCCGGCAAGGGCCTCGGTCGCGCCGTTGCCGAACGCTTCGGCCGCGAGGGCTTCTCGATCGCCCTCGTCTCCCGCAACCAGGACCGCCTGGACGGCCTCGCCGCGTCGCTGCGCGAGCAGGGCATCACGGCCGCCGGGTTCGCCGCGAACGTCCGTGACGGCGATTCGCTCCGCAGCGCCCTGGAGCGTGCGACCGAGCAGCTCGGCCCCATCGAGGTGCTGCAGTACAGCCCGCTCCCCGCCAAGGAGTACATGCGTCCGGTGCTCGAGACCACCGCGGACGACCTGGTCGGCCCGATCGAGTTCTCGGTCTACGGCTCGGTCAACGCGGTGCGCCAGGTGCTGCCCGGCATGCGCGCGATCGGCCACGGCACGATCCTGTTCGTGAACGGCGGCAGTGCGGTGCGTCCCGGCGCCCGGGTCACCGGCACCTCGGTCGCCTTCGCTGCCGAGAGTGCCTACGCCCAGCTCCTGCACGACGCCGTGCGCGACGAGCAGGTCCACGTCGGTCAGCTCATCATCCCGTTCGGCATCGACGACGGGCAGCCGGAGCACTCCGGCGAGTCCATCGCGGATCGTCTGTGGGCCATCCACGCCGAACGCGGCGAGTTCCGCACCTACGCCGAGGCGCTGCCCGACCCCGCCTGAGCGCGGTTCGCGCTGCGCGCCGCTTCGTGAGCAGAAATGGTCGGGTCCACTGAGGGCCACCCGACCATTTCTGCTCACGATGTCGCGGACGGACGGACGGACGGACGGGAGGCCCGTGGTCGCGCCGCCACGGGCCCCCCGTCCGCCACGGGGTCAGGTCGAGAGCACCGCGACGGCACGCGCGGCGCGTGCGGCGACGTCCGCCGCCGTCGGCGCCGGAGCCAGGCCGAGCAGGCGCTGGCGGTGGAGCTCGCCGAGCAGCAGCGTGAAGAGCTCGGCGGCGGTCTCCGGAGTCGCTCCGGCTCGGACCAGGGCCTGCTGGGCGGCGCGCGGTCCGGCCTCGTGGAACTCGCGGGCGAGCCCGGGTGACCGCGTCGACTCCGCGATCACGAGCCGGTGCAGGGCGACCGCGCGGTCCGAGAGCAACGCGCTGCCGATCGCCGTGGCCGTGGACACGAGGTCCCCGGTGGGCTGGTCGGCGTACGGGTGCTGCCGGCGGACGACCGCGCGCAGGATCGCGGGCTTGTCGCCGAACGCCGTGTAGAGCGTGCGCTTGGTGACCCCGGACTCGGCGGCGACGCGGTCGAGCGCGACGCCCGCGAACCCGTGCTCGAGGAACAGGTCGGTCGCGACGTCGAGGATCCGCTCGTCACGGGCGATCCGCTCGTCGGCGGTCGGACGTCCACGCTTGTACACGGACCCATCCTAGCCGTAATGATACGCTCCCGTTTCATTACCGAGGAGGGTCCATGACCGATGTGGTCTGTCACGTGGCGATCGCCGATGACTGGGAGATGAGCCGCGGGTTCGGCGAGTACGAGGTGTCGACCCGAGGGGTGCCGCTCGAGCCAGGCGGGTACGTCCGCGTCACCACACCCGACCGGGTGTCCGAGGTCGTCGCCGAGCGGTACGGCGACCTCGCGCTGCCCCTGCTCCGGATCGACCTGAGCGTCGCAGGGCTCGCGGCCGCGGGGGTGACGGTCGAGTGGGTCGACGGGGTCCCGCGGGTGCGGGGTCCGATCCCGATGGACGACGAGGTCGTGCTGGCCGAGGTGCCCATCGCCCGGCGGTGAGCGATCGGTGCGAACGACGAAGTACCGCGCCCTAGGCTGGAAGCGATGTCCAGCGTCCTCCTCACCGTGCACGTCGTGGCGGCGCTGCTCACCCTCGGGCCCGTAGCGGTCGCCGGGAGCATGTTCCCGAAGCCGGCCCGCGCGCTCGTCGCCGATCCGGACGACCAGGGGGCCCGAGCGGTCGCCAGGGTCCTGCACCGGATCTGCCACGTGTACTCGATCATCTCGCTCGCCGTCCCGACGTTCGGCACCGCCCTGGCGTTCGAGGTCGGGGCGCTCGACGAGGCCTGGCTGCTCGTCTCGATCGGTCTGACCGCGGTGGCCGCGGCGGTTCTCGCGCTCGGGGTCCTGCCGGAGCAGCGCGAGGTCCTGCGCGGCAACGGGACCGAGCGCTCGCCGCGGAAGCTCGCCGCCCTGGTCGGCGTGTTCAACCTGGTGTGGGTCGTCGTCGCGGTGCTCATGGTGGTGCAGCCCGGCGCCTGACCCGGGCTGCAGCGGGACGGCGCCACGTGCAGCGCCGCCCCACACCTCAGTGCGCCCGCCGCACCGCCACCCGCCGCCGACCCCGCGAGCTGAGCCACGCCCCCGCGGTCACCACGACCGGCAGCCCGATCGCGAGCAGGGCCAGCGTCGTCCAGTCCGGCGCGAACGGCAGGTGGTTCGTCCCGGACACGGGGGTCGTGAACCGCAGGGTCAGCGCCCGGATGGGCAGGAGTCCCAGCAGGGTGCCGATCACCGCGCCCACCGAGGCCAGGATCGCCGCCTGCCAGGTGGACACCCCGCGGCGCAGTCGTGGTGCGGCCCCGATCGCGTCGAGCACCTCGTCGTCACGGCGCCCATCGGACCGCGCGAGTCCGATCGCCACGGCGGTCGCCCCGATCGTGACGGCGGCGGCGAGGGCCAGTACGATCGCCCGGATCAGCGCCCCGTTGTCGACCGGGCCGGCCTCGTAGGTGAACTGCGGGCCGCTCCACCGCGCACGGTCGTCACCGCCGTAGCTCTGCCACGCCGAGCTCAGTTCGTCCCACTGCGCCGGCTGGATGTCGTGCGGCAGCGTCGTGACGAGCATGCCGTCGACGACGGGGACGCCGTACTGCTCGGCAGTGGCCTTCGTCATGAAGACGCCGACCTTGATCCGCGGGCTCTGCACGTCGAGCACCGCGGGGATCGAGACGCTGGCAGCGGGCCGGGTGCGCTCCGTGATCGCCTGGCTCTCCCATGTCCGGTCGTGGAACGTGTCGATGCGGACCGCACCGTCGTGGGCGTACTCGGGCCAGAGGGACACGGCCTTGCCGCCCTCGAGCGCCTCACGGACGGCGGCGGACGGTCGGTGTCCGGTGAGCACCGCGTAGTCGTCCACGGTGCCGGCCCAGATGTGCGGGCTCGACACCGCCGAGGTGTCGAGGTAGTACGAGCACGAGGTCGTGTCGTTCACGGGGCAGTCGTACGGCGTCCACCGGTGCGGGACGGTGATCGTCGACGGCGTCTCACCCGGCACCTCCTGGGGCACTCCGAGCACCCGAACGCGGTCCTGGTCGAGCACGCCGGACACGACCTCGGCCGCGTGGGCGGTCAGTGCCGCGTCGTGGTGGCCGGTGGCACCGCCCTGCTCCGTCTCGGTCTGGACCTCGGTCGTTGCGACCCCGAGCGCCGTCGAGTACTCGTACCCGCGGACGAGCTGGGTGTGGCTCGACGCGTTCCACGTGATCACGACCGACGCGACGAACACGACGCTCATCACGCTCGCGAGCACCGGGACGGTGCGGAGGGGGTTCCGTCGGGCGTCGCGGGCAGCGAGTCGGGCCGACAGCCCCGCCCGAGCGGTGAGCCGGGTGACGAGTGCGAGCAGCCACGGGGAGCAGATCGCGATGCCGAGCTGCATCAGGCACGGGCCGATCGCGACCCCGGCGCCGACGACGAAGGCCCAGCGGTCCTCTTGCACCGGACGGTCGTTCAGCATGAGCACGCCCACGCCGCACACCAGGGTCATCACGGCACCGGCGACCACGAGCGTCGGACCCCAGATGCGCCGGCGGCGACGAGCCGGACGGCTGACGGGGACCGGTCGGAGCGACCCGCGCAGCGCTGCGAGCACGTTGATGCGGGTGGCGGACCGTGCGGCGACGAGCGCTGAGACGAGACCGGCGAGTACCCCGGCCGCGGTGATGGACAGCAGCATGAGCGGTGGCACGTGCATACCGGGGAACGACACGACGTTGCCGTTGTCGATCAGCCGGAACACCGCCACCCCGAGGCCGGTGCCCACCGCGACGCCGAGGACGGCACCGACGAGCCCGAGCACCAGGCCGGAGCCGGCGACGATCGTGCGGACGATCCGCTTGTCGCCGCCGACGCTCGTGACGATGGCGTACGAACGGGTGTCGGCGCGGGTGCCGACCAGGAACGCGGCCCCGGCGAGCAGGGCCACTTCGAACATCGCGAAGGCGCCGAACAGTGCCATCGCGCCGAGGTACCAGCCGAGCGACGAGGTGACCTGGCCACCGGAGAGCCCAGCGTCCGGCGGGTCGAGCACGACGGGGCGCGACTGCACGACGATGCCGTGCGCGTTGAGCTGCTGGATCTCGGACCACGTCGGGGCGTCCGACGGCAGGTACACGGTGACGTCGGCCAGTCCGGCGTCGTCGGTGGTGTCCGTGGTCGACAGCGTGGTCCCCCACGGCAGGAACACGCCCTGCGACGCGGGGTCCCTGCCGAGGTCGATCATGGTGCCGGCGATCGTGAAGCGCTTCGTGACCGGGTCCGTCAGGTCGACGGTGTCACCGATGTGCGCGCCGAGTCGCTCGAGCGTCGCCGGGGTGACCATCAGTTCGCTGCGCGTGGTGGGCACGGCACCGTCGAGCACGTGCCAGTGGCCCTCGAGCGACGGGTCCCACACGCTGCCCTCGTCGGCGGAGAGCCCCACCGGACCCCGCGGTCCCTGCAGGACAACCGGCGTGCTGCCGACCGGGATCGCCAGCGCGCCGTCGGGCACGTGGGCGAGGACGTTCGTGAACGGTGTGTCCTCGTCGGCCTTCGAAGCCGGGCTGTTCCGCTTCGTGTCGGTGTACTGCCATTCCACCGGGTCCTGCCGCATGCCGGGCACATCCGGGCCGGACACCCGCATCTGCGCGGACGCCTGCCCCAGGTCGTAGTCGAGCCGTTCGGTGACCGTGGCCTGCGTCGACTGCACGACGACCGCCACCGCGGCGAACCCGGCGGTGGGGATGCCGATGAGCGCGATGATGAGCGCCGCCCGACCGGCCTTCGCGAAGGCCAGTCGACGCCCCAGGCGGAGCGCCGGTCGGAGGGCGAACCGCGTCCGGCCGGTACCGGGACGCCGACGCCGGCTCACGACGCGGTCCGGTCCGACAAGGTGAGCTCGACGCCCGAGTACACGGTCTCGTCGACCACGCGACCGTCGCGCAGGAAGACGATCCGGTCCGCCCAGGCAGCGTGCCGGGCGTCGTGGGTGACGAGCAGTGCGCCGGCTCCGGCATCGACGTGCCGCCGGAGCATGCGGAGCACGACCTCGCCGGTCTGCGAGTCGAGGGCGCCGGTCGGTTCGTCCGCCAGCACGAGCCGACGTTCGCCGACGACGCCCCTGGCGATCGCGACGCGCTGCTGCTGCCCACCGGACAGGTCGTCGGGGTAGGAGTCGGCGCGGTGTGCGAGTTCGACGTTGTCGAGTGCCAGTTCCGCGGCGCGGCGGGCCTGCGAGGCCTTCCAGCCGTCGAGCTCGAGCGGCAGCGCCACGTTCTCGACCGCGGTGAGCGAGGGGATCAGGTTGAAGTCCTGGAACACGAACCCGATGAGGCGACGGCGGAGGGCCGCGAGTTCCTTGGCTGGCCGGTCGGACACGAAGTCGCCGTCGATCAGCACCTCGCCGCTCGTCGGCGGCAGCAGGGTGCCGGCGCAGGCGAGCAGCGTCGACTTGCCGGAGCCCGAGGTCCCCATGACGGCGACCATCTCACCGCGCTGGACGGTCAGGTCGATGCCGGCCAGCGCCGTGACGGCCTTCGCGCCGGAGCCGTAGTGCACGCTGACGGCGTCGAGCTGCAGGAGCGGTGCGGCGCTCACCGTGCACTCCGCGCGGTGTCGGCGGTGGTCGGGGACGAGGAGCCAGCGTCAGCCGCCGGGTGCTCGTCCGGCCGGTACCGCGCCACGGTCGACTCCACGTGGTCGAGCCACCGCACCTCGGCCTCGGCCTGGAACACCATCGACTCGAGCACGAGCGACCACGCCAGGTCCGTCGCGGGATCGGTCGTGCGCTTGAGCCGGGTCAGGTCCTGCAGGTTCCGGATCGCGGCACCGCGCTGCACCTGCACCAGGCGCTCGACGTCGACGCCGGGCACCGTCACGGCGAGCGCGAACTTGATCGCGAGTTCGTCACGACCACGTTTGGCGGGTACCGGGTCGCTGAACCAGCGCGCCACTTCCCCGCGACCCGCGTCGGTCACCGTGTAGACGACGTGGCCGTCGTCGTCGGTGTCGCCGCGGGCCACGAGGCCGTCGCGTTCCAGGCGGTCGAGCGTCGTGTAGACCTGGCCGATGTTCAGCGGCCAGCTCCCGCCGGTGCGGTGCTCGAACTCCCCCCGGAGCTGGTACCCGTACCCGGGTCCCCCCACCAGCAGCGCGAGTACGCCCATCCGTACGCTCATGACACTTCCCCCGTCTCTCGTCCACCATGGACATACCGAGTATGCCCATACCGCGTATGCATGCGCAACCAGGAGACGGACTGGAGGCCCGTGGCGGTGTCGCCACGGGCCTCCAGTCCGCCGTTCGGTCGCGTCCGCGACCGAAGTGTCAGGAACCCAGCTTCGACAGCTCCTCGAACTCGTCGTCGGTCAGCTCGATGATCGCGCCCTGCAGGTTGTCCTCCAGGTGCGAGACGCTCGATGTGCCGGGGATCGGGAGCACGACGGGCGAGCGCTTGAGCAGCCAGGCGAGCGCGAGCTGCGCCGGCGACGCACCCTTCCGCGACGCGATCTCGGTGAGCGGGGAGTCCTCGCCGGTCAGCCCGCCGGTCGCGAGCGGGAACCACGGGATGAACGCGATGCCCTGCTCGGTCGACCAGTCGAGGAGCTCCTCGGCGTCGCGCTTCTGCAGGTTGTACAGGTTCTGGACGGAGACGATCGTCGCGACCTCCTGGGCCGCCTTGACGTCGTCGACCGACACCTCGGACAGGCCGATGTGCCGGATCTTGCCCTCGTCCTGCAGCTTCTTCAGCTCGCCGACCTGGTCCTCGAGCGGGACCTTCGGGTCGATGCGGTGCAGCTGGAACAGGTCGATGCGCTCGAGGCCCAGACGACGGAGGCTCATCTCGGCCTCCTGGCGCAGGTACTCCGGGCGGCCGACCGGCGGCCACTCGTTCGGGCCGGTCCGGGTGAGGCCGGCCTTCGTCGCGATGACGACGTCGTCGCCGTATGGGTGGAGCGCCTCGTGCAGGAGCTCCTCGGCGACGTAGGGGCCGTACGAGTCGGCGGTGTCGAAGAAGTCCACGCCGAGCTCGACGGCGCGCTTGAGGACGCGGACGGCCTCGTCGTGGTCCTTCGGGGGTCCCCAGACGCCGGGGCCGGTGAGCTGCATGGTGCCGTAGCCGAGGCGGTGGACCTCGAGGTCGCCCCCGATGCGGAAGGTGCCGGAGGCGGCGGCCGGACGGTTCGTGGTGTCGGTGCCAGTGGTCATGTCCCCGGTCTACGCCGGAGGCGTTGCCGGTCCCTGAGTCGGTGTCCCCCGGCCCTCCGACCGGTCCGGACGCGGGTGCGGCGTCTCGCCACGTTCCAACCCGGCGACGAGCTTCGTCAGCCGGTTGGTCCGCGAGGTCGTACTCGGTGCAGTCGTGATCCGGTGCAGCACGGCGTACCGGTTCGTCGCGTCGAGCTCGGCGAACAGGGCGGCTGCCGCGGGCGCGGCGTCGAGTGCCGCCCGCAGGTCCTCGGGGACGGTGGCGCTCGCCGCTCCGGCGTAGGCACGGTCCCACCGGCCGTCCTCCTTCGACCGGTCGATCTCGGCCTGCCCTCGCTCGCGCATACGGCCGTCGGCGATCAGCGTCGCGACGAGCCCGAGGTTGCGCTGCGACCAGAGTGAGGCCTTCCGTCGCGGGGTGAACCGCTGCCGGAACGTCGCGTCGTCGCGCCCGCGCTTCTGCCCGTCGATCCACCCGGAGCACAGCGCCTCGTCGAGGGCGGTGTCGTAGGTCAGGGTCGTCGGCTCCGTGACACCCTTCTTCGCGAGCACGAGCCACACCCCGTCGGCGTCGTCCTCGTGCTCGTCGAGCCACACGCGCCAGGCAGCGGCGTCCGGCAGCACCAGGTCGACGATGTCCATGCGGTCATCGTAGGGCGCGGTCGCCCGGCCGGCCGGCCCCGGCGCCTGCCCGAGTCTCGGCGTGGGCGACAGTCCTCGCGGTGCGCGCCACGAGAACTGTCGCTCACACCGAGACTCGCGTGCGTCGGGCCGAGACTCGTGCGGCGTCAGACCCAGTTCGGCTGCTCGAGCACGCCCGTCGGATCGGCCTGTTCGGCGATGCGGTGCAGGCGCGAGGTGTTGGCCCCGAAGTAGGCCGACGGGTCCGTGATGGCCGCGTCGCAGTAGTTCGCGTACGCCGCGTCGCCCCACGCCGGCCGCATGGCCTTCCGGAAGCCCCGCACGTACGCGTCGAAGGGGGCCGGGTCCGCGGCTTCGGCGAAGACCGCCGTGTACTGCACGGTCATGAGCGCGGACCGCCACGGGAACGCCGAGTCGGTCCGGCCGACGTCCGCCACGACCCCGCCGAGGGCATCGAGCGCGACCCCGCCCTCGAGGTTGCCGTCGACGTCGCCCGCTGCGGCCGCCCGGGTGACGAGCACGTCGATCTGCGCGTCGGTGAGCTTCGCCGATCCGATCGACGACGTCGCTGCCTCGGACACCCGCTGCGGCTTCCCCGCCAGCGCGGACATCGCGGCGCCGTAGGTGAGCACCCGCCCGGTGTGGGCGAGCGGCTTCGCGCCGGTGGCGGCGATGAAACCGTCGACGGAGGTGTCGGCGCCGGTCTTCGATCCGGTCCACACGCCGGTCACGGTGACCGTCGGGGCGGTGTGCCGATTGCCGTTCAGCAGCTTGAGCGTCGACCACAGCTTCGGGTCGGCGGTGGGCGCCCAGTCCTGCCAGGCGCGCACGACGGCAGCGGCGGCCGACCACGCGAACGTGATGGTGAAGAGCAGGACGGGAGGCGCGGCCTGCGTCCGGTACGTCAGTGCGGTCACGACGCCGACGGTTCCACCGCCCCCACCGCGGCAGGCCCAGAACAGGTCCGGTTCGCTGGACGTCGAGACCTCGTGCACGGCGCCGTCCGGGGTGACGAGCGTGACGCCGGTGAGCTGGTCGCAGGTCAGCCCGAACGAGCGGACGAGCACGCCGACCCCACCGCCGAGGGTGAGCCCGCCGATGCCGACGGTCGGGCAGGAGCCGGCGCCGATCGCCCGTCCGGCCGTCGCGAGCGCGGCGTAGACGTCCCCGAGCCGTGCGCCCGGTCCGATCGTGACGGTGTCGTCGTCGTGCAGTTCGATGCCGTCGAGGTCCTGCGTGCTGATCACGAGCGACCGCGGGACGTCGGTGCCTGGGGCGCCGCCGGCCGACCAGCCCGTGTACGAGTGTCCGCCCGCGCGCAGTGCGACGGGGGTGCGGGTGTTCCGCGCGAACGCGAGACCGGCCTGCACGTCGGCCACGCCGGCGGCGCGCAGGATGCCCTGCGGGTCGGCGTCGTCGTAGCGCGGGTTCTCGAGCACGCGGGCGCTGTCCCAGCCGTTCGACCCGGACCGGAGCACCGTGCCCGAGACGGCGGCGGCGAGGGCGTCCCACGAATCGGGGCCGCCGGGCGTCGGCGTGCTCGACGGCGTCCTGGTCGGCTGTGCGGAGCCGCTCGAGGTCGGTCGCGGCGAACCCGACGGAGCGGGGCTCGGCCGGCTGCACGCTGCCAGCACCCCGGCGAGCCCGAGTCCGACGCCCCCGGCGAGCAGGATCCGCCTGGTCGGGCGGTGCGTCACGACCCGGCGAGTCCGCCGCCGGCACCGGTGATGCCGGGGTGTGCGGACTTCGCGAGGCCCTCGGTCATCGAGTGCGCCGCTTCGGCGTCGGCGAGGGATCGGGCTCCGAGGGTCGAGTCGACGGGTTCGAGGTGCGCGAGGCGCTTCGCACGACGACGGTTCTGCACCTCGAGCACGGTGAGCAGCGCGGCGATGGCCACGACCACTCCGATGACGATCCACACCACGACCATGACGTTCCCCTTCCGTCCCGGGGCGTCCACCCCGTCCCCCGAGCGTACCGCCGCCGTGACTACGCCGCGCTGCTGATCCGGACGGCGCCCGCCCACCCGTGCACCCACTCGGGCAGGTCGCGGTCGGCCGGTGCTCCGCCGACGGCGTCGAGCAGGTCCGTCATCGGGACGGTCCCGCCGGTGCGTCGCAGGAACCGCGCCTGCACGACGGCACGGGCGACGACGGCTCCGCGACGGACGAAGGTCTGCTCCAGGTACACGGCCCGGTCGTCGACGCCGAGCACCCGGGTCACGAGCTCGAACCGCTGCCCGAGCGTCAGGGACCGCTTGTACGTGATGGTCTGCGCCGAGACGACCGGGTACCAGCCGCGCTCCGCGATCGCGCCCCAGAACCCCGACCGCAGCATCAGGTCGAGCCGCCCGAGGTCGAGCATCGACAGGTACTTCCCGTTGTTCACGTGCCGCAGCGGGTCGAGGTCGGTCAGGGTCACGCGGAACGGCGTGCGGACCTCGTCCCAGAGCGAGGGTCGCCGTCCGGCGATCGTTGGGCGGAGCCGGACGCGCAACTGGAGCAGGAACAGCCGGAAGTACAGGTTCACGGACCCGATCCCACCAGCGGAGCGGGCCGAACGCGCGGAACCTTGGAGGAACCGCACGAAGCCGCATTCCCGGCTGACGGGTCCGGTCAGTGCCTCCCTCCAACCGAGGGATCCGGAGTAGACCTGCACCCATGCAGACACGCAAGCTCGCAGACCTCGAGGTCGCAACCGTAGGCCTCGGCACCATGGGCATGAGCGCCTTCTACACGGGCGCCGGCACCGACGACGACGAATCGATCCGCACCATCCACCGCGCGATCGACCTCGGCGTCACCCTGTTCGACACCGCCGAGGCGTACGGCCCCTACACGAACGAGGACCTGCTCCGCCGGGCCCTCGCGGACCGCCGCGACGACGTCGTGATCGCGACGAAGTTCGGCCTCATCACCCACACCATCGGTGAGGAGACGCCCGCCACCGGCCGCGGCATCAGCTCCGCACCCGAGTCCGTGCGCGAGGCGCTCGAGGGGTCCCTGCGGCGCCTCGGCACCGACCACATCGACCTGTACTACCAGCACCGCGTCGACCCGGCCGTCCCGATCGAGGACGTCATCGGGCAGCTCGCCGGCTTCGTGCAGGAGGGCAAGATCCGGCACATCGGCCTGTCCGAGGCCGGTCCGGAGACCATCCGGAAGGCCCACGCCGTGCACCCGATCACGGCCCTGCAGAGCGAGTACTCGCTGTGGACGCGCGACCCCGAGGGTGCGGTGCTCGACACCCTGCGCGAGCTCGGCATCGGACTGGTGCCGTACTCGCCGCTCGGCCGCGGGTTCCTGACCGGTGCGATCACGAAGCCGTCCGACCTGGACTCCGACGACTTCCGCCTGGCGAACCCCCGGTTCCAGGAGGAGGCGTTCGCGCAGAACATGCGCATCGTCGACGCCGTCAAGGAGATCGCCGCCGAAGCCGAGGCGACCCCGGCACAGATCTCCCTCGCCTGGCTGCTCGCCCAGGGCGACGACATCGTGCCGATCCCGGGCACGAAGCGCGTGTCGCGCCTCGAGGAGAACGTCGGAGCCGCCGACCTGACCCTCACCGCGGACCAGGTCGCGCGCCTGTCGGCGCTCCCGGTCCCGACCGGCGACCGCTACCCCGACATGTCGACCATCGGTCGCTGACGCAACCGGATGACGGCCGGGAGGCCCGTGGCGGATCCGCCACGGGCCTCCCGTCTCGTCTCGGCGTGCGTTTCGGGCCGGAGCCCGGTGACCGACGCGACCCACGCCCGTCATCCCGGGGAAACACGGGCTGCATAGCGTCCGGAGCACAGGGAAACCACCGCTCGAAGGGGACGCCATGACGACCGAGAAGACACCGCGCACGACCCGGAGTGACGACGGCGTCGACTCCGTCCCACCGCTCGCCAGGCTCCTGCCGCTCGGACTGCAGCACGTGCTCGCGATGTACGCGGGCGCGATCGCCGTCCCGCTCATCGTCGGCGGAGCCCTCGGCTTCGACAGCGCCGACCTGGCCTTCCTCATCAGCGCCGACCTGTTCGTCGCGGGCCTCGCCACGATCGTGCAGTCCGTCGGCTTCTGGCGGTTCGGGGTCCGGCTGCCGCTCGTGCAGGGCGTCACGTTCGCCGCGGTCGGCCCGATGATCGCGATCGGCACCGAGCACGGCATCACCGCCGTCTACGGGGCGACGATCGCGTGCGGGGTCTTCATGGTGGTGGTCGCGCCGTGGTTCGCGCAGCTCGTCCGGCTGTTCCCGCCGATCGTCACCGGCACGGTCATCCTCATCATCGGTCTGTCGCTCATGAGCGTCGCGGCCGGCTGGGTCACCGACGGTGGGAAGGACGGTGCTGCGGACCCGCTCGACGTCGCGTTCGCGGCCGGGGTGCTGCTCGCGATCGTCCTGGTCGAACGGTTCGCACCGCGCGGCCTCGCGCGGGTGTCGGTGCTGTTCGGGCTGCTGCTCGGTACCGTCGTGGCGCTGTTCGTCCCCGGCATGGTCGACGGGTCGGGCATCGGCGACGCGGGCTGGTTCGCCTTCGTCACGCCGTTCCACTTCGGGCTGCCGACGTTCGACCTCGCCTCGATCGTGTCGATGCTCGTCGTCGGGCTCGTGATCATGACCGAGACCACCGGCGACATGATCGCGGTCGGCGAGGTCACCGGGCGTCCCGTGTCGAAGCGCACGCTCGCCGACGGCCTGCGGGCGGACGGACTCGGCACCGTCGTCGGCGGGGTGTTCAACACGTTCCCGTACACGGCGTTCGCGCAGAACGTCGGGCTCGTCGCACTGACCGGCGTGCGCTCCCGGTACGTGGCGACGGCGGCCGGCGGCATCCTCGTCGTGCTCGGCCTGGTGCCGAAGGTGGCCGCGGTGGTCGAGGCGATCCCGCACGCGGTGCTCGGCGGCGCCGGCGTCGCCCTGTTCGGCATGGTGGCGGCTTCGGGCATCAGGACGCTGTCGAAGGTGCGGTTCGACAACCGGAACGTGCTCGTCGTGGCGCTGCCCCTCGGCATCGCGCTGCTGCCGACCGTCGCCCCGGAGATCTACGGGCAGTTCCCGACCTGGTTCACCCTGGTGTTCGACTCGGGGATCTCGGCCGGTGCCGTCGCGGCGATCCTGCTCAACCTGCTGCTCGGCTCGCGTTCCGTGGCCGAGCGGTACGGCGAGGACCCGGCGGTCGGTTCGTACGACGGGGTGCGGTCGACGGCGCCGATCGCACTGCCCGACCCGCACGGATCGCGCGAGCCGAGCAGCGAGCCCTCGGCCTAGACGAAGGCGGGCAGGTGCTCCCACGCACCGGGCGCCTCGGCCACGCCGTCGCGGACGACCGTCCCCTCGATCAGCCCGTAGGGACGGTCGGCCGCGATGAACACCTCGTTCTCGTTCGTCAGGTCGAACGGCGACAGGTCCACGACGAAGTGGTGCTTGTTCGGCATCGCGAACCGCACCTCGGCGAGCTCCGGCCGCAGCTCGATCGCCGCGCGGCCCATCTCCCACAGCGTCTGCTGCAGGGCGAGTGAGTGCACCGTGGCGAACTGCTCGAGCATCACCGCGACGACCTCCTCGTACAGGTGGTCGTAGTCGATCCCCGCCTCCACCGCGGACGGCAGGTACCGCCACCGCGCCGTGACCTCGGTCGCCATGATCCGGTCGGTCGTCTCCGGCAGGGTCGTGAACCGCGACCGCGGGAAGCCGTGGAACTCGGAGCCGGTCGACTTCAGGACGACCAGGTCCTTCACGCCGCCGGTGACGTGGCGCTCGCCGGCCTCGACGTGCACCGTCGCCAGGCGGGTGCCGGTGCCGGTGCGGCGGAACGAGTGGTCGTGCGGCTGCCCGTCGACCGTGATGCGTTCCCACGGGTGCACCTCGGCCTGCCAGAGCCCGCCCTCGACCCAGTCGAACTCGCTCGTGAACTGGTCGGCGAGCAGTGCGAGGAAGTCCTCCGGGGCGCCGACCCCGTGCTCCTTCGCCAGGGCGAACACGGTGTTCTTCTGGGTGTCCGTCGCGACGATCCGGGAGTTGTCGCCGCTGGTGAACGACCCGGCGAACGCCTCGCCGATGAGCTGCGACGTCACGGTCAGGTCGGCGATCTCGTGCCGGTCACCGTGCCGGGTCACCCGCACCAGGCGGTTCTCGGCCTTGCCGTACTTGTTCGGTCCCAGGTGGACGGTGGTCTCCGACATGGCGGGTCAACTCCCTCGGTAGGTGCTGTAGGCGAAGGGGCTCAGCAGCAGTGGGACGTGCAGGTGCTCGGTTCCCGTGACGCGGAACGCCACGGTCACGAACGGGTGGAAGGTCGGCACCCCGGCAGCGGCGAAGTACGCCCCGGTGTCGAAGCGCAGCACGTGGTCGGTGCGCGCGAGCACGTCGGGGCCGAGTGCCGCACGGCCGTCGGCGTCGGTCGAGCCGGTCGCGACGACGTCACCGTCGACGGTGCTGAGGGTCAGGCCGACGCCGACCGCCGGGGTCCCGGTGGTGGCGTCGAGCACGTGCGTGGTCAGGTGCGGCACGGCGAAGGTCGCACGGATGCGGTGCAGGGCGATGTCGGACAGGGCAGCGGCGGCCTCGCGCGTCTCGACCGCCGGGTCGCCCGCGAGGCGCCGGTCGAGCTCGGCCAGCAGCTCCTCGGGGGTCCGGCCGGCGGCCCGCACCAGGAACACCCGCCCGAACCGCTGCTCGTACGCGGCGTTGCCGTCGGCGATCCGACCGGTCACCGCGTCGTCGGCGCTGCGCATCGACGACTGTTCGCGGGCCGACGAGGCATCGGTCGTCCGTTCGCCGATCCGCGGGTGCTGCGCGAGGGCGTGGTCGAGTTCCGGCACACCCCACGACGCCGACTCGGCACGCGCCCGGTCGAGCAGCGCCGGCACCGTGCCGAACGGGCGCGCGGCCACCAGGGCGTCGACCCACGCGGGCACGTCGGCCCAGCTCCGGATCACCGCGGCAGCGTCGGGGGCGGTCGCGTCGTCGAGGTCGCCGAGATCCATGTGCCGAGGCTATGGAACGCCCGTTTCACCCGCGTTACCGGGCGGTTTCCCCCGCAACGCGACCTGGGGCCCTGAAACGCCCCCGGGGAGACGTTCCGCGCGTACGAGGACGGAAGAAACGTCCTCCGACGCGCGGAACGGCCCCGGCTCAGACCTCCGTGGCGAAGGACGCTGCGCGCAGCTGCAGGTCCTCGATGCGCCGCAGGCGCGCGGCCTCGACGTCGTAGCCCTCGTAGGCGGGCGGCGGCAGCTTCCGGACGTTCCGCGAGCACTGGAAGTCCTGGCAGACGAGCGTGCCGACGGTGTCGCCGTTCCGTCCCGCCTTGCCGGACCGCTTCGCGCTGTAGAACACGACGTCGTTCGGCAGCTTGACGTCCTGGCACCACGAGCACTGTGCGCGTGAGCGCGACGAGGCCTCGGCCTGCCGGAACACGATGCCGACGAGCGTTCCGTCGAGCGTCGGCACGACGGCGTACGCACGCCGACCGATCTTCGGGTCGCGCCAGCCGAGGAAGTCGAGCGCGTCCCAGTCGATCGTCTCGAAGTCGGCGGGCAGCGTGATGTCGGTCGTCTCCTTGCGGGAGGCGTTGACGAAGGACGTGCGGAGGGTCTTCTCCGTGATGGGGAGCATGGTGCATCGCTTTCGAGCGGGCCCGGGGCGTGCGGACGCACACCGCACCGGGCGGAAGGAGGTCAGGGTTCGACGAGGGCGGCCGTGCCTGCGGCACGACCGGGGGCCTCACGCCCTGATGCCGGCGTCACGGGCGCCGACCACCTCCTGGAAGCTCACCCGACCAGCCTACGTCGACGTGTCAAGCGGCGGGGACGGCCGTCACCAGGACGAGGGCGCCCTCGTAGGTCGGCCGGATCCGCAGCGCCCCGTGCCGCCGGTCCCACTCGCCGGAGTCGAGCGCGGTGCGGAGGGCGGCCACCGATCGCCGTGCGGTGAGTTCGTCGACGAAGCTCCACGCCGAGTTCGCCTTCCGGGCGCCCGGGTCGAGCAGGCGTTCCGGCCGGGCGTAGTACGCCTCGGAGAAGCCGTCGACGCAGGTGAACGGGATCGGCAGCGGGGTGGTCGTGACGGTGTCGTCGCCCAGTGCGGCGGCGATGCGGTCGAGCATGGGGTAGCGACGGGCCTCGGTCGCCATCACCTCTGGTGCGTACTCGGCGAGCCAGAAGTCCTCGACGCGGGCCGGGTCGCACGTCAGGATCACGATCGGACCCCGGGTCACCCGGCGCAGCTCGGCCAGCCCACGCTCGAGGTCGCCCCACTGGTGCACCGAGAACGTCGTCATCGCGGCGTCGAACGTGTCGTCGTCGAAGGGCAGGTCCTCGGCGGTCGCGTCGATCGCCGTCGACAGGGTGTCCGGTCGTTGGGCGCGCATCGACGCCGAGGGTTCGACGGCCGTGACCTGTCGGTCGGTCGGCTCGTAGGACCCGGCACCGGCCCCCACGTTGAGCACGGTGCGAGCGTCGCCGAGGGCCTTCGCGATCGCCCGCGCGAACGTCGGTTCGGGACGGCGGTACTGCCGGTAGTCCTGGCCGATGCGGGCGTAGTCGGCGTCCCCCGCTGATCCGTCCGTCGTCTTGGTCACGTCCCCAGCCTACGAACCCCGCACCGGGCCGACCAGCGGTTCAGTCGACCGACTCGGACTCGGACTCCGCCGCGCGCAGGGCCGCGTACTGCTCGGCCCGTTCCGTCGCGGCCCAGGTGCCGAGCAGGGCCAGTGACCGCTCGGACTCGCTGCCCGGCTCGGCCGAGTACGTGAACAGGGTCAGGCCGGGGTCGGCGACCAGGTCGAGCGCCTCGTACGACAACCGGAGCTCGCCGACGATCGGGTGGTCGATGCGCTTCCCGCCGGCGCGCTGCAGCCGGACGTCGTGCGCGGCCCACCAGCCGCGGAACTCCTCGCTGCGCGTGGAGAGCTCTCCGACCAGGGTGATGAGTCCGGGCTCGCACGGGTTCGACACCGCGGCTGCCCGGAGCACGGCGACGGCGTCCTTCGCGGTCTGCGCCCAGTCTGGGAAGAAGTCACGGGCAGCGGGGTCGAGGAACGTGAAGCGTGCGGTGTTCACGGGGCGCCCCGGGCCGGCGAACATCGGCGAGTACAGCGCGCGACCGAGCTCGTTCGTCGCGACGACGTCACCGCGTTCGTTCCGCACCCAGGCAGGCGCTCCGGTGATGGCGTCGAGCAGGCGCTGGACGCCGGGGCGGACCCGGGTGGGGACGGTGCGGTGCATCGTCTTGACGCCGGAGTTCGCCAGTCGGGTGAGGTCCCACAGGTGGACGCGCTCGTCCTCGTCGAGCTGCAGGGCGCTCGCGAGGCCCTCGAGCACGCTGTCCGAGACCCCCTTGAGCGATCCGCGCTCGAGGCGTGTGTAGTAGTCGACGCTCACACCGGCGAGCATCGCGACCTCGTGCCGCCGCAGCCCGGGGACGCGTCGGACCCCGCCGCCGAACGACGGCATGCCGACCTGCTCGGGGGTGAGCCGCGCTCGCCGGGAGGACAGGAAGTCGCGGATCTCGTTGCGCACGTCGATACCCATGGGGAGAGCGTACGTGGCAGCGCTGTCCGTTCGGCAGGCCCTGGCGGTACCCGCCGGGCGGACGGGAGGCCCGTGGCGGCGCCGCCACGGGCCTCCCGGTCAGCTGCGCGGAGTTCAGAGCGTGACGTCGGCCGTGATCCGCACGCGCGCCACCCGGTGACCGTCCATGGCGGTCACCTCGAGGCGGTGTCCGCCAGCGGCGACCACGTCGCCGACCTCCGGCACGCGGTCCAGGTGGACCTGGACGAGCCCGCCGACGGTCTCGTAGTCGCCGTCGGGCAGTGCCGGGCCGCCGTCGGCGACGAGGTCCTCGAGCACCGTGGACCCGTCCACGCCGTCGTGCTCGGCCGTGGGTTCGTCGTACTCGTCGCGGATGCGGCCGACGAGGTCCTCGAGCAGCGCCTCGAGCGTGACCATGCCCGCGCTGCCGCCGTACTCGTCCACGACCAGGGCGATCTGGTGCCCGTCGGTCCGCATGTCCGCGATCGCGCTCGACAACGACTTCGTCTCCGGCAGTGCGAGCACCGGGCGCACCAGGGTCGACACCGGTGCGGACGGGTCGCTCGGCCGGAGCAGGTCGCGGAGGTGCACGAAGCCGTCGACCTCGTCGCGTCCGCCGGAGGTCACGAGGTACCGGGTGTGTCCGACCTCGATCGCGTGGTCGGTGGCCTCGGCGATGGTCAGTGCGGCGTCGATCGTGGACACGTCGTACCAGGGGCGCATCGACTCGCGCAGGATCCGGTCACCGGCGTCCAGCGCGCTCCGGGCGATCCGGCGGCCCTGCTCGTCGACACCCGTGTGCTCGTCGACGAGGCCGCGGAGCTCCTCGGTGCTCATCGACTCGCTGCGGGCGTTCGGGTCGCCGCCGAGTGCGCGGACGACGAGGTTCGTCGAGGCCGACAGCACCCAGATCACGGGGCGCATCAGGGTCGCGAAGCGGTCGAGGGTCGGCGCGACGAGCATCGAGAAGCCCTCGGCCCGCTGCAGGGCGAGTCGCTTCGGTACCAGCTCGCCGAACACGAGCGACAGGTAGGCGATGACGAGGGTCATCAGCACGAGGGCGACCGTCTCGGCGGCTCCCTGGCCGAGTCCGAGCCCGGTGAACAGGGGCGCGACGTCGGGCGCGATCGACGAGGCGCCGTACGCGGCGGAGAAGAACCCGGCGACGGTCACACCGATCTGCACGGCGGCGAGGAACCGGTTCGGGTCGCGCCCGAGTTCGGCGACCCGCAGGCCACGGGAGCCCCGGCGTTCGAGCTGCTGCAGCTGCGACTCACGGAGCGAGACGAGCGCGATCTCGGCGGCGGCGAAGACCCCGCCGACGAGCACGAAGAGGATGACGAGCCCGAAGGCGATCCAGGTGTCGGCGCCCATCAGCGGGCAGCTTCCTCGGATCGACGTCGGGCGGGCGGTCTGTGGTGATCGTCCATGCCTGTGAGTCTGCACAGGGCAGCTGGGACGTCACCCCACCAGCGCTCGACGTCTGCTGTGCGTCCGGGGTGCGTCCGGGGTGGGTGGTGTCGGGGGCTACGTCGTCAACGAGCGGCCGATGCGGGCTTCGAGCCACGCCTCGGGGTCGATCGGGGTCACGCCGTCCATCAGGACCTCGAGGTGCAGGTGCGCGCCGGTCGAGACGCCGGAGGAGCCCACGAGTCCGATGAACTCACCGGCCTCGACCTGGTCGCCGACCTTGAGCGGTGACGACCCCGGGATCATGTGCCCGTAGAGCGTCGACACCTGGCGGCCGTCGATCTCGTGGTCGATGATCACGGCGTTGCCGTACGAGAAGTACGTGCCCGAGATCCGGACGGTGCCCGCGGCGACGGCACCGATGGCCGTGCCCATACCGGGCGTGAAGTCGAGGCCCTGGTGCAGCGAGGAGCACGCGCCACACGGTGCCGAGCGGTAGCCGAAGCCCGAGCTCATCTGCACCGGGCCGGGGAACGGGGAGCGGACCGCGCCGCCGTACGAGACGGCTTCGCCGGCGATGCCACTCGTGTCGGCCGTGCCGCCGGAGGTGACGACCCGGCGCGTCGTGCCGCCACCGACGGTGAACCCGTCGCGGTCGAGCCCGGTCGCGGTGACCGCCTGGGTGACCGCGTAGTCCTGGGTGCGCACGATCGGCGCGATGGTCGAGGTCGCCATCGAGGTGCCGGCGCTGGCGTGGGCGGGCATCGCCGAGGCGGCGAACATCGCGATCGCAGCGGCCGCGCTCGTCAGGGTGATCCGTCCGGCACGACCGGACCGGGAGGCCCGTGGGGCCTTCGCGACGCTCGTCACGGCGGCAGCGGGGCGGCGGACCACGCGCGTGATGCGGGTGTCGACGTGCTCGGTCGTCGCGCGGGCTGCGGTGGCGCGGCGGCCGACGGGCTTCGCGACCGTTGCTGCCTTGGCGGGCTTCGCGACCTGCACTGCCTTGGCCGGCTTCGCGACCTTGGCGGGCTTCTCCGGCTTGTCCGCTCGGCGCTGGGGCTTCCGGGCTGCAGCGCGCTCGGCCTCGAGGGCAGCGCGACGGGACAGGTGCACCACCGGGGTCTCCGGGTGCTGGTCGAGTTCGGGTGCAGTCGTCATGGCCGCCCACCATTCTGCACGACTCTGTCGCTTTGTACAGGCCCCACCGTGATCTTTTCGTTACCGCGGGGCTGGGAGGCACCTGATCACCGAGAGCTCGGACGTCCCCCGACCGTCCGACATCGGTACCGTCGTGCGAAAGCGACGGAAGGACCCGCACCATGGCCCGATCGCCGCGAGAGCGGCCCGCGCAGGTCGACCTCGGCACCGCCGACGTCGTGCTCGCCGGCACCCAAGAACTCCTGCCCGTGCTCCGCGCCGCCGCGGTGCGCGCGGGCATCGACGCCGCCCGCATGCGGGTCATCGGTGTCGACGACCTGCCGGATCCCGAGGAGACCTGGGACGCCGAACTCGCGGTCATCGCGATCCGACGCCCCGGTGACGACCCCGCGTTCCACCGTGCGCAGGCAGCCGCTGAGCTCATCGATCCGCTGCTCGTGCCGCACGCCGTCCGGATCGTGGTGACGGTATCGGGGCTGACACGGTTGGCACCCAAGGTCGAGCGCACCCTGACGTCCGAGGTGCTCCACCAGATCGACGCCGCATCGGCACCGTCGGGGTTCGAGCGGCCGTTCCGCAGCATGCGGATGCGGCTCGGGCTCGCAGCACTCCGGGCCGCCGGCGTCCGGGTGTTCCGCGTGTCGATCGGCACCTGACCGGCGGGACTGCCGTCAGCGGGCAGGTGCCCCACGGAGCTCGAGGGCGATCTGCTCGGCGTCGAGGTTCTGCAGCATCGACTCGAGCACCTCGGCGTCGAAGGAACCGTCGTCGCGGGCGTCGAGGATCGCCGCGCGCTGCGCCTCGAGCACCGCGAGTCGTCGGGCCTTCTCGCGTCCCATCCACGCCCGGAGCTCGGCCGGGTCGGCTGCCTCGAGTTCTTCGCGTGCCCGAGGGCCGGCCTCGCGGGTCCCGGGGACGTCCTCTGCCGCCGTCCGCATGAGCTCGAGCAGCCGCTTGCGCTCCTCGGTGTCCTGCGCCGACGTGTCGGGTGCGGGGGCGGCGATCCGACGGAGCAGTGGGCCGATCGTGCCGCCCTGGACCACGAGCGAGAGCAGTGCCACCGCGAACGCGATGAACACCAGGAGCGATCGTTGCGGCGTCCCTTCGGGCAGGGTCTGGGCGGCGGCGACGGTCACCGCCCCGCGCATGCCGGCCCAGACCACGGCGGTGCCCTCGCGCCAGCCCAGTGGCGCCTTCGTGTAGTACGCGATGTCCGCCAGGGTGCGGCGGACGCGTGTCGTGAACCGGTCGAGTTCGCGCTCCGAGGGCGCTCGGTTGCCCGGCCGGTGCTCGCGGATCACCTCGCTCATCGCGTCGCGGTCGCCGGCGTGCATCTCGGCGAAGCGTTCCTGCATCCGCTCGCCGCGCTTGGCGGCCGCCGACAGCGCGAACAGCAGCGGGACGACGTACGCGGCCCGTACCAGCACGGTGAGCACGAGGGCCCCGACGGCGATGAGCAGCGCCGGACCGATGCCCGCGTGCTCCCGCTGCACGTCGCCGAGGATCTTCGCCAGCTCGAGCCCCATCGTCAGGAACACCGCACCTTCGAGCACGAGCTCGATGGTCTGCCAGTTCTGCGCGTCCGACAGTCGGTGCCCCGGCGGGAGCCTGCGCGGCCCGACGATCCCGGTGAACAGCCCCGCGACGACCGCGGCCACGAGCCCGGACCCGCCGAAGTGCTCGGTCGGCAGGGCAGCGACGAACGGCACCGCGAAGGACAGTGCCGTGTTCACCGCGGCGTTCGGCACCCGGGCGCGGACGAACACGTTCAACCAACCGACGAACCAGCCGATGGCCACGGCGATGGCGACGGCCTTGGCGAAGTCGCCGAGCGCACCCCAGAACGAGAACGATGCACCAGCGGTGAAGATGGCCGTCCGGAGGAGGACCAGGGCGGTGGCGTCGTTGAGCAGCGATTCGCCGTCGAGGATCGAGATCGCCCGGCGCGACACCGAGGTCTGCTTGACGATCGAGGTGGCGACGGCGTCGGTGGGACTGACGATCGCACCGAGGGCGATCCCCCACCAGAACCCGAGGTCCGGCACCACCCAGGCGAAGAACAGGCCGAGCACCAGGCTCGACGCGATGACGAGCAGCACCGACAGGCCACTGATGGCGCCGAACTCGCGCCGGAAGTTCATCGACGGCATCGACACCGCCGACGAGTACAACAACGGCGGCAGGACCCCGGCGAGGATCCACTCCGGCTCGATCTCTGCGTCCGGGATGAACGGCAGCAGGCTCGCGATGATCCCGACGACGACGAGCACCAACGGTGCCGCGACCCCGATGCGGGGCCCGAGCACGGCGGCACCGGCGATGGCGATCAGGGCGATGACGCCCACGACGAGGAGTTCGGTCACCGGTCCAGCGTGGCACCGTGCGCGCGATCAGGTCCCGTCGGGTCCGGCGCTGTGGACTGCCCCCGCCTGGACGGACGGTTGTGGAGGGGCGGCGTGGGCGACGACCGCGACGCTGCCGACCGCGAGCACGAGCGCCAGGGCCCCGGCGCTCACCGCTGTGCCGACGCGGCGGAGTCGGGAGCGTCCACCGCGGTCACGTGGGGCGAACCGGGCCAGCCCGCGGCGGGGTTCCGGCCCGACGAGCCACGGACCGGATCCGTCGACGTCGTACGAGAACGGCCCGGAGCCGTCCGGGGCGTACCGGTACGGACCGCTGCCGTCCGAGGCGTAGGCCGAGCGGAGGTCCTCCGCGGTCCACCCGAAGTCCTCCGGTGTCGCACGTGTCGTCGCCATGATCGCCCTCCTGTGGCCCTGGAACTGCGGAAGACCAGTCCACCGGGCGTTCCTATGGGTCGGCAGTGTGCCTCCAGGACGTCTGCCGTGTCCCTGCCGGACGCAGGCCGGACCATGTATCTTGATGTCGAGACATCCCGCCCCACGAGTAGCGTGGACGTACCGACGGTCGAACAAGGGAGTACCCGCCAGCATGGCCAAGATCATCTACACCCTCACGGACGAGGCGCCGTTCCTCGCCACCCACTCCTTCCTCCCGGTCATCCAGGCCTTCGCCGGCACCGCTGGTGTCGACGTCGAGACCCGCGACATCTCGCTCGCCGGCCGGATCATCGCCCAGTTCCCGGAGCGGCTCACCGACGAGCAGCGCGTGGACGATGCCCTGGCCGAGCTCGGCGAGCTCGCGAAGACCCCCGAGGCGAACATCATCAAGCTGCCGAACATCTCGGCGTCGATCCCGCAGCTCAAGGTCGCGATCAAGGAACTGCAGTCGCAGGGCTACGACCTGCCCGACTACCCCGACGAGCCCACGACGGACGAGCAGCGCGACGCCCGCGCCCGTTACGGCCGCGTCCAGGGCAGCGCCGTCAACCCCGTGCTGCGCGAGGGCAACTCCGACCGCCGCGCTCCCCTGTCCGTCAAGAACTACGCCCGGAAGCACCCGCACCGCATGGGTGCGTGGAGCAGCGACTCGAAGACGAACGTCGTCACGATGGGCGTCGACGACTTCCGCTCGAACGAGAAGTCCTGGATCGCCCCCGCCGATGACGTCCTGACGATCACGTTCGTCGCCGAGGGCGGCGAGACCCAGGTCCTCAAGCAGTCGATCCCCGTCGTGCAGGGCGAGGTCGTCGACGGCACCGTGCTGCACGTCGCGGCGCTCGAGGCCTTCCTGCAGGACCAGATCCAGCGCGCCGCGGCCGAGGACATCCTGTTCTCCGTGCACCTCAAGGCGACGATGATGAAGGTCTCCGACCCGATCATCTTCGGCCACGTCATCAAGGCGTTCTTCCCGTCGGTGTTCGAGCGCTTCGGTGCCGACCTCGCAGCCGCCGGGCTCACCCCGAACGACGGTCTCGGCTCGATCCTCGCGGGCCTCGACGCCCTGCCGAACGGTGCGGAGATCAAGCAGGCCTTCACCGACGGCATCGCCGCGGGCCCCGAGCTCGCGATGGTCGACTCGGACAAGGGCATCACGAACCTGCACGTCCCGAGCGACGTCATCGTGGACGCCTCGATGCCCGCGATGATCCGCACCTCCGGCCACATGTGGGGCCCGGACGGCGACGAGCACGACACCCTCGCCGTGATCCCGGACTCGAGCTACGCCGGCATCTACCAGACCGTGATCGACGACTGCCGCGTCAACGGTGCCTTCGACCCGGCGACGATGGGCTCCGTGCCCAACGTCGGGCTCATGGCGCTGAAGGCCGAGGAGTACGGCTCGCACGACAAGACCTTCGAGGTCCCCGGCGCGGGCGCCGTCCGCGTGACGAACGCCGCCGGTGACGTCGTCATCGAGCACGACGTCGAGCCCGGTGACATCTGGCGTGCCTGCCAGACCAAGGACGTCGCCATCCGCGACTGGGTCAAGCTCGCCGTCACCCGTGCCCGCGCCTCGGAGACCCCGGCCGTCTTCTGGCTCGACGAGACCCGTGCGCACGACGCGAACCTGATCGGTCTGGTCCGCCAGTACCTGGGCGAGCTCGACACCGAGGGCCTGCAGATCGAGATCCTCTCGCCGGAGGACGCCATGCGCTTCTCGCTCGAGCGCATCCGCCGCGGCGAGGACACCATCTCCGTCACGGGCAACGTCCTGCGCGACTACCTGACCGACCTGTTCCCGATCATGGAGCTCGGCACCTCGGCGAAGATGCTCTCCGTCGTCCCGCTGCTCGGCGGTGGTGGCCTGTTCGAGACCGGTGCCGGTGGTTCGGCGCCGAAGCACGTGCAGCAGCTCGTGCAGCAGAACTACCTGCGCTGGGACAGCCTCGGCGAGTTCCTGGCCCTGGCGGTCAGCCTCGAGCACCTCGCCGGTGTGACGGGCAACGAGCGGGCGAAGATCCTCGGTGAGACGCTCGACCGTGCCACCGGGACCTTCCTCGAGCAGGACAAGTCGCCGGGCCGCAAGCTCGGCTCGATCGACAACCGCGGCAGCCACTTCTACCTCGCCAAGTACTGGGCGGAAGAGCTCGCAGCGCAGACGACGGACACCGAGCTCGCCGCGTCGTTCGCCGAGATCGCGGGCAAGCTCGACGCGCAGGAGCAGCAGATCGTCGAGGAGCTGAACGGCGTGCAGGGCCACCCGGCCGACATCGGCGGCTACTACCGTCCCGACGACGCCAAGACGAGCGCGGTCATGCGCCCGTCCGCCACGTTGAACGCGACGCTCGCCGCGCTCTAGACGCACGCACCTGACGGACGGGAGGCCCGGTGCCAGCTGGCACCGGGCCTCCCGTCCGTCGTCGCGCGCGTCCACCGCGACCGCCCCGCCCCGTCCCCGCCCGTCGTCCCGCGCAGCGCCCCTCGAGGTTCCGAAATCTCGGCATCTCGCGCCGCGAACGGGCCGTCTCTGGAACCTCGGCGAACCTGAGCGGCGTGTTGTGGAACCTCGCGACGGCGCGACCTCGCGGCCGCACGAACTCGGGGCAGCGGGACCTCGCGACGGCGCGCCCTCGCGACGCCAGAGCCAGAACGAGCCTCAGGAGCGCGGGACGGGCGGCCCCGCCGCCAGCAGCACCACGAAGACCAGGACGACCGCCACGACCCCGATGACGACCGCGACCGCGGGGCGACGCACCACGAAGAACAACAGACGGTCCCAGAAGCCCGAGCGCGCGTCGGGTGAGCGGCGCCACGGGCCCTCGAGCATGGCGCGTCGGGCGACCGCGACCTCGAACGGCACCGTGGCGTAGGGGACGACGGCACTCGCCCAGCCGAGCACGAGTGCCCCGAGGGTCCAGCGCTGGTTGACCGCGACGACGGTCGTCACGACGAGGTAGGCCAGGAACACGAAGCCGTGCACCCCGCCGCCGACCCGGACGCCCCAGTCGCCGGCGTCCAGGCCGTACTTGAGCACCATCCCCGCGATGAGCATGGTCCAGGTCACGAGTTCGGCGACCGCGGCGGCACGGAACAGGGAGCGGGGAGTCATGCCCACATCGTCGCGGACGCGTCCCGGGAAACCCCCGACACTCCGGTGGTCGTATCGATTCGACGCCCGGGGAGGCTAGCGTTGGAGCCATGTCAGTGCCGACCGAGAACCGTCCCCTGAACATCGTCGTCTGGAACGAGAACGTGCACGAGACCCGCGGTGACGCGACGGTCATCGGGCACTACCCCGACGGCATGCACACCGTGATCGCGGCAGCGCTCCGTGAGCACCACCCCGACGCCACCGTGAGCACCGCGACGCTGCAGGAGCCCGACCACGGCATCACCGCCGAGCGACTGGCCGCGACCGACGTCCTGTTCTGGTGGGGCCACGCCGCCCACGACGAGGTCAGCGACGCCGTGGTGGACCTGGTCGTCGACGCGGTGCACGCCGGCATGGGCCTGGTGGTGCTGCACTCCGGGCACTACTCGAAGCCGTTCAAGCGCCTGATGGGCACCACCTGCTCGCTGAAGTGGCGCAACGACGGCGAGCGCGAACTCGTCTGGACGGTCGCCCCCGAGCACCCGATCGCCGCCGGGGTGCCGCACCCGATCGTGATCGAGCGCCAGGAGATGTACGGCGAGTACTTCGACATCCCGCGCCCCGAGGAAGAGGTGTTCCTGTCGACCTTCGCCGGCGGCGAGGTCTTCCGGTCCGGGGTCGCCTACCGTCGCGGTCTGGGCAAGGTCTTCTACTTCTCCCCCGGCGACCAGGAGTACCCCGTCTACCACCACCCGGACATCCAGCGCGTGCTGTCGAACGCGGCGGCGTGGGCGGCCCCGGTGTCCGAGCGGCGCACGCTCAGTGCCGACCCCCACCCGCGGGACTGGTTCCTGACGGACTGAGCGGGTAGACAGGGCGTGTGACCAACCCTCTCGACGGTGCGGACCGACGCACCGCGGTGATCGAGGCGCTCGAGGTCTTGGGGGCAGGCCCCGAGGAGCGTTTCGACCGCATCACCCGCATGACCCACGAGGCGTTCGGCGTGCCGCTGACCTTCCTCAACCTCGTCCACAGTGACGTCGTCACGTCGCAGTCGACGTTCGGCTGGCACCAGGGCTCGAGCGTGCCCGCGAGCGAGCAGTTCTGCGCGACGACGGTGCTCAGTCCGGAGCCGATGGTGATCCCCGACACCTCGCTCGACGCCCGGTTCGCGCACACCGCGGCGGTGGTGGAGCACGGGATCCGCTTCTACGCGGGGGCGCCGCTGACGATGCACGACGGCACCAGGGTCGGCACGCTCTGCATCATGGACGCGACCCCGCGCGAGCTGTCGGTCGAGGACCTCGAGCTGCTCCGTGACCTCGCCCGCTGGGCCGAACGGGAGCTCGGGCACGCGATCGACCGCAGTCGGGTCAACCGTGTGCTCGAGGGCCTGGTGTCCGAACCGGTCGACGTCCCCGGGTACGACCTGGACACCCTCGCGATCCGGCGTGAGCCGGGCGGCGGGGACGTCGCCGACTGGCGGCTCGCCACCGACGGTGTGCTGCACGTCACCGTGGGCGGCGTCTCGGCAGCGGGACGAGCGTCGGGTCTCCTCGCCTCGGCAGTGCGCGGTGCCGTGGTGGCACGCACCGAGACCGCCATGCAGGACGCGATCGGCGGCCTGGAGGCCCAGATCACCGCCGACCTGTCCGCTGCGGACGCCGTCGGCTCGCTCTTCCACCTGCGGCTCGACCCGACGTCGGGGCACGTCGACTTCGGGGACGCCGGCCACGGCCTCGCCGTGCTCGTCCGCGCCGACGGCACCAGCCGGGCGCTGCACTCGCTCGACCTGCCGCTCGGCCTGCAGCCGGAGTCCGTGCCGCGGTCCCCCGCGACGCTGGACCTGGCGGCGGGCGACCGGCTGGTGCTGTGCACCGAGGGCGTCCTGGCGCTCGAGGGCATCCGGCACCTCGATGACCTGGCCGACCTGGTGCGGTCCGAGCCGACCGGTACCGCGGCGGTCGAGCGTATCCGCGCGCTCGTGCCGGCGGACAGCCGCCGGGACGTCACCGTCGTGCTGCTGCGCCGCCGCTGAACGACGTGCCGCTGCGCCGCCGTCAGGAGCGGAAGCGGTCCTGCCGTGATCGCGGTGCGCCGGTCAGCGCGACGACGAGCAACGTGGCCAGCATGCCGAAGCCCGCGAGCTCGATGCCGAGGCCGGCGAGCTGCCAGTAGGCACTGCCGACCACCTGCGGTTGCGTGATCGACTCGGGCCACCACGCGTCGATCAGCGGGAACGAGCCGGGGAACGGGTCGAGGCCGAACACCACGAGCCCGCCGAGCAGCAGCACGACACCGAGCAGCGCCATCGCACCGCGGGAGCGCCCGAGCATGTGCACGACGAGCGCGGCTGCCATCCCTGCGAGCCCGACGACGGCGATCAGGAACGCGAGCACGACGATGGTCTGCGGCGCGAGGGCCACCCAGTCGAGCACCGCGATCGGCAGCAGTAGCCACCGTCCGGTCCGCGCCCACCGCGCGGGGTTCCGCCATCCGTCCATGGCGGCCAACCGTATGGCACCCGCCCGGACGCGGGCCGTGCGCAGCCTCGGAGCGGACTACGATCGGCAGGTGATGGCCCAGGACGGACGCACCCGGCAGCAGCGGGCGCTCGAGACCCGCGCGGCGATCATCGGGGCCGCGGCCGCCGAGTTCGACGAGCGCGGGTACCTCGGTGCGTCGATGGACGGCGTCGCCGAGCGGATCGGGCTGACCAAGGGCGCGCTGTACTTCCACTTCGCGTCGAAGGCCGACCTCGCCGGTGCCGTGATCGCGCAGCAGCACGAGGTCTCGCGGCGCTACGGCGAAGCCGCGGTCGCCCGGAGCCGGACGCCGCTCGAAGCCCTCATGTGGATGTCACAGGGACTGGCGACCCAGATGGTCACCGAGGTGGTCGTGAGCGCCGGTATCCGTCTGTCGACCGAGGTCGCGACGCACGACGTCCCCCGTCAGGACCCGTACACCGACTGGATGGCGCTCATCGCACAGACCGTGCGCCAGGCGATCGACGCCGGCGAGGTGGACCCGCGGTGGGACCCGGAGCTGGTCGGACGCGTCGTCATCCCCGCGTACACGGGCGTGCAGACGGTGTCGGACGTGCTCGCCGACCGCACCGACCTGTACGAACGCCTGCGGGAACTCTGGACGGTGCTGCTCGCCGCGCTCGTCACCGAACGCCTCCGGCCAGAGGTCCCGCGACTCGTCGCCATCATCGCGCCGGAATGACGCGGGTCCCCCCAGGGAAACACCCACGTCACCGCTCCACGAGGATACCCAGCGGTCGGTTTCCGCACCCGCCCCCGTTCGCGGGCATGTGTCCACCGGCCCACTAGCCTGAGCCGGTGCCCACACCACCGGCAGAGGTCGACGTCGACGTCCCGCTCGTCCGGGCCCTGCTGCGAGACCAGCACCCCGACCTGGCGGACCTGCCGCTCGTGGTCGTCGCGAACGGCTGGGACAACGTCATCGTGCGGCTCGGCGACGAGTACGCCGTGCGCTTGCCACGTCGGGAGCTCGCGGCACGCCTGGTCGAGCACGAGCAGCGGTGGCTTCCGGAGATCGCGGCCCGCGTCGCACCGGTCGTCCCGGTGCCGGCTCCGGTGCGCGTGGGCCGTCCGGCGCTCGGGTACCCCTGGTCGTGGAGCATCGTCCCCTGGCTCCCGGGAGCACCCGTCGGTGAGCGTGCTGCCGGTGTGCGGGTCGCCGGGGCCCTCGCGGAGTTCGTGGGACTGCTGCACGTGCCGGCGCCGGCTGATGCTCCGGCGAACCCGTTCCGTGCGGTGCCGTTGGCGACGCGCAGCGACGCCGTCCTGACGCGACTCGCCACGCAGGACGTGCCCCGGGCCGTGGAGCTGGCAGCGGTGTGGCGGACCGCGGCGGCGCTGCCGACGCACACCGGGCCTCCCGTCTGGGTGCACGGCGACCTGCACCCGTTCAACCTGCTCGTGGACCGCACGCCGGACGGCGACGAACGCCTGTCGGCGGTCGTCGACTTCGGCGACGTGACCTCGGGGGACCCCGCCGTCGACCTCGCCACCGCCTGGCTGACGCTCGACCGGGAGGCCCGCCACGCGTTCCGGACGCTGGTCGCCGCTCCGGACGTCACCTGGGGACGCGCGCGCGGGTGGGCGATCGCGCTCGCCTCCGCGCTCGCGTCGTCCGACGAACGCGCCTTCCGGAGCGTCGCGCGGCGCAGCATCGACGCGGTGCTGGACGGCTGAGACCCCGCGGGGCTATCGTGACCGCACCATCCGTGCACAGCCGATCGGAGGGGCCCTCATGACCCTCGAGTTCCGCGTCCAGCACGACGTCGCCACCGACGCCTCTCCCGCCTCTCCCACCTCCACACGATCCGAGCGAACCGGCCTCCGCGGGGTCCTCGACCGCCTCGCCGAGCGCCGCGCCGCCGCACGCGTCCGACGGGTCGAAGCCCGGCTGCAGGAACTCGGCGAGCTCGAGCACCTGCTGTCCGACGCGCGCGGCGTCGTCGAACGCGGCTGGATCCAGCACGCCTGGTTCGCGTACCTCGACGAGCACGGCCGGATGCGGAAGGCCACGAGTGCCGCCGCGATGGACGTGCAGGGGCGGCCGCTCGTCGCCGCCTGCCTGGTCGGCGCGGTCGTCTCGGCCGCTGGCGGGCCGCACGCCGTGCACTCGCCGCGGGTCCAGCACTCGCTCGACCTGGTCTGGCACGCGCTCGCCGCGGACGAGGGTGCGCCGGTGCTCTGGTGTCCGGCGCCCGACGTCCGGATGGGCCGCGTGCGTGACCTGACGAGCTGGAACGACGCCCCTGCGCGCACCTCGGCCGAGGTCGCCGGGCTGCTGCTCACCGCGGAGCGTGTGGCCGTGCAGGAATCGGCAGGCCTGCAGGACGTCGTGGTGGCACGATCGAGGGCATGAGCAGCACCGACGCCGTCCCCGAGGTCCACCCCGCGACGACCACCGGTCTCGCCTCCAGCGGGAACTCGGTCCTGTCGGACGAGGGTGCGTCATCGGCCACCGATCCCCTGGCCTCGGCCGCTGCGGTGAAGCGGACGCTGCACCGGTACCTGCAGAAGCACCGTGCCGCACTGCTCGGCAAGCTCGACGGTCTGGCCGAACGGCAAGCCCGCTGGCCGGTGACCCCGACCGGCACGAACGTGCTCGGGCTGGTGAAGCACGTCGCCGGTGTGCAGGCCGGGTACTTCGGCGAGGTCTTCGGCCGGCCGCTGCCCGACCCGCCCGCCTGGCTCGAATCGGAGGACGGCGAGGACATGTACGCGACCCTCGACGAGACCCTCGACGACGTCGTGGCCTTCCACCACCGCAGCGCTGCGCACGCCGACGCGACCATCGAAGCGCTCGACCTCGACGCCCGCGGCACCGTCCCCTGGTGGCCGGAGGAGCACCGCGAGGTCACGCTCCACCGCATCATGGTGCACATGGCGTACGAGACGGCCCGGCACGCGGGGCACGCCGACATCGTCCGCGAGATGCTCGACGGACTGGCGGGCGACGGGGACGGCAACCTGGCCGACAAGAGCCCGGAAGCGTGGGTCCTCTGGCGCGAGCAGCTCGTCGACATCGCCGAGCGGTCCGGCCTGCGGGGCCTGGCCACGTAGCCGATGGCCCCTCACGATCGTTACCGTTCTCTCAGGCTCGACGCTCGAACTGGACGTTGACCAGGGGTTCTCGTCCGGTCATCTGCACAGGAATCGGTCGTCTCCGCTGCGCTTCGTCGTGCGACCGGTCCGTGCCCTGCGTAGCTTTGGCGCAGCTTGTGCCCCGACCCGTGGGCAGTTCGGCCGACCGGAAGGGGAGCGCCCACCCGTGTTCCAGTACGTCGTGGAGCGATGGAGCCAGATCTGGTTCTCGTCGTGGCAGCACTTCTCACTGGTGGTCCAGTGCACGGTGCTCGCCACGGTCATCGCCGTGGTGCTCGCCACACTCGTCTACCGCAGTCCCCGCCTGACCTCCGTCGCGAACGGGGTGTCCGCCATCGGCCTCACCCTGCCGTCCTTCGCGGTCATCGGCCTGCTCATCGTCCCGCTCGGCTTCGGCGTGCTGCCGTCCGTCGTGACGGTCGTCTTCTTCGCCGCGCTCCCCATCCTGCGCAACGCGGTCGTCGGCCTCGCCGAGATCCCGCCGAGCGTGGTGGAGTCCGCGCGCGGCATCGGCATGAGCCGGTTCCGGACCCTCGTGCAGGTCGAACTGCCCATGGCCTGGCCGATCATCCTGAGCGGCGTCCGCGTGTCCGCCCAGATGGTGATGGGCATCGCAGCCATCGCCGCCTACGCGCTCGGCCCCGGGCTCGGCGGCTTCATCTTCTCCGGACTCTCGCGCCTCGGCGGCGCGAACGCCCTGTACTCCGTGGTCGTCGGGGTGGTCGGCGTCGTCCTGCTCGCCCTCGTCCTCGACCTGCTCCTCCTCGGCCTCGGCCGCCTGACCATCTCGAGAGGTATCCGTGTCCAGCACTGACTCCGCCACCACCACCGCGCCCGACGGGGACGTCACCGGCCGCAGCATCCTGCTCGACGAGGTCACCAAGCGGTACCCCGGGCAGTCGAAGCCCGCCGTCGACGGCATCACCCTCGAGATCCCGGCCGGCAAGATCGTCATGCTCGTCGGCCCGTCCGGCTGCGGCAAGACGACGACCCTCAAGATGATCAACCGTCTGATCGAGCCCACCGAGGGCCGCATCGTCGTCGGTGACGACGACGTGACCGGCATCGACGCCGACGAGCTCCGCCGCCGGATGGGCTACGTGATCCAGGCCGGCGGGCTCTTCCCGCACATGACCGTCGCAGCGAACATCGCGATCGTGCCGAAGATGCTCGGCTGGTCGAAGGAGAAGATCGCGGCGCGCGTCGACGAGCTGCTCGACCTCGTCTCGCTCGACCCCGACACCTACCGTGACCGCTACCCCCGCGAACTCTCCGGCGGCCAGCAGCAGCGCGTCGGTGTCGCTCGTGCGCTCGCCGCGGACCCGCCCGTCCTGCTGATGGACGAGCCGTTCGGTGCGGTCGACCCGATCACCCGGCAGCGGCTGCAGGACGAGCTCCTGCGCATCCAGGAAGAGCTGCACAAGACGATCGTCATCGTCAGCCACGACTTCGACGAGGCCGTGAAGCTCGGCGACTGGATCGTCATCTTCACCGAGGGTGCACACATCGTGCAGTACGACACCCCGGAGCGGATCCTGGCGGAGCCGGCGAACGAGTTCGTCGAGAACTTCATCGGCTCGGGCGCCGGGTTGAAGCAGCTCACCCTGAACCGCGTCCGCGACGTCGAGGTCGTCTCCGCGGTGACCTGCTCCCCCGGCGAAGAGGCGAAGGCCGTCCTGCAGCGCATGCAGGAGGCCGGAGGTCACGGGCACGCCGTCGTGGTCGACCGTCGGCAGCGGCCGATCGGCTGGCCGTCGCGCCGGCAGCTCGAGCGTCTCGACCGGATCCCGGACGGCGTCGACCCGGAGCTGCCCATCGTGGGCGAGGCCTCGACGCTCAACGACGCGCTCGACACCATGCTCGTCTCGAGCGCCGGGGCCGCACTGGTCACCGGTCGGGGCGAGGCGTTCCGCGGTGTCATCACGGTCGAGGTCGTCATGGAGGCCATCACCCGGTCGCGTGCGGCAGCCGCCGACGACCGCGCGTACACGCCGGTCGGCACGAACACCAACCAGATCGAGACGCTGCCGTCCTCGCCGGCCGCGCCCGTGATCGCGCCCTCCGGGGAAGACCTGTGAGTGCTGTCGCCGCCGGACCCGCCACCGGCGCCAGCACGTCCTGGAAGGGCCTGTTGTTCCAGCCGATCGCGATCCTCGTCGTGCTCGCCGGATTCGCGATCTGGCTCGCCACGGCGGACCTGACCCCGACCGAGCGCACGACGCTCAACCCGTCGGACATCCTCGCGCTCACCGGGCAGCACCTGGTGCTCACACTGCAGTCGACGGTGCTGGTGCTCGTGATCGGCATCCCGCTCGGCATCGTCCTCACGCGCGGACCGCTGCGTCGGGCGAGCCCGTACGTCCTCGCCGTCGCGAACTTCGGACAGGCGGCCCCCGCTGTCGGCCTGATCGTGCTGCTCGCCGCGTGGCTCGGCCTGAACAGCTGGTCCGCCGTGGTCGCACTCGTGCTCTACGCGATCCTGCCGGTCCTCCGGAACACCATGATCGGCGTGCAGAGCGTCGACTCGCGGCTCGTCGAGGCCGGCCGCGGCATGGGCATGAGCGCGTTCAGCGTGCTGATGCGCGTCGAGCTGCCCCTCGCCGTGCCGGTCATGCTCTCCGGCATCCGGACGGCGCTCGTGCTGCTCGTCGGCACCGCGAGCCTGGCCACCTTCGTCGGCGCTGGTGGCCTCGGTCTCCTCATCACCACGGGCGTGACGCTCTTCCTGCCGAAGGTGCTCGTCGCCGGGGCGCTGCTCGTGGCGCTCCTCGCCCTCTCCATCGACTGGCTCGGCCGCGTGGTCGAGACCGTCGCACGTCCGAAGGGACTCCGATGAACCGCCGTACCCGCCGCCTCCGCCGCGGGGCCGCCGTCGCGCTCGCCGGCACCACTGCGCTCGTCCTGGCCGGCTGTGGCCTGCAGCCCGCGACGTCCTTCGTCCCCGAGGCCGGTCCCGGCACCATCGAGCGCATCGACGACCTGCCGGACGGTGCCCACATCACCGTGACGTCGAAGAACTTCACCGAGCAGCTCGTGCTCGGCAAGATCGCCGTGCTCGCTGCGAAGGCCGCCGGGTTCGACGTCACCGACGAGACCAACGTGCCGGGCAGCGTCGCGGTCCGCGAGTTGATGACCTCGCACGGTGCGGACTTCACGTACGAGTACACCGGCACCGCCTGGCTGACCTTCATGGGCCACACCGAGGGGATCCCGGACAAGACCGAGCAGTGGGAAGCGGTCAAGAAGGAGGACGCCGGCAACGGGCTCACGTGGCTCGACCCGGCGCCGATGAACAACACCTACGCGTTCGCGGTGCGGGACGAGGCGGTCAAGGAGCTCGGCGACGTCACGACCCTGTCCGACATCGCGAAGCTGCCGGTCGACGAACGCACCTTCTGCGTGGAGTCGGAGTTCAACTCGCGTGCCGACGGGTTCAAGCCGATGCTGAAGAAGTACGGCTTGGAGCTCGGCGGTTCGGGCGACAACGGGATCCCGAGCGACAACGTCAGCATCCTCGACACCGGCACGGTCTACACGGCCACCGACCGCGGCAAGTGCAACTTCGGCGAGGTCTTCACCACCGACGGCCGCATCAAGTCACTCGGCCTGACCGTGCTCGAGGACGACAAGGGCTTCTTCCCGGCGTACAACGTCGCCCCGGTGCTCGACTCGGCCACCCTGAAGGAGTACCCGCAGCTCGCGGACGTCTACGACCAGATCTCGCCGAAGCTCACCGACGCCGTGCTGCAGGAGTTGAACCGTCAGGTCGACGTCGAGGGGCGCGAGCCGGCCGACGTCGCGTTCGACTGGATGGTGAAGGAGGGCTTCATCACGAAGCCGTGACCCGCGCAGCCGTGTCGCGGATCGACGCGACGACGCGGGCGCGGACCTCTTCCGGGTCGGAACCCTCGTGGCGCGCCGAGCTCCGCAGGCCGGTCATGCACATACCGAGCAGCATCTCGGCGGCCTGCGGGGTCGCGGCGTCCGGTCCCCACGCCGGATCGCGTTCGAGGATCGTGCGCACCGCACCGGTCATCGCCTCGGCCACGGTCGTCATCCGGCTGACCTGGCGGCGCATGAGCTGCGGGAAGCGCACGATGACCTCTTTCCGGGCGAGCCGCTCGTGCTCGTCGCCGAACGACGAGCCGAACACCAGGAACGCCAGGTCGACCACGGCCTGCGCAGCCGGCTCCCCCGCGACGGTCTCGAGGTGCGCTGCCAGGGTCTCGGCGTCCAGGTCGAGCTCGGTGTGCCCGAGGACCGCGTCCTCCTTGCTCTCGAAGTAGTTGAAGAACGTGCGGGGCGACACCTCGGCGCGTGCGGCGATCTGTTCGATCGTGGTGTGGTCGATGTCCTGCTCGAGCGCGAGGGACCGAGCCGCCTCCGCGATGCGGTGGCGTGTCTCGATCCGCTTGCGGTCGCGCAGACCCATCTCGGTGGCGGGCGCGGTGTCGGGCATGGCCCGACTGTAACCGGAACGTCACATGATCTACAGCAAACGCAAACTTGCAGTCGTGCAGCGGACACTACGGTGGGGCCATGACCACTCCCGTGCTCGAGGCCCGTGACCTCGCCAGGACCTACGGCCGAGGCCCGACGCGGTTCGATGCGCTCAAGGGGGTGTCACTCCAGGTGCACCAGGGCGAGAGCCTGGCGATCGTCGGCAAGTCCGGCTCGGGCAAGTCGACGCTCATGCACCTGCTCGCACTGCTCGACAAGCCGTCGACCGGGCAGGTCCTGCTCGACGGCACCGACGCGGCGACGCTCGGCGCCCGCCAGGTGAACCGCACGCGCAACAGCACCTTCGGGTTCGTGTTCCAGCAGTTCTTCCTGACCCCCAAGACCTCGGTCCTCGACAACGTCGTGCTGCCGCTCAAGATCGCGGGCGTCGCCGGGGCCGAACGGAAGCGCCGCGGCATGGCGGCGCTCGACTCCCTCGGTCTGGCCGACAAGGCGAAGAACGACGCCAACGACCTGTCCGGCGGGCAGAAGCAGCGCGTGGTCATCGCACGCGCGCTGGTCGGCGAGCCGAGCGTCATCTTCGCCGACGAGCCGACCGGCAACCTCGACACGAACACCGGGCAGGTGGTCGAGGACATGCTCTTCGGCCTGCAGCGCGAACGCGGGATCACGCTCGTCGTGGTCACGCACGACGAAGAACTCGCCGCCCGCTGCGACCGCAGCGTCAACGTCCGCGACGGACTCATCGTCGGTGGACCGGACGGCACGCCCACCGCCGGTGCCGCCGTCGACCAGCAGGCCACGCACGGAAGGCACTCCGCATGAACTTCCTCGACCTGCTCCGCACCGCGGTCTCGAACACCTTCCGGTCGAAGCTGCGCACGACCCTGACCGTCATCGCGATCTTCATCGGCGCCTTCACGATCACGCTGACCTCGGCGATCGGCACGGGGGTCAGCAACTACATCGACACCCAGGTCTCGTCGATCGGCGACACCGGTTCCCTGACCATCACGAAAGCCGTCGACGCCACGTCGACCGACAGCGGGCCGGCGGAGTACGACCCCGACGAATCCGGCCAGAGCGTCGACCGCGGTCCGGCGTCGTTCTCGTACCTGTCGCAGTCCGACGTCGACGACATCCGCGCGATCGACGGCATCAAGAGCATCCGTCCGGCGGTCGCCCTGGCGCCGAAGTACGCCGAGCACGGCGACGACGGCAAGTACGTCGTCTCCCTGACCGCCAACGCGGGGGAGCTCGACGCCGACCTGGCGAGCGGGAAGCAGCTCGACGACGACACCGACGCGAACCAGGTGATCCTGCCGACGAACTACCTGGAGAACCTCGGACTCGGCAGCGCGAAGGCCGCCGTCGGCAAGGAACTCACCTTCGCGGTGGACGACTACCAGGGCAAGGAGCACACCCTCACCGCGACGGTGGTCGGTGTGCAGAACGAGTCGCTGTTCGGCGGCGGTGCCGGGGCGAACGCCGCACTCACCGACGCGATGCAGGCCGCGCAGGAGATCGGCAAGCCGGACTCGATCGCGACCTCGTACGCCAGCGCCACCGCGACGCTCGACTCCGGGGCCTCCACGACCACGGTCAAGAAGGCGCTGTCGGACGACGGGTTCCTCGGGCAGACCATCCAGGACCAGCTCGGCCAGTTCCAGACCGTCATCAGCGGCATCGTCGGGGTCCTGAACGCCTTCGCCGTCATCGCCCTGGTGGCTGCGGGCTTCGGCATCATCAACACGCTGCTGATGAGCGTGCAGGAACGCACCCGCGAGATCGGCCTGATGAAGGCGATGGGCATGGGCGGCGGCAAGGTCTACACGCTGTTCTCGCTCGAGGCGGTCTTCATCGGCTTCCTCGGCAGCGCCATCGGAGCCGGTGTCGCGATCCTGCTCGGGACGGGCATCTCGAACGTGCTCGCGGGCACGCTGCTCAAGGACCTGCCTGGCCTGCAGATCATGCAGTTCGCGCCGAGCTCGGTGGCGACGATCATCCTCGTCGTGATGTTCATCGCGTTCCTCGCCGGCACCCTCCCCGCACGCCGCGCCGCACGGCAGAACCCGATCGAGGCGCTCCGGTACGAGTAGGCCCGGGCGTGCATAGTCTCTGACGGGTGGCGGCATTCGGGCGGGACCTCGGCGACGGGTACACGCTGACGCTGCGCGACCTGACGACGGTCGACCCGGTGCTGGAACTCGTGCGCGCGAACCTGGACCGGCTGCGTGCGGCCGAACCGTGGGCGTGGGATCCGCAGGACCGCGACACGATCGGCCTGCACACCGAACGGCTGCTCGGCCAGTTCGCGATGGACCGCGCGCTCCCCTGCGTCATCCGTTCCGACGACCGCATCGTCGGGGTGGCGTCGCTGACCTTCGACCCGTACCTGGGCCAGGCCTCACTCGGCTACTGGGTGGACGCCGGACACGAGGGTCGTGGTGTCGCGGGGCGGGCCGCCGGGGTCCTGGTCGAGGTCGCGCGGGCACGCGGCACGGCACGGCTCGAGATCCGGACCGGGGTCGACAACGTCCGTAGCCGGGCGCTCGCCGAACGGCTCGGGTTCGCCCACGAGGGGACCCTGCGGGGTGCGCTGCCGCTCGGCCCCGTCCGCGCCGACGTCGCCGTCTACGGCCTGCTGCTCTAGGCGAGACCCCCCGCCTCCGCCGTGCGTGCGCGTCAGGAGCTGTGCGTCGCGCCCTGCCAGACCGCGAACACCCCGCCGACGACCGCCAGCACGAGCAGCAGGATCCAGACGGCGAGCGCGATGAGGTTCAGGAAGATCCCCCAGCCCGCGCGACCACGGGCGAGCGGTTCCCGGCTGCGCGACGCGACGCCCAGGCACAGCCCGACGATCGGCGCGATGAACGTCCAACCGGCGAGCAGCGAACAGATCCCGAGGACGAGGCTCGCGGTGCCGAGACCGGTGCGGGGGGACTCCGTGTACGTGACCATGCGCCCGACGCTACGGAACCACTCGGGGCGTGTCGTCCCTCCAGGGCGTGATGCGGGTCCACCTGCCGACGGATGGTCACCGGACGCCGGTATCGTCGGAGCATGGCCTTGTTCGGACGACGCAACCACGACGTGCGCGATCGACCCATCAGCCAGGTCGAACTGAAGCGGGCCGTCGACGAGGGGTTCCTCATCGCGAAGGCCGCGGTCACGATCGCGGTCGGCAACCGGATCATCACCAATGCGCTGCGCGACCAGGGGTACTTCGACCACGCGCTGATCGCCGAGGCCGCGCGCGAGGAGCTCCACCGCATGGCCGACGAGCAGCGGGGTGACGCCGCGCGCATGCGGGAGATCCGGTCGACGTCGAGCAAGTCGAAGGGCCGCTCACGGCACCAGCACGACTACCGCCGAGGTGACGACCTCAAGCTGCGCACGCGTGAGGCGACGTACGAGCAACTCGCGACGATGCTCGACAAGCGCCGTGACGACCAGCACTTCGTCGACGGCATCGTGCTCGCCGCCCGTGCCCGAGCCTGGGACGACATCGGCACCACGGTGGTCGGGCGCCTCGGCTGGGCGCAGCGTCCAGCCGACGACTACGAGATCGGCCGCGACGACCGCCTGCAGCAGATGCTCGACGAGGACTTCGCGACGTTGCTCGCCGAGCACCCCGTGGGCTCGACGCCGGTCGACGCCGACGAGCCGGACGACGCCGACGGCGACGAGGACGGTTCCGACCCCGCAGACCCCGACGTCGCCCGCCCCTGAACCGGGACCACGCGCAGACACGAGTCCCTAGGCTCGGACCATGGTTGATGCGGTCGTGGTCGGTGCCGGTCCGAACGGACTCGCGGCGGCGGTGACACTCGCCCGCGCGGGCCTGTCCGTCGAGGTGGTCGAACGGAACGACACCATCGGCGGCGGCGCCCGCACCGAGGAACTCACGCTGCCGGGGTTCCTGCACGACGTCTGCTCGGCCGTGCACCCGATGGCACTGCAGTCCGAGTTCTTCCGACTGTTCCGCATGGAGGAGCGCATCGAGCTCCGTCTGCCCGAGGTGCAGTACGGGCACCCGCTCGACGGCGGTCGCGCGGGCATCGCGTACCAGGACCTCGAACGGACGGCCGCCGAGCTCGGCGTGGACGGCCCGGCCTTCCGGAACCTGATGGGGCCGCTCGCCCGCGCGGCCGACCAGGTCGCCGACTTCGCCACCGACGCCCTCCTGCACGTGCCGCGACACCCGCTCACGGTGCTGCGGTTCGGCCTCCGCGCTTTCGAGCAGGGCAGCAGTGCCTGGAACGCCCGCTTCCGGCAGGACGCCGCGCCGGCGATGGTGTCCGGCGTCGCCGCGCACTCCATCCAGCACATGCCCTCGCTGTCGACGGCCGCCGCGGCGCTGTCGCTCGGCGCCTACGCGCACGCCCGCGGCTGGCCCGTGCCGATCGGCGGCAGCCAGGCGATCGTCGACGCGCTCGCCGACGACCTCGTCGCGCACGGCGGACGGATCGTCACCGGGCACGAGGTCCGGTCGCTCGGCGACCTCACCCCGGCGAAGGCGGTGCTGTTCGACACGAGTGTCCCCGGCATGCTGCGGATCGCCGGGTCGCAGATCCCCACGCCGAAGCGCGGTGCGCTCCGCCGGTTCCGGTTCGGCAACGCGGCCGCGAAGGTCGACTTCGCACTGTCCGACCCGGTGCCGTGGACGAACGAGGCGCTGCGCCGGGCCGGCACCGTGCACATCGGTGGGACACGAGCCGAGATCGCGGCGGCGGAGGGGTCGGTCGCGCGCGGCCAGCACGCCGAACGGCCGTACGTGCTCGGCTCCGAGCCGACCGTCGTCGACCCGACCCGTGCGCCGGAGGGGAAGCACGTCTTCTGGGCCTACGCGCACGTGCCGTCGGGGTCCGACGTCGACCAGACCGAGGCGATCACGCGCCAGGTCGAACGGTTCGCGCCGGGGTTCCGCGACACGATCCTGCACACGTCGAGCCGCACGGCTGCGCACATGTCGGACCACAACCCGAACTACGTCGGCGGTGACATCGCCGCCGGGGCCGCGAGCTTCTGGCAGCTCGTGAAGCGCCCGGTGCTGTCCAGTGACCCGTGGCGGATGGGCGGTGGCATGTACCTGTGCTCCGAGTCGTCCGCCCCCGGCCCCGGCGTGCACGGCATGGCCGGTTGGCGTGCCGCGAAGAGTGCGCTCCGGCACACCTTCGGACTGCCCGACGACGTCGACCTCACCCCGGAAGGCTGATCACCATGGCGAAGAACGTCCGCATCCTGCACTGCGCTCCCGAGGACGTCTTCGACGTGCTCGGCGACGGCTGGCTCTACACGACCTGGGTGGTCGGTGCCTCGCGTATGCGTGGTGAGGAACCCGGTTGGCCAGCGGTCGGCACACACCTGCACCACTCGTTCGGCGCGTGGCCGATCGTCATCGACGACGTCACGACGTCCTTGGTGTGGGACCCGCCCCACCGCATGGTGATCCAGCCGAAGGGCTGGCCGATCGGCGAGGCCCGTGTGGAACTCACCGTGGAGCCGCACCGCAAGGGCTGCAAGGTCACGATCGTCGAGAACGCCGTCGCCGGTCCGGGCGCCCACGTCCCCGACTTCCTCATGCAGCCGCTCATCTGGGTACGCAACCACGAGACGCTGCGCCGGCTCGGGTGGGTGGCCGTCGGACGCGCGGCGAACGCCTGAGACGTCCCACGAGACGGACGGGAGGCCCGTGGCGGCGCCGCCACGGGCCTCCCGTCCGTCTTCTGGTCGCGTCGACTACTCGGCGCGCGAGAACTCGCTGGCGCGCGCCACTTGGTCGTCCGTGAGGGCGACGCCCGTGTACCGCTCGAACTGGCGGGCCGCCTGCAGCGCGATGACCTCCGCTCCGGTGATGACGTGCTTGCCGGCATCCCGCCCCGCACGGACCAACGGGGTCTCCGACGGGAACGCGACCACGTCGAAGACCGTGTGGGCCGCCTCGATCCGGCCCTGCGCGAAGGCGAGCGCGTCCTGCTGGTCGCCCCGCATGCCGAGGGGCGTGACGTTGACCACCAGGTCGGACTCCCCCGCCTCGCGCTCCTCGGCGACCCACTCGTAGCCGTACTGCGACGCGAGCGCCGAACCGGTCTGCTCGTTGCGGGCGACGACCGTCAGGCGGTCGAAGCCGGCGCCGCGGAAGGCAGCGGTCACGGCCTTCGCCATGCCGCCGGAGCCGCGGAGCAGCACGCGGGACGCGGTGTCGACGTCGTGCGAGGCGAGCAGCGCGGCGATCGCCTCGTAGTCGGTGTTCGACGCGGTGAGCACGCCGTCGTCGTTCACGACCGTGTTCACCGACTGGATGGCGGCGGCGGACTCCTCGATGTGGTCGACCAGCGGGATGATCGCCTCCTTGAAGGGCATCGACACCGAGCAGCCGCGGATGCCGAGGGCGCGGATGCCGGCCACGGCGCCGGGCAGGTCGGTCGTGGTGAACGCCTTGTACAAGAAGTCGAGCCCGAGCTCGTCGTACAGGAAGTTGTGGAACCGGGTGCCGATGTTGCTCGGCCGGGCCGCGAGCGACATGCAGACCTGCATGTCCTTGTTGAGGATGGGCATGGGGTCAGTCTCCCACCGTTGTCGCGATGGAGCGGTCCACGCGGACTGTTCGTGGGGCTCGGGGTACCGTCGGACGCGATGACTGAGATCCCGGAGACCATGCGCGCTGTCCGCTTCGACGAGTGGGGCGACCGCTCCGTGCTGCACGTCGCCGAGGTCCCCGTCCCCGAGGCCACCGCCGGTCGGGTGCTCGTGCGCGTCCGCGCCGCCGGCATCAACCCGGGCGAGTCGGCGATCCGTCAGGGGCTGTTCGACGGCGGGTCCTCCGACGCGCTGCCGTCCGGTCAGGGCACCGACTTCGCCGGCATCGTCGTGGCCGTCGGCGAGGGCGTCGACGGCGTCGACGAGGGCGAAGAGGTCCTCGGCTGGTCGTGGGACCGCGCGAGCCAGGCCGAGTACGTCTCGGTGCCGGCCGAACAGGTCGTGCAGAAGCCGCGACTGCTCGACTGGACCGTCGCCGGCGGGCTCGACATCGTCGCCACCACCGCTGCCGCAGCCGTCCGAGCCGTCGACCCCCGACCCGGCGAGACCGTCGTCGTGTCCGGTGCCGCCGGTGGTGTCGGCGGGTTCGTCACGCAGCTGCTGACGAACGAGGGCATCGACGTGATCGCGATCGCGTCCGAGGCGAACCACGAGTGGCTCCGGTCGAAGCGTGCACGGCCCGTCGCGTACGGCGAGGGCCTGCACGAGCGGATCACCGAGCTCGCCACCAACGGCATCGACGCCCTCATCGACACGTACGGTCCGGAGTACGTGCACCTCGGGATCGCCCTGGGTGTGCCGGTCGACCGCATCGAGACGATCATCGCCTTCGAGGCTGCCGCCGAGGTCGGTGCGAAGGCCTCCGGCAGCGCGGACACGGCCGACCCGGAGATCCTCGGCGCCCTGGCGATGCAGGTGGCGAACGGCGAGGTCGAGGTGCCGATCGCGGCGACCTACCCGCTCGACCGGGTGCAGGACGCCTACGAGCAGCTGGAGCAGCGGCACACCCGCGGGAAGATCGTGCTCATCCCCTGACGGGCGTCGGGGGCCCGGCGTCGGGGGTCGTTCGGGGGTTGTCCCCACCGTGCTCCGGGGTACTGCCCGGATGCCCTCGCTCGTCGCCGGTGCGTAGCGTCGTCCCCATGAGCACACTCTCCCGTCCCCGTAACGGCCGCATCCTCGCCGGTGTCTGCGCCGGCCTCGCCGATCGCTTCGGCCTGTCCCGGACCCTCGTCCGGATCGGCTGGGTGATCCTGAGCCTCTTCCCCGGCCCCTTGTGGATCGCCTACGTCGTCCTGTGGTTCGTGGTGCCGGCGGAGGGCAACACCCGCCGCTGATCCTGGAGGCCGAGTCTCGCGGTGAGCGACAGTTCTCGTGCTCGTGAGCCCGTGAGTTGTCGCTCAGCCCGAGACTCGGCGCGGCCAGCTCGAGACCCGGTCCGTCCGGACGGGTTAGTGTGGCGGCGTGCCGGTCTCCGTCTTCGATCTGTTCAGCGTGGGTGTCGGTCCCTCGAGCTCGCACACCGTCGGGCCGATGCGGGCCGGCGCCGAGTTCGCGTCCCTGATCGCCGGGCTGCCCGTCGCTTCCGTGGCCGTCGACCTGTACGGCTCACTGGCGTCGACCGGGCAGGGCCACGGCACCCTCGGCGCCGTGGTCGCCGGCCTGATGGGGTCCCACCCCGAGACGGTCGACCCGGACGCGATGTCGTCGGCGCTCGACGCCCTCGAACGCGACGGCCTGCTCCGGCTCGACGGTGGGGCGACCGTGCCGTTCCGGATCGCCGACATCGTGTTGCACCCCCTCACGATGCTGCCCCGGCACCCGAACGCCATGCGGCTGCGAGCCCGTGACGCGTCCGGTGACGACCTGGCTGACGAGACGTACTACTCGATCGGTGGCGGCTTCATCGCGCGCGACGGCGTTGACGACGGTGCCGAGGACGACGGCGCCGTGGTCGCGGGGGCGGCGATCCCGGTCGACGACCGCGTCCCGTTCGCGTTCTCGAGCGGCGCCGAGCTGCTGGCCGCCTGCGCTTCCTCCGGTCTGCCGATCAGCGGCGTGGCGCTCGCCAACGAGTCGGTCACCCGGACCGACGCCGACGTCCGCACCGGGCTGCTCGACATCCACGCCGTCATGGACTCGTGCGTCGAACGCTCCGTCCGCCGTGACGGGTGCCTTCCCGGCGGGCTCGACGTCCGGCGTCGTGCAGCCACGTGGTACGAGCAGCTCACGCGCGAGGACCCCGACCACGACCCGCTGTTCGCCATGGAGTGGGTGAACCTCGTCGCCATGGCGGTGAACGAGGAGAACGCCACCGGCGGCCGGGTCGTCACCGCACCCACCAACGGCGCCGCCGGCATCATCCCCGCGGTGCTGTACTACGCGCTCACCTACGTCCCCGCGATCACCGCTGCCGACCGGGACGACGCAGTCGTTCGGTTCCTGCTCACAGCCGGCGCCGTCGGGTCGATCTACAAGGAGCGCGCATCGATCTCCGGTGCCGAGGTCGGTTGCCAGGGCGAGGTCGGCTCGGCCGCGTCGATGGCGGCCGCCGGACTCGCCGAGGTCCTCGGGGGCACCCCGGAACAGGTCGAGAACGCCGCGGAGATCGCGATGGAGCACAACCTCGGGCTCACCTGCGACCCGATCGGTGGCCTGGTGCAGATCCCGTGCATCGAGCGGAACGCGATCGCGGCGAACAAGGCGATCAACGCCGCACGGATGGCCCTGCGTGGGGACGGCGTGCACCACGTGTCGCTCGACCAGGTCGTCGAGACCATGCGGCAGACCGGGGCGGACATGTCGACGAAGTACAAGGAGACCGCCATGGGCGGGCTCGCGGTGAACGTCCCGCTCTGCTGAGGACTGCGGCTGCCCGGGCCACCACCGCTCAGCCGTGCAGGAGCGTCAGCAGTCGTGCCGTCTCAGTGGAGACCGCCTCGCGCCCCGCCGACACGTACTTCCGTGGGTCGACCAGGTCGGGCCGCTCGTCGAGCACGGTGCGCAGGGCGCGGGTGAACAGACCGTTCAGATGGGTCGAGATGTTGATCTTCGTCATGCCGGCCTGCACCGCGCCGCGCAGTTCGTCGTCGGACAGCCCGGACGAACCGTGCAGGACCAGCGAGACCGGCACCGCGTCACGCAGGCGTTCCACCAGGTCGCGGTCGACCGAGGCCTCGCGGGTCTGCATCGCGTGCGAGGTCCCGACGGCGACGGCCAGGGCGTCGACCCCGGTGTCGGCCACGAACGCGGCGGCATCGGTGGGGTCGGTGCGGACACCCGGAGCGTGCACGCCGTCCTTGCCGCCCACCTCGCCGAGTTCGGCCTCGATGGCGACGCCTGCGGCGTGACACCGGACCGCGAGGTCACGGGTGGCAGCGACGTTCGCCGCGAAGTCCAGGTGCGAGCCGTCGTACATGACGGAGTCCACGCCGAGGTCGATGCCGGCGGTGACCAGGTCCGGGTCCTCGATGTGGTCGAGGTGGACCAGGACGTCGACGTCGGCGGCTCGCGCGATCGCCTGGGTCGCGGTCGTGATCGGCGCGAGCCCACCGTGGTACCGGACGCAGTTCTCGCTGATCTGCAGGATGACGGGGAGTCCGGCGCGCTCGGCCCCGGTGACGATGGCCTCGGCGTGCTCGAGCAGCACGACGTTGAACGCGCCGACGCCGCGGTGTGCCGTGCGGGCGGTGTCGAGCAGGCCCGTCAGGGCGAGGTCGGTGATCATGCTGGGGTCCTCGTTCGGTCGGGGTGGGTCAGGAAGCGGTGGACGTCGGCGGGGTCGACCTCGCCCGCCACCGGGCGCAGGACGGCCGCGGCCCCGTGGGCAGCGGCGGACCGGAGCGCTCGGAGCAGGGTGTCGTCGGCGAAGGGGGCGCCGGCGCTCTGCTGGTCACCGGCGCGGACCAGGGCACCGACCAGACCGGCGGTCGCAGCGTCGCCCGCCCCGGTCGGGTTGCCCGAGACGCCGGGCACCGCTGGGACCTCGAGCACGCGGTCCGTGGTGTGGGCGGCGATGCCGTGCGCTCCGCGGGAGACCACGACGACGCCGGCGCCGCGTTCCAGCAGCCGGAGGGCGGCGGTGCGTTCATCCGCGGCGCCGGTGGCCTCGAGCAGTTCCTCGCGATTGGGCTTGCAGACGGTGGCACCCGCGCTCGCCGCCGCCAGCAGCGCGGAACCGGAGCAGTCCACGACGCTCAGCACGCCGTACTCGTGGGCCGTGGCGACCCAGCGTGCGACGACATCGGGTGCGGCACCGCCGGGCAGCGAACCGGACACCACGAGGGCGGTGGCGTCGTGGCGGCCGAGCAGTCCGTCGACCGCTGCGGCGACGGCGTCCCACTCGGAGCAGGTGAGCACCGGGCCGGGCTCACCGAACATCGTCGGGTGGGCGACGTCGTCGACCACGGTGACGGTCGTGCGGGTCGTACCGGACACCACGACGTCGGTGTGGTCGAGGCCGAGGTCGTCGAGCGCGTCCGAGATCCAGCGGCCGGGCGTCTCCCCGAGGGGCAGGACGGCGTGCGTCGCGACACCGGTCGCCGCCAGGACCCGGCCGACGTTCAGGCCCTTGCCGCCCGGGTGCCGTGCGACGTCGAGGACCCGCTGGGTCTCGCCGATGCGCTGTTCGGCGACCCGGTACGTCACGTCGACGGCCGGGTTCGGGGTGACGACGACGATCACGAGACCACTGCCGTCGGGAGGAGGTCCCGCACCGCACCGGTGTCGGGGTCGAGGATGAGGAGGTCGGCGGGTGCGCCGACCGTGAGCGGCGCCGGCCGACCGAGCAGCCGAGCCGCACGCGTGGCGGAGGCGGCGACGACCTCGGGCACCGCGACCCCGCTCGTCAGCAGCCCGCGGACGGCGTCGGCGACGGTGATCGTGCTGCCCGCCAACGACGACCCGTCGTCGAGCACGGCGACCCCGCCGCGGACCGTGACCGCGGACCCGGCGATGGTGTGGTCACCGTCGGGGCAGCCCGTCGCCGACATCGCGTCGGACACGAGCACCAGGCGGCCTGGCGCACTCCGCTGGACGAGCCCGATCGTGGTCGGGTCGAGGTGGTGTCCGTCGACGATGCACTCGAGCAGGACGCGGTCGTCGGTCAGGGCAGCCCCGACCGGCCCCGGCGTGCGGTGGTGGAGCGGTGGCATGCCGTTGAACAGGTGCGTGACGAGCGTGGCGCCGGCGTCGATGGCGCGGCGGGTCTGCTCGGCGGTGGCGTCGGTGTGCCCGATCGCCACGACGACCCCGGCGGCGACGAACCGCGCCACGGTGTCGAGGGCGCCGGGGAGCTCGGGGGCGAGTGTCACGACCCGCAGCGCGCCGTCGGCGGCCGCCAGGTACGTGTCGACCTCGAGCGGGTCCGGGGCGTGGAGCAGGTCCACCCGGTGGGCTCCGCGGCGGGCCGGGGACAACCACGGTCCTTCGAGGTGCAGGCCCGCCAGCGTTCCGTCCGAGGTGAGCGGGCGCAGGCGCGTGAGCGCTGCGACGGTGTCGTCGGGACGCCCGGTCGCGATCGAGGCGACGAGCGTCGTGGTCCCCCGTGACCGGTGGTGCGCGGCCGCCGCTCGGGCGTCCGCTGCGGAACACGTCGCGAAGTCGTGGCCGAGTGCGCCGTGGGCGTGCAGGTCGACGAGGCCCGGCACGACGGTGCCCTCGACGGTCACCGCGGAGTCCGCGCGCGGCGGTGTGCCGGCACCGACCGCGAGCACGGTGGCGTCGTCGCCGAGGACGAGCCACCCGTCGTGCAGGTCGTGGGCGGCGGTCACGATGCGTGGCGCGCGGACGATTGTGGTCACAGCAGGACCCCGGCCTCGAGCACCCGCCGTGCGAGCAGACCTGCGCCGATGGCTCCGGCGGCGTCGCCGTGGGCGGCCGGCAGGATCTCCGGTGCGCGGACCCCGACGAGCCGCTCGGCCACCGCCGTGCGGAGCGGCCCGAACAGCAGCGGGCCGGACTCGGCGAGTCCCCCGCCGACGATGACGGTGTGGCAGCCGGCGACCGCGGTCGTCCAGGCGAGGGCGTCCGCGAGCACGGCGACGCAGTCGTCCCAGACGGCGGTCGCCACGGGGTCGCCGTCGCGCACTCGGAGCGTGGCTGCGTGCGCCGATGCCGACCCGGAGCGGCGTGCGACTCCCCCGGCCGATGCGATCTCCTCGACCCGGAGCCCCGCGTGCGGTCCGGACGGGATCAGCACCTGGCCGATCTCCCCCGCCCATCCGCCGCCGGACACGACCTGGCCGTCGACGACCAGCGCGCTGGCCAGGCCGGTACCGACGGGCACGAACGCGACCGATCCGCGGGACAGTGCCGAGTCGCCGGTGTGGGTCTCGGCGAGGGCACCGGCGCGGACGTCGTGGCCGAAGGCGATCGGGACGTCGACACCGCGTCGGACGAGTTCGGCCCGCACGAGGTCGCGGACCGGCACGTCCCGCCACCCGAGGTTCACCGCGAGGACGACGGTGCCGGCGGATTCGTCGACGACGCCCGGCGTGACGAGCCCGACGGCGTCGAGCCGACCGCGGTCGAGTGCCCGCACTGCCAGGTCGGCGACGGCGACGGCCAGTCGGAGCCCCGACGGATCGTCGCGCGGCGTCGGGACCCGGGTGTCGTCCAGGACGCGTCCGTCGGCGTCGGTCAGTCGGGCCTTGGTGCCCGTGCCGCCGACGTCGACCCCGAGCACCGCGCCTGCGCCCGCCATCAGGTGAGGATGACCGACCGCGTCAGCGAACGGGGGTTGTCCGGGTCCAGCCCGCGGCCCTCGGCCAGGGCGACGGCGAACCGGTGCACGACGACGAGGCCGGCGATCGGGTCGAGGTCGTGCTGCACGAAGCGCGCACCGGTGGCCGCGACCTCGTCGGCCAGCCCCTGCGGTGCGGCACCGAGCGACCAGACGAGCCGGCCGGGCTGTGCGATGGCGATCGGCCCGTGCCGGTAGTCCATCGCCGGGTAGGACTCCGCCCAGAACTGCGCGGCCTCCCGCGTCTTGAGTGCGGCCTCGAACGTCAGGCCGACGGCGGCACCGCGGCCCACGAACGAGACCTGCTCGGCGTCGAGCAGGTCGTCGATCGGCAGGGTCAGCGCGATCTCGGCCTGGGCGGCGAGGGCCTCGACGTCGTCGCCGATCGACGCGCGCAGCAGGGCGAGCGCGGTGGTGGCGAACCGTGTCTGCACGACGGAGCGCTCGTCGGCGAAGGGCAGTGCGACCACGTCGGCGGCGGCGGCCGCGGCGGGACTGTCCGCGACGGCCGTGATCAGGACGGTGCGCTGCGACGGCAGGGCCTGCAGCAGGTCGACGATCTCGGTCGTGGTGCCCGAGCGGCTGATGGTGAGCACGCGGTCGTACTCGCGCGATGCGGGGTACTCGGAGCCGGCGAAGGCGTCCGTGACCCCGAGGCCGGCCTGCTCACGGGCGACGGCGTAGCTCATCGCGATGAACCAGCTCGTGCCGCAGCCGATCACGGCGACGCGTTCACCGGGCTGGGGGAGCGCGTCCGAGAAGGTCGGCAGGAGTGCTGCGGCAGCGCGCCAGGTCTCCGGCTGGGAGGCCAGTTCGGCGCTCACGAAGGTGTCGGTCATGGGAGCCTTCCGGTCCGGTTCGATCCGGGTGATCGATGATCAGGAAGCGTAGCGAGCGATCGTGCGCGATGGAAGACCAAAGCGTCAATTCCGATCACCGAGCGGTCGCGATGGCACCGTAGGATTGCCGTCATGACCCCCCAACAGCGGCTGAACGCCCTGCTCGAACTGGTGAGCGAACGCGGCAACGTGTCGATCGCCGAGATCGGGGAGCTGCTGGGGATCTCGGCCGCCACGGCTCGACGCGACCTCACGACACTCGCCGACCAGCGGCTCGTCACGCGCACGCACGGCGGCGCCGCGGCGCTCGGTGCCGGCTACGAACTGCCCCTGCAGTACAAGATCGCGCGCCAGGCCGAGGCGAAGACCGCCATCGCCCGCGCCGCCGCGCGACTGGTGCAGCCGGGTGAGACCGTCGGGTTGAACGGTGGGACCACCACGACCGAGGTCGCGCGGGAACTCGGCAAGAGCGAGCGGTTCATCCGTGCCGACGGCGAGTTCGGGATCACCATCGTGACGAACGCGCTCAACGTCGGGTACGAACTGTCCGTCCGCGCCAACGTCAAGATCGTGGTCACGGGCGGGGTGGCGCGGCGGCAGTCGTACGAGCTCGTCGGCCCGCTCGTCCGCGACACCCTCGACGAGTTCGCACTCGACCTCGTGGTCCTCGGGGTGGACGGGCTCACCGGGCAGTACGGCGCCACGACCATGCACGAGGGCGAGGCCGAGGTCAGCCGGCACTTCGCCTCGGTCGGCCGACGGGTCATCGTGGTCGCCGACTCGACCAAGATCGAGCGATCGACGTTCGCCAGGATCTGTCCGCTGGACCGCATCGACGTCCTGGTCACCGACCAGCCCGTCCCGCCGGCCTTCGCAGCCGACCTCGCCAGCGCCGGCGTGGAGCTCGTCGTCGCCGACTGAGCCGACCGACGAGCGCCCGGATCCCGGGCGCGACGTTTCGATCGTGTAAAACCCTCCCGCCGTGGACCCATGAGCGATCCGTGAGCGCCTATTGTGCATTCATGATCGATTCGGCATCATGGGCGTCACAATCACGCAAGGGAGCGAGATGAGCATGGGCGTTGACAACGGGATCCTCCGCGTCGCGGTGATCGGCATGGGCCAGCGGTCCGCCATCGCGCGGCACGTCGCCGAGGCGGTCGCCGCGGACCCGGCACTGCGGGCGCAGGTCGTCGCCGTGGCGGACGTCACCGCAGCGGGCCGCGAGCGCGGGCGGGCCGAGTACCCCGATGCGCTGGTGGTCGAGCACCACCGGGACCTCACCGGCCAGGTCGACGCCGCGATCGTGACCACTCCGGACCGGACGCACGCCGAGATCGCGATCGAGCTGCTCCGCGCGGGCATCGCCGTCTACCTCGAGAAGCCCCTCGCCATCACGGTCGAGGACGCCGACGCGGTGCTCAACACCGCGGCCGAGACGGGCACCCCGCTCTACGTCGGCCACAACTTCCGCCACGCGGCCGTCGTCCGCCTGATGCGCGAGATCGTCGACCGCGGCGAGATCGGTGCGGTCAAGGCCGTCTGGTGCCGCCACTTCGTCGGCAACGGCGGGGACTACTACTTCAAGGACTGGCACGCCGACCGTGCGAACGTCAACTCCCTGCTCCTGCAGAAGGCCAGCCACGACCTGGACGTCATCCACGCGCTCGGCGGCGGGGACACCAGCCGCGTCGTCGGCATGGGGTCGCTGTCGGTCTACGGCGACGTCACCGACCGACGGGACCGCAGCGGCGAGCTGATGGGGGACTGGTTCTCCCACGACAACTGGCCGCCGCTCGCCCAGACCGGGCTGAACCCCGTCGTCGACGTCGAGGACGTCTCGATGGTGATGATGACGCTCGACAACGGCGTGCAGGCCAGCTACGAGCAGTGCCACTTCACCCCGGACTACTGGCGGAACTACACGGTCATCGGCACCGAGGGCCGCCTCGAGAACATCGGCGACACCGGCGGTGGCGTCGTGAAGGTCTGGACGCACCGTCGTGGCTGGGACACCGCGGGGGACCGCGAGTACCCGATCGACGGCGTCGAGGACGGCCACGCCGACGCCGACCTGATCACCATGACCGAGTTCCTGCGGTCCGTCGCCCTCGGCGAACCGACGGAGCTGTCCCCGATCGCGGCGCGCGCCGCGGTCGCCGCCGGTGCCCTGGCGACCCGCTCGCTGCGCACCGGTTCCGTCCCCATCGACGTCCCGCCGCTGCCGGCCGAGACGATCGCGCACTTCAGCCGGCCCGCCACACCCGCCACACGACCCGCTCCGCACCCCACCCACCCCGCCCAGACCGTCGGTTCCTGACGGCCGTGCGAAAGGACCTCCCGATGACCGCACACATCCCCGCTCGAGGAGCCGGCGTCCGCCGACTCCTCGTCGGCGCCGTCGCCGCCCTCGGCGCGGCCGCACTCCTCACCGGGTGCTCCACGTCCTCCGGGGCGTCGAGCTCCGGCGGCGACTACACCGCCGCCGCGAAGGACACCAAGGCGAACCTGACGTACGCCGTCTGGGACGAGAACCAGGTCAAGGCGATCAAGGCCAACCTCGAGGGCTTCAACGAGGAGTACCCGGACATCAAGGTCAGCGTCGACGTCACGCCGTTCGCCAACTACTGGACGAAGCTGCAGACCCAGGGCTCGAGCAACACGCTTCCCGACCTGTTCTGGATGAACGGCCCGAACTTCCAGCTGTACGCGGCCAACGGCAAGCTCGCGCCGATCACCGGCGAGGTCGAGGCCGGCGACATCGACCCCGCGAAGTACTCGAGCGCGCTGAACGACCTGTACACGTACGACGACACCCAGTACGGCGTGCCGAAGGACTTCGACACCATCGGCGTCTGGGTCAACAAGGCCCTGTTCGCGAAGGCCGGCATGGACCTGCCGTCGAAGGACTGGACCTGGGACGACTTCCAGAAGACCGGCGCCGAGCTCAGCGAGAAGCTCGAGGCCGACGGCGCGTACGGCGCGGCCGGCGGCATGGACGGCCAGACGACCTACTACGACACGATCTTCCAGGCCGGGGGATCCGTCGTGAACGCGGACGGCACGAAGTCCGAGTACGACTCGAAGGCATCGGAAGCGGGCCTGCAGTTCTGGACGGACCTGATCGACTCGGGCGCTTCGCCGTCGATCAAGCAGCTCACCGACACCACCGCCGACCAGTGGTTCACCTCGGGCAAGCTCGCGATGTACCAGGGCGGCAGCTGGTTCCGCTCGGCCCTGACCGGCACCGCGATGGAGAAGGACATCGTCGTGTACCCGCTGCCGAAGGGCAAGGAGCAGGCGACCGTCATCCACGGTGTCTCGAACGTCGTGTCCGAGGCGAGCAAGAACAAGGCCGCGGCGCAGGCGCTCCAGGTCTACCTCGCCGGCAAGACCGCCCAGCAGCAGCAGGGCGACATGGGCGCCGTCATCCCCGCCTACGAGGGCACGCAGTCCGCCTTCACGAAGACGATGCCGGACGCCGACCTGCAGGTGTTCCTCGACGCCGTCGACTACGCCAAGCCCCTGCCGGTGTCGAAGAACACCGCCGCGTGGAACACCCTCGAGACCAACCTCCTGCCGAACGCCTTCGACGGTTCGACCCCGGTCGACGACGTCGCGAAGCAGCTCGCGCAGAAGATGGACGCCGCCCTCGCCAAGGAACAGTGAGTCCCGAGCCGATGACGATCAACACCGAGCGGCCGCCGGCCGCCTCCACCCCCGCCCGGACGACGCGTTCGTCCGGGCGGGGCGCCCCCGGCCCGACGGCCGGCGGCAAGCGCGCACCCCGACGGACCGACGGCTGGTGGCCGTGGCTGTTCGTCCTCCCGCTGCTCATCGGCGTCGGCACCTTCTACATCTGGCCGATCATCCAGACGTTCTGGTACTCCTTCACCAGCTGGGGCGTGTTCGGCGGTGCGACGTTCAGCGGTGTCGCGAACTACGTCCGCCTCGCCGGTGACCCGCAGCTGTACCAGTCGCTGCTCAACACGATCGTCTACACGGTCATCGTGCTGGCCGGCATCCCGATCGCGGTGTGGCTCGCCAGCCTGCTGAACACCCCGGGCCTGCGGTTCGCGCAGTTCTACCGGGTGCTCTTCTTCCTGCCCTACGTCGCCATGCCTGCCGCGATCGCCCTCGTCTGGCGCATCATGTTCAACGGCGACTACGGCATCGTGAACTGGTTCATCGGACTGTTCGGCATCGACGGTCCGTACTGGATCTCGACGCCCGGGTTCGCGCTCGTCGCGGTGAGCTTCGTCGGCCTGTGGTCGTCCCTCGGGTTCTCGATGATCATCCTCGGCGCGGGCCTCAAGGACATCCCCCCGGAGCTGTACGAGGCCGCCGAACTCGACGGCGCGAGCCGCTGGCGGCAGTTCCGCTCCGTCACGGTCCCGCTGCTCAGCCCGAGCATCTTCTTCGTGGTCATCGTCACGACGATCTCGAGCTTCCAGCTGTTCGACCTGCTCTACGCCATCCTCGGCAGCACCAACCCGGTGATCCCGAAGACGATGTCGCTCGTCTTCTACTTCTACAGCGCTGGGTTCATCGACAACGACAAGGGCTTCGCGGCTGCGATCGCCATGGTGATCATCCTGCTCATCGGCATCGTCACGCTCGTGCAGTTCCGCGTCCAACGGAAGTGGGTGCAGGCATGACCGCAACCGTCACACCGCCACGGGCAGCACGACGGCCCGGTCGTCGTGGCGGCAGCCACTGGTGGATCCACGTCGTCCTCGGCGTCGGCGGCTTCGCGATGGCGTTCCCGTTCGTGTGGCAGATCATCATGTCGCTGTCCACGAACGCCCAGGTGCAGTCCGTCACGCCGACGTTCTGGCCGGGGGAGCTGCAGTGGCAGAACTACGCGCAGGTGTTCGAGCGTCTGCCGTTCCTCAGCCAGCTCGGCACGTCCGTGTACGTCACGATCATCCGCACCCTCGCGCAGATCGTGCTCTGTACGCTCGCCGGCTACGCCTTCGCCCGCATGCGGTTCCGCGGCCGGGCGATCCTGCTCGCGATCGTGTTGTCGATCCTGCTCGTGCCGTCGCAGGTCTACCTGATCTCGCAGTACCAGATCGTGCAGGGGCTCGGATGGCTCGACACCCTGATGGGGATCGTCGCGCCGGGCCTGTTCAGCGCGTTCGGCACCTTCCTGATGCGGACGGCGTTCCTGAACATGCCGCCCGAGCTCGAAGAGGCTGCGCGCATGGACGGCGCGAACCCGTTCCAGACCTTCTGGCGGATCATGCTGCCGCTCGCACGTCCCTCGATCAGCGTGCTCGCGATCACGACGGTGCTGTGGTCGTGGAACGAGCTGCTCTGGCCGCTCGTCGTCTCGACCCGGGCCGAGGACATGCCCCTCGCCGCAGGACTCGCGACGCTGTCGAGCGACCGGACGATCGACTACCCGGTGCTCATGGCCGCGAGCCTGATGGCCATGGCCCCGGTGCTCATCATGTTCATCGTCCTGCAGCGGCGGGTGATGGACGGGCTCGCCTCGTCCGGTCTGAAGTGACCGCCGACACCCCCGGCCAGGAGGCCCGTCCCGCCTCCGTCGCGGTCCTCGCCGCCGCCGTGGGGTCGCCGGACGACTCCGCCACGGTGGCGGCCGCACTGGCCGCCACCGTGGTCGACGCGGAGCCCGCCCAGCGGGACGCCCTGCTGATCGCCGCGTTCCGCGCGTCCGTGCCCGGCAACGCCGCGGCGCTCGAGGCGCGGGGACTCCCGCGCAGCCTGGCTGAGGCGTCCGTCGCCGACGTCGACCGGAAACTCGACCGGTACGGCCTGCGTGGCACGGGGGTGGACTGGCTCGTCGCGGTGGCGACCGGTCGCGTGGTGGCCGTGGGGCGCCTCCAGTACGAACTCGGCGACCACCTGCCGGACGGCCAGCCGGCCTACGGTGTCCACGTCCCGGAGACCGGGCCGCTCGATCCGGACGCCTGCGACCGGTCATTCGCCCGCGCGCCGGAGGTCCTGCGGGCTCTCGCACCGGCGCACGCCGCCGAACGGTGGCAGTGCCGCTCGTGGATCCTCGACCCCGGTCTGGCCACGGTGCTCGGTCCCGACGCGAACCTGGTGCGCTTCGCGCGACGGTTCCGGCTCGCGCCACCCGGCCCGCACGACGCCGCCGAGGGGGACGAGAGCGTGGCGAAGTTCGTGTTCGGTGTGCCGTTGGCCACCGCGCGGGCCTCGAACGCGTCCGGTCGTCTGGCCCGGGCGGTGCTCGACCGGTGGGCGGCGGGCGCGCACTGGACCGAACGGACCGGCACCGCGCCCCGTCGTCTGATCGCGCGCAGCGGTCAGCGCGTACCGTGCAGCGCATGACGAAGCCCGACCACGACCACCTCGACGACGGCGTGGACATGACGTTCGAGGAACGACGCCAGGACACCTTCCGACGCATGTCCGGGTCCGACGCGCACGACGCCGACCCCCGGGTCGAGGTGTCCCGTGCCGAGGACGGCGACGTCCGCATCGACGTCGCCGACACCGCAGCCGTGCGCCCCGGCGGTCCGAAGCGCGCCTGATCCGTCACCCCGTCAGCCGGTGACGGTGGGGCACGGCATGATCGTTCCGTGCACCTCGTCCTCCGCCGCGTCGACGGCGGCGTCCTCGCGACGCCCCTGACCGACGCGGGGACCGCTGCCGGCGAGCCGATGCGCGTGGACGAGTCGGGCCTCCCGACCTTCGTCGCAGCGCACGACGCACCGGGCGTGCGCTGGGTGTGGGACGACACCGCACGCTGGTACCCGGCCGTGCTCGCCGCCGGCGGACGCGTGGGCCGCTGCGTCGACCTGCGGTTGTGTCGGCGGATCCTGCGTGCAGCGCTGGCCGCGCGCGGGTCCGCACTCGCTGCGGCACCGGCGGACGCGCTCGACGCTCCGGTGGCGGAGGCTCGGGTCCTCCGGCCGACGCAGGCCCAGCTCTTCGACGACGCCCTGTTCACCGCGTCGGTGCCGGACGACGACGTCGACCCGGTTGCCGAGTTCCGGGCACAGCTCGCCGCGGTCGCGGGGTCGACGTCGCCCGGTGCCCTCCGCCTGCTGACGACGGCGGAGTCCGCCGGAGCCCTCGTCGCGGCGGAGATGCTGCACGCCGGGCTGCCGTGGCGTGCCGACGTGCACGAGCGACTGCTCGAGGAGACGCTCGGGCCGCGCGTCCCCTACGGCGTGCGGCCGCGGCGGCTCGAGGAGATCGCCGCCGTCGTGCGCGAGCGCCTCGACGACCCGACGCTCAACCCGGACTCACCGGCCGACGTCCTGCGCTCGCTGCGCCGTGCGGGGCTCATGGTGACGAGTACCCGCAAGTGGGAGCTGCAGGAGATCGAGCACCCCGTCATCGAACCGCTGCTCGAGTACAAGCGACTCGCGCGGCTCCTGACGGCGAACGGCTGGACGTGGCTCGACGACTGGGTGCGCGACGGCCGGTTCCACCCGAAGTACGTGGTCGGCGGCGTCGTCACCGGACGCTGGGCGGCCGACGGCGGGGGAGCGATGCAGCTGCCGAAGGGGATCCGCGGGGCGGTCATCGCCGACCCGGGCTGGAAGCTCGTCGTGGCCGACGCTGCGCAGCTGGAGCCACGCGTGCTCGCCGCGATGGCCGGTGACCGAGCGATGGCCTCGGCGGGCGACGGACGTGACCTGTACGACGGCGTCGTGGCCTCGGGCGCCGTCGAGACCCGGCAGCAGGCGAAGGTGGCCATGCTCGGCGCGATGTACGGCGCCACCCAGGGTGAGGGCGGTCGGCTCGTCCCGCGCCTGGTGCGGGCGTTCCCGCGCGCGCTCGACCTGGTCGAACGCGCCGCTCGCGCGGGGGAGCGGGGCGAACCCGTCACGACGTTGCTCGGACGGACGTCGCCCGTGCCGGAGTCGTCGTGGTTCGAGGCGCGGAACCAGGCCTACACGGTCGAGGGGACCCCGGCGATGCAGCGTGCCGTCGAGTCGCGGGCGCGGAGCTGGGGGCGGTTCACCCGGAACTTAGTGGTGCAGGGGACCGCGGCCGAGTGGGCGCTCGCGTGGATGGGGTCGTTGCGGTCCCGGCTCACCGCGCGGTTCCCCGGGGCCGTGACGGACGGCCCGCACCTGGTGTTCTTCGTGCACGACGAGATCGTGGTCCACGCGCCGGAGGAGCACGCCGAGTGGGTGGCGACGCAGATCCGCGAAGCCGCGGTCGATGCTGGTCGGCTGTTGTTCCAGGACTTCCCGGTGACGTTCCCGCTGTCAGTCGCGGTGGTGGGGGCGTACTCCGAGGCGAAGGACTGACCGGTACCTGCCTCGGCGGTTCCCGGGCGCTTCGGGCAGGGTGGACGGATGGACACCGAACGCGGGGACGCCGCCGACCGCACCGTCGGCGAGGTCGACCTCACCCGCTGGCGCACCCGCGCGGGCCGGGCGACCGCGCAGGGGTGGACCACGCTCGGCCACCGGTACGGCGCGATGCCGCTCCTGCTGCTCACGCTGGCCGTCGGGATCGGCATCGCCGTCGTCGCGACCTGGCTCGCGTCAGAGGTCTACGACGCCGTCCGCGAAGCCGACGACGTCGCGGTGCTCGACCGTCCGGTGCTCGACTGGGCACTCACCCTCCGGTCGCCCGTGGGGGATCGCCTGGTCACGTGGTGGACCGACATCGCCGGCACGATCGGCATGCCCATCGTCGCCCTCGGGTTCCTGGTCGGGTTCACCGTCCAGCGTCGGGCGTGGACCCCGTTGGTGCTGCTCGTCGCGGCGAGTGGCGGCTCGCTGCTCATGACGATCGCCGGCAAGGACCTCATCGGTCGGGCGCGTCCGCCGCTCTCCGACGCGGTGCCGCCGTACGAGCACTCGCCGTCGTTCCCGTCCGGCCACACCCTCAACGCGACGGTCATCGTGGGGACGATCGTGTACCTGCTGCTCCTGCGGCAGTCGCGGGTCGTCACGCGGGTGTGGACGATCGTCGTGGGGACCCTGTTCGTGCTGTCGGTCGGGGCCTCTCGGGTGTTCCTCGGGCACCACTGGCTCACCGACGTGCTGGCGGCGTGGGCGCTCGGGCTCGCCTGGCTCGCTCTCGTGATCACGGCGCACCGGCTGTACCTGACGGCGCTCCGCCACGGCGCCGAGCCCACCCCGGACTGAGCCGGGTGCGGGACCGACGGCAGAGGCCCGTCAGCCGCTACCGGTAGGTTGCCCCGCATGGAAGAACGGGTCTTCGGCGGCAGGTACCGCGTCACGGGCACGCTCGGACACGGTGGCATGGCGTCCGTGTACCGCGCGGTCGACGAGCAACTCGGCCGCGAGGTCGCCGTCAAGGTGTTCCGCATCGGACCGGTCGACCACGGTGAACGCGCCCGAGCCGAGTCGGAGATCCAGACCCTCGCGACACTGCGGAGCCCGGCCCTCGTCACCCTGTACGACGCCGCGCTCGACGACGAGGACGGGGACTCGTACCTCGTCATGGAGCTCGTCCCCGGCAGCGACCTCGCCACCCGACTGCGCGAGGGACCGCTCGACCCCACGACCGCGGCCCGTCTCGGCTCGCAGGTGGCCGACGGGCTGAGCGCCGTGCACGCGCAGGCCATCGTCCACCGCGACGTGAAGCCCGCCAACGTGCTGCTCGAACGCGACGGCACCCACGTCAAGCTCGCCGACTTCGGCATCGCCCTGCTCCGTGACGCCTCGCGCGTGACCGGCACCGGCACCGTGATGGGGACGGCCGCGTACCTGGCGCCGGAGCAGGTCCTCGCGCAGGAGATCACCGGCAAGGCCGACGTCTACGCGCTCGGGCTGGTGCTGCTCGAGTGCATGACCGGCAAGACGCCGTTCCCGGGCAGTGCGATCGAGTCCGCGACCGCGCGGCTGACCCGCAGCCCGGAGATCGACCAGCACCTGCCGACGGCCTGGCGCACGCTCCTGCACGTGATGACCGCGCAGGACCCGTCCGAGCGCCCGAGCGCGGCCGAGGCAGCCGAACGACTGCGCGCCCTGGGCCGCGACGAGCCGTCCACCGCCACGCAGCTCCTGCCCGGCGGGCCCGGAACACTCACGGCTGCCGCGGCCGGCGCTGCCGCAGCCGGTGCCGCCGCCGCAGCCACGGCTCCGATGGCCGCGCACGCGGACGACGCGACCCGCGTGATGCCGGCGAGCGGCGCCTCCCGTCCGGGTGGACAGCCTGGTGCGGACGACGCGACCCGCGTGATGGACGCCCAGCAGCCGAACGTCGCGGACGACGTGTCGACCACCGTCCTCGGTGCCCAGCGTGGCACCGGCGGCCCGACCGGCGGTGGTGGTGGCGTGCCACCCGCGGCCCCGCCCGTCCGCCCGGGCGCGGGTGACGACCCGGCGCAGCGCGAGAAGCGGCGCAAGGGGCCGATCATCACGGCGATCGTCGTGGTCGTCCTGGTGCTGATCGGCATCGGCGTCGCGGTCTTCGCCCTGAACGGTGACGGCGACAGCACGCCCGCACCGACGGACTCGACCTCGACCGCACCGCCCGAGGACCAGCCGAGCGAGGACCAACAACCGAGCGACGAGCAGCAACAGCCGAGCGAACCGGCCGAGCAGCAGCCGTCCGAACCGGCCGAACAGCCGTCCGAGCCCGCTGAGCAGCCGAGCGAGGAACCAAGCGAACCGGCGCAACCGACGCAGGACCCGCCGGTCGGTCCAGAGCCGAGCAGCCCGGCGTCCAACCCGGTGCAGCAACCCCAGGACGGCACCGGCGCGGCGGACACCGCCGTCGACTCCGGGCCCGGCAAGTCCGAGAACGCCCCCGGGCAGAACAAGGGTTGACACGCCGAGCGTTTTCGTCCAGACGCTGGACCAAATACGCTGGTCCCGTGCGAGAACTGCAACGGAGCGGTGGGCCGACGACGGCCGTCGCGGCGCGGAACGGTGTCGGCTTCGGATCGTCGGAGGGGTGGCTGGTCGAACGACCCGCGGGCGACGGCGCCGTCGTGGCGATCGTCCCCGGCTCCGGAGGCCGGGTGGTCGCACCCGGCGACGAACTGTCGTGGGTCTGGTTCCCGGAACGCACGCTGCCGCAGGGCGCAGCCGAGCCCACCGAGGCGGACCTGCCGCACTTCTGGGACGCCACGGCCTTCGCCGTCGACGTCGTCTTCACCGACGGCACACGACTGAGCGAGCACGCGGCCGCGCACGGCGGACAGGCTCGCGACCAGTACGGCGACGCGCTCACGCCCGAGGCGCAGGACGCGGCCCGCAAGCAGTGGGTCGACCAGTGGAACCGTCGCGCGGTGGACCTCACGCCGTTCGCGGGGCTGGTCGTCGACCGACTGGAGGCCCGGCTCGGCTCCGACACGCAGCCGTCGGGCGCCGCCGGGGAGCGTCCAGCCCTGCGCGGCTGGCTCGACGACGTCCGGATCGCCCCGGCACGCCCGGCACCGACCACGCCGCTCGACCACGTCCGCACGACCCGTGGCACCCAGGCGTCGTCACGGTTCTCCCGCGGCAACAACGCGCCGCTCGTCGGCATCCCCCACGGCGGGGTCTTCGGCCTGCCGATGACCGACGCGTCGAGCAACCGGTGGCCGTACGCCTACCAGGAGCACGCGCGCACCGACGCCGACGGACGGGTCCGACCGGCGATCCAGGCCTTCGCGACGAGTCACATCCCGTCGCCGTGGATGGGGGACCGCGGGGTGTTCCAGGTCATGCCGTCGCCGCTCGACGCCCCCGACGTCGACCGGGCAGCCCGCGCGCTCGGCTTCGACCACGACGACGAGATCGACGCTCCGCACCGGTACCGGGTCGCCCTCGACCAGGGTGTGACGGCCGAGATGACCGCGGGGGAGTTCGCCCTCGGCTTCCGGTTCACCGGTACCCGCAGCATCGTGCTCGACCACCACGGGTGGGTTTCCGACGTCTCCGTGAGCGTGACCGACGGCACCGCCGTGGTGGAGGCCCTGCTCGACGACCGCCCCGGCACCCCGCCGCACCACGTGCACGTCCGGGTCCCGCACGTGACCGCGGACCACACGAGCACCGGCGAGCACGAGCTGCGCGGCTGGCTGGCGGTGGACGGCACCGGTGTCGTCGACGTCCTGCTCGGCATCTCGACCGTCTCCATCGAGGACGCCCGCGCGAACCTCGACGACGCCGGCTCCTTCGACGCCATGTGCACCCGCGCCGAGGCGCTCTGGACGGAGAAGCTCGCGACCCTCTCCTTCGACGGAGCCACCCCGGACCAGCTGACGAGCCTGTACTCCGGCCTGTACCGGCTGTTCCTCTACCCGAACCGTGCCGGCGAGACCGCCCTGACCGGGGCACCGCACCACCGCTCCCCGTACGGGGCCGTCCTCGCCGACCCGATCCGCGACGAGCCCGGCCCGGAGGTCGTCGAGGGGCCGTTCACCACCACGAACGGGTTCTGGGACACCTACCGCACCGCGTGGCCGCTCCTCGGGCTCCTCACCCCGGAGACCGCCGGCGAGCTCGCGCAGGGCTTCGTCGAGCACCACCACGACGGCGGGTGGACCCCGCGCTGGAGCGCCCCCGGCGCCGAGGACTGCATGACGGGCACCACGAGCGACACCGTCTTCGCCGACCTCGCGGCGAAGGGCGTCACCGGGTTCGACCTCGCCGAGGCGTACCGGAGCGCGGTGCGGAACGCGACCGTCCCGCCGCGCGACGAGCGCGTCGGACGCAAGGGGAGCCTCCCGGGCGCCTTCCGCGGCCACGTCGACACCGCGACGTCCGAGGGGATGTCCTGGACCCTGGACGCCGCCATCAACGACTGGGGACTCGCGGTGATGGCGGGGCTGCTCGCATCGCGGGCGGCGACGCCCGCCGACCTGTCCCGGTACGAGGCCGAGGCGGAGTGGTTCGCCCGGCGGTCCCTGCAGTACCGGCACGTGTTCGACTCCGAGCGGGGCTTCTTCATCGGGCGCGACCCCGACGGCTCGTGGCGGGTCGGCACCGAGTTCGACCCGCGCGACTGGGGCGACGACTACACCGAGACGAACGCGTGGGGCACGGCCTTCACCGCTCCCCACGACGGTGCCGGCATCGTGGACCTGCACGGCGGACCAGCCCGGTTCGACGCCGCACTCGACGCCTTCTTCGCGACACCCGAGACCGGCGCGACCGTCCGCTCCGGCGCGTACGGCTTCCCCATCCACGAGATGACCGAGGCCCGCGACGTCCGGATGGGCATGCTCGGCCTGTCCAACCAGCCTGCGCACCACATCCCGTTCTTCCCGATGTTCACCGGTCGGCACGACGACGCGCACCGCATCGTCCGCGAATCGCTGGAGCGGCTGTTCGTCGGCTCCGACCTCGGCCAGGGCTACCCCGGCGACGAGGACAACGGCGAGATGAGCGCCTGGTACGTCTTCGCGACGATCGGCCTGTACCCCCTGGCGCCGTCCACGGGCACCTACGTGCTCGTGCCGCCGTCGGTCCGCAGGACGGCGCTGCACCAGCCGGGAGGAACGCCCACCGTCATCGAGGTCGCCGACGGTTCCGCAGGCGCGTACGTGGCGTCGGTGACGGTCGACGGCTCGCCCTGGACATCGGTGAGCATCCCGCACCACGTGGTGGTGTCGGCGTCGCACATCGTCTTCACGCTGTCCTCCGAACCGCAGGGCTGGGCATCGGACACCCGCCCCGTCTCGGCGTCCGAGGTGCACGGCTACCGGGACGCCCCGGTCGACCTGCTGCCCGTCGGGGCGTCGCCGCTCACGGATGACACCGGGCGCACGGTCACGGCGCTCGCCGCGGGGGAGTCGGTGTCGTTCGACGTGGACTGCCCCGCAGCGTCGTTGTACACGGTGACGGTGGCGACCCCGGGTTCGTACTCGTGGCAGGTGTCCCTCGGCGAGACGGTCACGGCGGTCGACGGTGCCGAGTTCACGTGGGCCGGGCAGACCCGGGTGTTCCGGATCATCGGCGGCGGTTCGTCGTTCGTCTTCACCGCTGGCACCGACGTCGCCCTGACGCAGCTCGAGCTGATCGCGGCGGACGGTGCCTGACCTCGACCGCTGATCGGAGCTTCTGCGGCGGTTCAGAGGCGTCACTCAAGGTCGCCCGGCATGCTCGTCGGCATGTCGATCGCGAACTCGTGGGACCCGTCTGGTGGCCGTGCAATCCCGGAGGACCAGGTCCGCGAGGACGGGCTGGAGCTCGACGAGGACCCGGCGATGCTCGGGATCTCCTTCGACGTCGTCGGTGGCGCCTCCGCCGACCCCGCCGCGGTGTCCCCGGTCGACGTGCGCGTCCCGACGGCGCGGTCTGCTGACTCCGCCGACTGAGGCGTACCTGGTCGAATCGGGCGTACCTGGTCGGAAGTTTCGACCAGGTACGCCCGAAACCGTCTTCCATCGCGCGCGTTCTGGGAAAGAACGTCAGCGCGCGGAAGAGTCTGGGACGCGGTACTTGAAGCCGACGTGCGATCCGGTGAACCCGAGGCGCTCGTAGAACCGGTGCGCGTCCGTGCGGGCGGCGTCCGATGTGAGCTGCACGAGCGGGGTTCCGAGCTCCGGTGCTGCGACGTCTGTCACCCACCGCATCATCGCGCTGCCGATGCCGCCGGAGCGGAGCGCGCTGCTCACGCGCACGGCCTCGACGAGCAGCCGGGTTGCTCCTCGACGAGCCATGCCCGGGATCCGGGTGAGCTGCAGCGTGCCGACGAGTCGACCGCCCTCGTCCTCGGCGACCAGCAGCGCGTTCGCTGGGTCGTCGGTGATCGCTCGGAGGGCCGCGGCGTACTGCGGACGGTCTTCCGGGGCGGCGACGTCCCCGCGGGCCGCACTGATCGGGTCGTCGGACAACAGCGCCATCAGGGCGTCGAGGTCGTCGTCGGCCGCGTTCCGCACCACCACCGATCCGGCGTGGGCAGACAAGCGGACGGGCAGGGTGAGGTCGGGGAGCACGACCCCACCCTGCCCGATGGACTCACGGAACGGTGTGCCCCGCGGCGGTGAAGATCCGGTACCACTCCTCGCGGGACAGCTCGACGTCCGAGCCGGCCGCCGAGTCGCGCACGCGCTGCGGGTTCGTCGTGCCGAGGACGACCTGGAAGTGCGCGGGGTGCCGGGTGATCCAGGCGACGGCGATGCCCGTCGGGGTGACCCCGTGCGCGGCGGCGATCTCCTCGAGGGCGTCGTTCAGGTCGGCGTACTGCTCGCGGTCGCCGAGGAAGACGCCGTCGAAGAAGCCCTTCTGGAACGGCGACCATGCCTGCAGCGTGATGTCGTTGATCCGCGAGTAGTTGAGGATGTCGTTGTCGCGGGAGATCGACTGGTCGAGGCCACCCATGTTCGCCGTGAGGCCCTGCGAGATGACGTTGGCGTGCGTGATGCTGAGCTGCACTTGGTTGAAGGCGAGCGGCTGCTGGACGTGCTTCTTGAGCAGGTCCACCTGACCGGGGGTGTGGTTCGAGACCCCGAAGTGGTGCACCTTGCCGGCGGCGTGCAGCTCGTCGAAGGCCTTCGCGACCTCTTCCGGCTCCACCAGGGCGTCGGGGCGGTGCAGGAGCAGGACGTCGACGTGGTCGGTCTGCAGCGCGGTGAGCGATTCCTCGACCGACTCGAGGATGTGCTCGTACGAGAAGTCGAAGTACGCACCCTTCGGCGTCGGTCGGATGCCGACCTTGGTCTGCAGCACGATCTCGGCACGCTCCGTCGGCGACAGCGTCACGGCGGAACCGAACCGCTCTTCGCAGCCGTGCCACTCGCCGTACACCGCGGCGTGGTCGAACATGTTCACGCCCGCGTCGCGCGAGGCGCTGTAGAGCGCGCGGATGTCCTCGTCGCTCATGTCGTTGATCCGCATCAGTCCGACGACGACGTCGGATGCGGTGAGGTCCGTCTGTGGCAACTCCAGTGTCTTCACACCGTCGATCCTGCCAGCCGGACCCCGGCGCAGGCAGGCCCTGCCAGTACCCCAGGCCGGCGCATCAGACACCCTCAGTGGACGGAGAACCCGCCGTCGACCGCGATCGACTGCCCGGTGACGTAGGCCGACCCGGGGCCGGCGAGGAACACCGCCGCCGCGGCGAAGTCCGACGCCAGGCCGTTCCGGCCGACCAGCGTCCGCGCCGCGAGGGCGGACACCGCCGCCGGGTCGGAACCGAGCCGCTCGTTGAGCGGGGTGCGCACGAAACCGGGGACGAGGACGTTGGAGGTGACCCCCTGCGCGGACCAGGCCTCCGCTTGGGACCGGGCCAGTGCCTCTCCCCACCGGCACGGCCGGCCCGCCGCTGGCGCGTCGGTCCGGAACCGGCGGCGGGGCCCCAACCGGCCTTGGAGACCCCGTACGCGCCACTCGCGGCGAACGGACGGTGCGCCTGCTGCGAGCTGATGCTGATGATCCGGCCGTGGCCACGCGCTGCCATGCCGGGCGCGAGCCGCTGCCCGAGCACGAAGGGTGCGTCGAGGTTCACGGCCATCGTGGCGTCCCAGGTGTCCTCGTCGAGATCGGCCATCGGCGGCCGGAGGTTGATCCCGGCGGAGTTCACGAGGACGTCGACGTCCCAACCGCGTCGGCGAGTGCGTGGGCTCCGGCGCGCGAGGACAGGTCCGCGACGACGCCGTCGGCCGAGCCACCCGCCTGCCGGATCGCGGCGACGGTGGAGTCGATGGTCGCACCCGTCCGAGCCGCTACCAGCACGTGTGCTCCGGCGTCCGCCAGGGCGACCGCGATGGCCTGCCCGATACCAGAACTGCCTCCCGTCACCAGGGCGGTGCGTCCGTCGAGACCGAAGAGCTGCTGCAGCGACATCCGGCCAGGCGAGCGAGGCCCCGTACGCTGGGCCGGTGCGTGACGACCTGCTGCCGATGCTCGCCTGCCCCGTGTGCGCCGAGCCCCTCGGCCGGGTCGACGGCCAGGTCGGCTGCGCGACCGGACACCGGTTCGACGAGGCCAGGCAGGGGCACCTGACGCTCCTGCCGGCGAAGCGTCGCGCGCTCACGGCGGACACCCCGGAGATGGTCGACGCCCGGCTACGGTTCCTGGGGCGCGGGCACTACGCGCCCGTCGAGCGGGCGCTCGCCGAGGTCGTCGCCGAGGCGACGGCACCCGGCATCGTGCTCGACGTCGGCTCCGGTCCGGGGACGTACCTGGCGCATGCGCTGCGCGCGGCGGACGCGAGGCTCGGGGTTGCGCTGGACCTGTCGGCGATTGCGATCCGACGGGCGGCCCGCGTCCACGAACGTGCCGGAGCCGTCGTCGGGGACGTGACCGAGCGCCTCCCGGTCGTCGACGACGCTGCCGCCGTCGTCCTCGACGTCTTCGCACCGCGCAACCAGACCGAGTACGCGCGCGTCCTGCACCCCGACGGGGTGCTGGTCGTCGTGACCCCGCGCACCGGACACCTGGCGGAGCTGGCCGAGGCGACGATCTCTGTCGATCCGGAGAAGGAGCGGCGGCTGCACGACTCGCTCACACCGTCGTTCGACCTGCTGTCCTCCGAGGACCTGACGTGGACGATGGACCTCTCCGCCGAGGACGTCCACGATGTCGTGCACATGGGGCCGAGCCACCACCACGTCGCTCCGGAGCAGGTGTTCGCGCCGACGAGCGTGACCGCGACCGTGATGGTCAGTACGTGGAGCCGCTCGGGCTGATCCTCCGACCGGGTCAGCGCTCGCCCACGTCCCGCGGACTGTCTTGTTCGGCCCGCCGACGGGCGGTGTGGGCTCGCCCGCGAACACGGTCGACGGCCATCCCGGTCCGGGCGAGCAGGAGGACGGCGCCTACGCTCCCGGCTCCGATCGGCGTCACGAACAGCCCGAGGTCGATCCCGGGCATCCGCCACCAGTCGATCGACCACGCGGCGACGAGTGCGAACCCGAGCAGGAGCGCGCCCGTCCACCACCACCGCCCGGGGACCCGGACGGTACCGAGCCCGGCGAGCAGGAGGAGCGCCCAGCACCCCTCCGGCGCGAAGGACCGCGGGTCGTTCGTGCCGCAGGTGGACACCGCGCACTCCCACTCGACCTGGTCGGCCACGCCCGCGTACCAGCGGAACAGCAGGACGGCCGCGACGGCGGCGAGGAGCGCGACCGGCGGGCCGACCCAGCGCCACACGCGGCCGAACCGGGAGCGGCGCCGACGAGCAGCCACCCACCCTTCGCCGAGCTCGTAGCCGGGCATCGGACGGAACTCGGGCATGCCAGCACGCTAGCGGCGGCCGGTTTCCGTGGGGAAGTGGTTCACAAACGTCCGAGCGTCGGTGCGGCGCAGGCCCTTCCCGGCCGCACCGCCGCGTCACTCGGTCGGAGCCGCGACGTCGAGCTGCCAGACCACACCGAAGCGGTCACGCAGCTGCCCGGCCAATGGTGCCCAGGCCGAGGGTTCCAGGGGCTGTCGGACCTCGGCGCCCTCGGACAGTGCGGCCCAGTACCGTTCGATCTCGGCGGAGTCGTCGCCGTGCACGAACACGTAGAAGGCGTTCGATCCCTGGTCGTAGGGCTGTCCGGGCCAGACGTCGAACGCCATGACCCGGAACCCGGCGTCGGTGGAGACCTGGCCGAAGACGACGCGGTCCGTCCAGGCGGGATCGTCCAGGGCGCCCATCTGCCCGTAGGTGGCGGCGGTGACATCGCCGCCGAAGACCGTTGCGTAGAAGTCGAGGGCCTCGCGGGCGGTGCCGTCGAAGTTGAGGTGGGTTGTCGTTTCGATGCTCATGGAACGAGGATGACCGTCGATGCGGTCAGATCGTGTCCGCTTCTTCGGCGAGGATGATCGACATGTCCGGACCCTCCTCGCGCATGCTCACGCTGCTGTCACTGTTGCAGGTGCACCGCGACTGGCCGGGCGACGAGCTCGCCGGACGCCTCGAGGTCAGCCCTCGCACGGTCCGCCGCGACGTCGACCGCCTCCGCGAGCTTGGGTACCGGGTCGAGGCGCTGCGCGGTCCCGCCGGTGGGTACCGGCTCGCAGCGGGTTCGGACCTGCCGCCCCTGCTGTTCGACGACGACCAGGCCGTGGCGATCGCCCTGGCACTCGCCGTCGCGCCCGCGTCGGGCGCGGACATCGCCGAGTCGGCTGCCCGAGCACTGGCGACGGTCCGGCAGGTGATGCCCGCGCGGCTCCGGTCACGGGTCGACGCGGTGCAGGCCGTGACCGCGACGAGCCGGACCACGACCGACCCGGACGTCCTGGTGGCGGTGAGCGAGGTCGTCCACCTGCGCGAGGTGTTCCGCTTCGGGTACGGCGAGAACGAGACCCCGCACCGCGTCGAACCCCACGCCGTGATCGCGCGGAACGGCCGCTGGTACCTGCTCGACTGGGACCTCGACCGCGACGACTGGAGCACCCACCGCATCGACCGGATCACGCCGCGGATGCGCACGCGCGTGCCGTTCACGCCCCGACCGGTGCCCGGTGGCGACCCCGTGGCCTTCGTGTCGGCGCGGTTCAAGGGATCGGCGCGGGCCGACGTGTGGCCGTGCGTCGGTTCGGTCACCATGACGGCCGCCGACGCACGGACGATCGGGCCCTACCTGCCCGAGGACGCCGTCGTCGAACCCCTGTCCGACGAGCGGAGCCGGGTGACGCTCGGCTCGTGGTCCTGGCCGGGTCTCGCCGGAGCGTTCGCCGCGTTCGCGGTGGACTTCGTCGTCGAGGGCCCCGAGGACCTCGCCTGCTCGGTCCGCGCGCTGTCCGCACGACTCAGCGCCTCGGCCGCGGACTGAGCACGGACCCGTTCGGGCCTCAGACCGAGGTGTCGACGAGCGCGCTACCCGGCCCGAACAGCATCGCGATCGGTGCCAGCAGGACGACCACGGCGCAGCAGACGGCCAACGCCGCGCGCTTCCGCCCGCGCCCGCGCGACCACCCCACCAGTGCGAGGACGAGCGCCGCGATCGCGGCCAGCCACGGCACGAACGCCAGGGGAACGGCCCAGAACCACAGCAGGAGTTGTCGCTGCTCGCCGAAGAGCCAGAGCGGCCCGAAGACGACCGCCCACAGCGCGCCGATCGACACCACGGCTGTGGCGAGCAGGCTCCCGGCGACGGTGGACGCCCTCGTGCCCGGGCGGGTCGGGGGAGCGGGGATCACCATGGTCCGATCGTAGGACGGCGAGCGCGTGTTAGCGGGGCGCATGCGTCCGCCAGGGCGGCGTGAGGAAACCGTTAGGAGCGGCCTGGAGGCCCGGTGCAGGACCCAGCATCGGTCTCGGCACCACACGTGGTGCCGTCCGCGTCGCCCGGCGCGGACACCGCAGACCTTCTGGAGTCCCTCGTGTTCGACGTGTTCGTCGTCGCCGGTGTCCTCGCCGTGTTCGGCGTGGTGGCACTGATCGCCAAGGGGGTGGAACGGCTGTGATCGGCATCACCATCGCGGCCGCCGTCCTCGGCATCGCCGCAGTCGTGTACCTCGTCTGGGCGCTCGTGCGTCCGGAGCGGTTCTGATGGGCGCGGGCACCGCGGACGTCTGGGCGGGGATCGTCCAGGTCGCCACGCTGGTCCTGCTGCTCGTCGTCGCCTACCGGCCGCTCGGCGACTGGATGGCCCGGGTCTTCACACCCGTCCGGCACAACCGGGTCGAGCGTGGGGTCTACCGGCTGATCGGGGTCGACCCGGACGCCGAGCAGTCGTGGCCCGTGTACCTGCGCGGCGTGCTGCTCTTCAGCGTCGTCGGCCTCCTGCTCGTCTACCTGCTGCAGCGCATCCAGGTCGTCCTGCCCGGCGACCTCGGGCTGCCCGCCGTGGGCCCGTCGCTCGCGTTCAACACCGCGGCGTCGTTCGTCGCGAACACGAACTGGCAGTCGTACTCACCCGAGGTCACCGTCGGGTACAGCGTGCAGATGGCCGGCCTCGCGGTGCAGAACTTCCTGTCCGCAGCCGTCGGCCTCGCCGTCGCCGTGGCACTGGTGCGCGGGTTCGCCCGGCGCAAGTCCGGCACGCTCGGCAACGTGTGGGTCGACGTCGTCCGCGGCGTCGGTCGACTGCTGCTGCCCGGTGCGTTCGTCTTCGCGATCGTGCTCGTCGCCGGCGGCGTCATCCAGTCGTGGGGGAGCGGCACCGACGTCACCACGCTGGTCGGCGGCACGCAGCACCTGCCCGACGGGTTCGTGGCGTCGCAGGAGGCGATCAAGGAACTCGGCACGAACGGCGGCGGCTACTTCAACGCCAACTCGGCGCACCCGTTCGAGAACCCGCAGGCGTGGACGAACCTGGTCGAGGTCTTCCTGATGCTCGTCATCCCGTTCTCCCTGCCGCGCACCTTCGGCCGGATGGTCGGCGACGACCGCCAGGGCTACGCGATCCTCGCCGTGATGGGCGCGATCTTCCTCGTGTCCCTGTCGGTGATGTCGATCGCCGAGCTCGGTGGCGGCGGACTCGCCACGCACGCAGCCGGCGCCGCGATGGAGGGCAAGGAGACCCGGTTCGGGATCCTCGGCACCACGTTGTTCGGCACGACGTCGACCGCGACGTCGACCGGTGCGGTGAACGGCATGTTCGACAGCTTCACCCCGATCGGCGGGATGATGGCGATGCTCAACATGATGCTCGGCGAGGTCACCCCGGGCGGCGTCGGTTCCGGCCTGTACGGCATGCTCGTGCTCGCCGTCATCACGGTGTTCATCGGCGGCCTGCTCGTCGGCCGGACCCCGGAGTACCTCGGCAAGAAGATCCGCGCGAAGGAGATGACCTTCGCGGCGCTGTACATCCTGGTCACGCCGACCCTCGTGCTCCTCGCCACCGGACTGTCCCTGGTCATCCCCGGCGTCCGCGAACAGGTGCTCGGCACGTCGATCTTCAACCCCGGCAACCACGGGCTGTCCGAGTTGCTCTACGCCTTCACCTCGGGTGCGAACAACAACGGGTCGGCCTTCGGCGGGCTCACCGCGAACACCACGTGGATGAACTCCGCGCTCGGCGTCGTGATGCTGCTCGGCCGCTTCGTGCCGATGGTGTTCGTCCTGGCGCTCGCCGGGTCGCTCGCCGCCCAGGACCGCGTGCCCGAGACCGCCGGCACCCTGCCCACCCACCGCCCGCTGTTCATCGGGCTGCTCGGCGGCGTCGCCGTCATCGTCACCGCACTCACCTACTTCCCGGTGCTCGCACTGGGCCCGCTCGCAGAAGGACTGTCATGACCGTGACCACCGAGCCGGAACCGCGCACCGCAGTGGAGCCGGCCACCCGCTCGTCCGCATTCGGGCCCCGCCAACTGGTGGCGGGCCTCCCGGGAGCCCTGCGGAAACTCGATCCGCGACTGATGTGGCGGAACCCCGTCATGTTCATCGTCGAGGTCGGCGCAGCGCTGACGACGGCCGCCGCCGTCGTCGAACCGTCCGCGTTCACCATCGCCATCGCGGTGTGGCTCTGGCTCACCGTCGTCTTCGCGAACCTGGCGGAGTCGGTCGCCGAGGGGCGGGGCAAGGCGCAGGCCGACACGCTGCGGAAGACCCGCTCGACCACGAGCGCCCGCCGGGTGCTCGGCTACGACCCGGTCGACGCAGCGGCGACCGGCAACGTGACCGAGGAGGTCGCGTCGGTCGACCTGGCCAAGGGTGACGTGGTCGTGGTCGTCGCAGGCGAGGTGATCCCGGGCGACGGCGACGTCGTCGACGGCATCGCGTCGGTCGACGAGTCAGCCGTCACCGGTGAGTCCGCGCCCGTCATCCGCGAGTCCGGCGGCGACCGCAGTGCGGTCACCGGCGGCACCCGGGTGCTGTCCGACCGGATCATCGTGCGCATCACCTCGACCCCTGGTGAGACCTTCATCGACCGGATGATCCGTCTGGTCGAGGGTGCTGCCCGGCAGAAGACGCCGAACGAGATCGCGCTGAACATCCTGCTCGCCTCGCTGTCGATCGTCTTCGTGATCGTCTGCCTGACGATGCAGCCCATCGCGGGACTCGTCGGTGCGACCGTCAGCGTGCCGGTGCTCATCGCCCTGCTCGTCTGCCTCATCCCGACCACCATCGGCGCCCTGCTCTCCGCGATCGGCATCGCCGGCATGGACCGGCTCGTGCAGCACAACGTGCTGGCGATGTCGGGTCGCGCGGTCGAGGCCGCCGGTGACATCACCACCCTGCTGCTCGACAAGACCGGCACCATCACGTACGGCAACCGCCGGGCGTCCCGCGTGGTGCCGGTGCCGGGTGTGAGCGAGGCCTCGCTGATGGAGGCGGCAGCCCTGTCGAGCGCTGCGGACTCGACGCCCGAAGGTCGTTCGATCGTGTCGCTCGCTGCTGACGCCGGGGTGACGCCGGCCCTGCCGGACGGGGCCGTCGAGGTGCCGTTCACGGCGCAGACGCGCATGTCGGGTCTCGACCTGCCGGACGGGTCGCAGATCCGGAAGGGCGCCGCTGCTGCAGTGCTCGCCTGGGCCGACACCCCCGACGCCGGTTTGGTCGCCGCGATCGACTCCACCGTCGCCGAGATCTCCGACCAGGGCGGGACCCCGCTCGTCGTCGGTCGCCGCTCCTCGGACGGCGCGGTCACGTTGCTCGGCGTCGTGCACCTGAAGGACGTCGTCAAGGACGGCATGGCGTCACGGTTCGCCGAGCTCCGGTCGATGGGCATCCGCACGGTGATGATCACCGGCGACAACCCCCGGACCGCGGCCGCGATCGCGCACGAGGCCGGCGTCGACGACTTCCTCGCCGAGGCCACCCCGGAGGACAAGCTCGCGTACATCAAGCGCGAACAGGAGGGCGGCAACCTCGTCGCGATGACCGGCGACGGCACCAACGACGCCCCCGCCCTGGCGCAGGCGGACGTCGGCGTCGCGATGAACACCGGCACGACGGCGGCGAAGGAGGCGGGCAACATGGTCGACCTCGACTCCGACCCGACCAAGCTCATCGACGTCGTCCGCATCGGCAAGCAGCTGCTCATCACCCGCGGGGCCCTGACCACCTTCTCCATCGCCAACGACGTCGCGAAGTACTTCGCGATCATCCCGGCGATGTTCCAGGCGGCGTTCCCCGGGCTCGCGGCCCTGAACATCATGGGGCTGCACAGCCCGTCGTCCGCGATCCTGTCGGCCGTCGTCTTCAACGCGCTCGTCATCGTGGCGCTCATCCCGCTGTCCCTGCGCGGCGTCAAGTACCGCGCCGCCGCAGCGTCGTCGATCCTCGGCCGCAACCTGCTCGTCTACGGGCTCGGCGGCGTGATCGTCCCCTTCATCGGCATCAAACTGATCGACCTCGTGGTCGGTCTCATCCCGGGGTTCTAGTCATGGCATCTGCACGTTCCACCGTCCGTTCCGCTGGTGTGGCCATCCGCCTCACCCTGCTCGCAACCGTCGTGCTCGGCGTCGGCTACCCGCTCGCCGTCTGGGGGGTCGGCCAGGGGGTGTTCCACGAGCAGGCCAACGGTTCTATGGTCACCTCGTCCGACGGCAAGGTCGTCGGGTCGTCGCTGGTCGGGCAGTCGTTCGACGGGAAGTCCGCCGACGAGTGGTTCCAGTCGCGGCCGAGCGCCGCGGGTGAGAAGGGCTACGACGCGAACGCGTCCAGTGGCTCGAACCTCGGCCCGAACAACTCCGACTTGCTCAAGGCCGTCAAGGAGCGGCAGCAGGCGGTCGCGAAGGCCGACGGCGTGCCCGTGTCCGAGGTCCCGGCCGACGCCGTGACGGCCTCGGGCTCGGGTCTCGACCCGGACATCAGCCCCGAGTACGCGCTGCAGCAAGTGCAGCGGGTGGCCTCGGCGCGGGGCATGTCGGCCGACGACGTGCGGGCGCTCGTGACGGAGCACACCGAGTCGCGGCAGCTCGGGTTCCTCGGGGAACCCGTGGTGAACGTGCTCGAGCTGAACCTGGCCCTGGCGAAGTCGTCCTCGTGATCGATCGCACCCCGCGGTGGTCATCGCGCCCCGACTCACCGGGGCGCGATGACCACACGAGGGCGCGATCCCGCCCTGCGCCCGGCTTCGCACCTGCTGCGGAACTCGACGCGAGAGGATGAGCACGTGAAGCGCGGCAAGCTACGGGTCCTGCTCGGTGCCGCACCGGGTGTCGGCAAGACGTTCACCATGCTCGAGGAGGGCCGCCGGCTGCTCGACGAGGGCCGGGACGTCGTCGTCGCCGTGGTCGAGACGCACGAACGCGCCGCCACCGCCGCGCTCGTCGACGGCCTCGAGGTCATCCCGCGCCGCACCGTCTCGCACCGCGGTGTCGACCTGGACGACCTCGATCTCGACGCCGTCATCGCCCGGGCACCCGAGGTCGCCCTCGTCGACGAACTCGCGCACACGAACGCTCCCGGCAGTGCGAACGAGAAGCGCTGGCAGGACGTCGAAGCGCTGCGCGACGCCGGGATCGACGTCATCTCGACGGTGAACGTGCAGCACATGCAGTCCCTCGGCGACGTGGTCCGCGAGATCACCGGCACCGTGCAGCGCGAGACCGTCCCCGACGCCGTCGTGCGTGCGGCCGACCAGATCGAGGTCGTCGACCTGGCGCCGGCTGCCCTGCGCGAGCGGCTCTCCGACGGACTCGTGTACCCAGCGGCCCGCATCGACGCGGCGCTGTCCAACTACTTCCGGCTCGGCAACCTCACCGCGCTGCGCGAGATCGCCCTGCTCTGGTTGGCCGACGAGGTCGACGACGCGCTCAAGGCCTACCGTGCCGAGCACGGCATCGAGCACCGCTGGGAGACGCGCGAGCGGGTGCTCGTCGCCCTGACCGGCGGGCCCGAGGGCGAGACCCTGCTGCGCCGCGGGGCCCGCATCGCTGCCCGCAGTGCCGGGGGCGAACTCGCGGCCGTGCACGTGACGACGAACGACGGCCTGCGCGAGCGGCACCCGGGGGCGCTCGGTGCCCAGCGCACCCTGCTCGAACAGCTCGGCGGGACGTACCACCAGGTGGTCGGCGACGACGTGCCGTCGACCCTCGTGCGGTTCGCGCGGTCGATCGACGCGACCCAGATCGTCATCGGCGTCAGCCGTCGCAGTCGGCTCGCCGCGGCCCTGACCGGCCCGGGCATCGGCAACACCGTGATCCGTGAGTCCGGCGACATCGACGTGCACGTCGTCACGCACGAGCGCGCCGGTGGTGGCTTCGCCCTGCCGAAGCTCGGCGGCAGTCTGTCCCGCGGACGGGTCCTCGCCGCGTTCGTACTCTCGGTCCTGGTCGGGCCCCTGCTCACCTGGGTCCTGTCGATCGGCAGCGACCCCGACGCCATCACCGTGGACGTCCTGGCGTACCAGTTGCTGGTGCTCGTCGTGGCGCTCGTCGGCGGGATGTGGCCAGCGGTGTTCACCGCGGTGCTGTCCGGACTGAGCCTCGACTTCTTCTTCGTCCAACCCCTGCACATGGTCACGGTGCAGCAGCCGTGGCACCTCTTCGCCCTCGTCATGTACGTCATCAGCGCCGTGCTCGTCAGCTTCGTGGTCGACCGGTCCGCCAGACGTTCGCGTGCTGCCCGTCGCGCCGCGGCGGAGTCCGGCCTGTTGATGGGGATCGCCGGCAGCGTCCTCCGTGGCGACGACGCCCTGCAGGCCCTGCTCGACCGCACCCGCGAGGCCTTCGGGTTTGCCGGCGTCCGGATCCGGCAGGGGAACGAGGAACCCGCCACGTCGGGGACGTTCGGCGAGACGCCGGACGCGGCCACGAGCCTCCCGTCCGGCGCCGTGCTCGAGTTCGCGGGCGCTGCGGACGACCCGACCCAGCGCCGGTTGCTGCGTGTCGTCGAGCAGCAGCTCGACGCCGCGGTCGAACACCGCTCGTTGACGCGCACCGCGTTGGACGCGGAGCGGATCGCGGCGGCGGACCGCGTCCGCAGCGCGATCCTCGCGGCCGTCGGCCACGACGTGCGTCGGCCGATCGCGGCCGCCTCGGCCGCCGTCCAGTCGTTGCGTGCGCTGGACGTCGACCTGTCCAGGGCCGACCGGGAGGCACTGCTCGCGACCGCCGACGAGAGCCTCGGTCAGCTGGCGGTGCTGTTGGCTGACCTGTTGGACGTCAGCCGGGTGCAGGCGGGTGTGCTCGCGGTCGCGTCCGGGCCGCTGGCCCTCGACACGGTGGTCGCCCCCGCGCTCGACGAGCTCGAGCTCGGGCCCGACGACGTCGACCTCGACCTGCCGGCCGACCTGCCGCCGGTGCTCGCCGACCCGGTCCTGCTGCAGCGGGTCGTCGTGAACCTGCTCGCGAACGCCGTCCGCTACGCTCCCGACGGCACCCGTGTGCGCGTCGCGGCGAGCGCCTTCGGCGGCGGGGTCGAGCTCCGGATCGCCGACCACGGTCCGGGTATCCCGTCGGACCGGGTCGACGAGGTCTTCCAGCCGTTCCAGCGCCTCGGCGACACCGACAACGAGACGGGCCTCGGGCTCGGTCTCGCACTCGCGCGGGGCTTCACCGAGGGCATGGGCGGCACGATCGAGGTCGATGACACCCCGGGTGGTGGGCTCACCGTCGTGGTGCGGCTGCCGATCGCCGGGCACGTGGGAGTGGAGCTCCGGTGAAGGTCCTGATCGCGGACGACGACGCGCAACTGGTCCGGGCCCTCTCCGTCACGCTCGCCGCCCGCGGGTACGAGGTCGTGACGGCGAAGGACGGCCGTGCGGCGATCGACGCCGTCATCACCGAACGGCCCGACCTGGTGCTGCTCGACCTGGGCATGCCCCGGCTCGACGGCATCGGGGTGCTCGAGGGCATCCGGGGGTGGTCGCAGGTCCCGGTGCTCGTGCTGTCCGGACGGACCGACTCGTCCGACAAGGTCGACGCACTCGACGCCGGCGCGGACGACTACGTGACGAAGCCGTTCCAGATGGACGAGCTGCTGGCGCGGTTGCGGGCTCTCGGGCGACGCCGTGCCCCGGCCGGTGTCGACAGCGCGCCGACGATCCGGATCGGCGACCTCGTCGTGGACCTCGTCGCGAAGCAGGTCACCCCGGCCAGCGGTCCCGCGATCCGGCTGACCCCGACCGAGTGGCGCCTGCTCGAGGTGCTCGTCACGAACCCCGACCGGCTGATGACCCGCGAGATGCTCCTGACCGAGGTGTGGGGGCCTTCACACGGCAACGACTCCGGGTACCTGCGGCTGTACATGGCGCAGCTGCGGCGGAAGCTCGAACCGGACCCGGCGCATCCGCGCTACCTGCTCACCGAGTCCGGCATGGGCTACCGCTTCGCGCCGTGAGGGCGATGCCCGCTGAGCTGCTCTCGCAGTTCGTGATGGTCAGCGTCGTCGAGCCATCGCTCGACCGTCGGTACCCGTTGTCGCGGTCGCGCCGGGTCACGCCCGCGAAGTGAACGGAGCGAGTTCCGAGCAGACCTTGGCGGTCGCAATGTGTTGCGTGTGAGATATCGCACTCATATGATCCTGAGCGGGGGCTGATCTGCTCCCTCGAATCGGCAGCCGATTCCGGCGTCGACGAAGACTTGGAGTCACATGCGATCCCGCAGTCCTGCACGCACGGCCCTCGCGATGTCGGCCGCACTCGGCATCGTCCCCGGACTCGTGTTCGCCGCAGTCCCGGCCCAGGCAGTCGGAGGGGACAGCACGGCCGCCGCCGAACGCCCCGCGGGCACGGTCGACAGCACCGTCGCCGTCGCCGTCGACGTCCTCACGGACGGGAACGGCCCCTTCACACCGGACGCGGTGCCGGGTGGTGACACCGGTTCGAAGAACGGAACCGTCCGGACGATGGACGCGATCACCTACCGCGTCTCCTTGAACTCGAACGACGGCAGCAGCACCAACGAGCGGTTCACCGCCACCGCACCGAGCGGGACGACCTGGGCCGGCGTGCCGAGCCGCTGCACGGGTGCCGGCTCGGCGATCGCCGGCGCGGAGCTGCTCTGCAACATCGGGACACTCACCGAGGGCAACACCGTCTTCGTGCCCATCGTCCTCAACGTCTCCGGCGACATGCGGAACGGGGACGCGATCAGCGTGCCCGTCACGGCCACCGCCGACGGCGCTGAGAACGGCTCCGTCGGCGCCACGTCCGACACCGTCACCGTCTCGGCCGCGGCCCGCTACAACCTGAGCAAGGACGTCCACGCAAGTCGGCTCATCACCGACGCCGTCGGCCCGGACGGCTCGCCGGGCCTGCAGGTCACGTACCCGATCGCCGTCGACTGGCAGCCCCTGGTCGCTGGTCAGGGCCTGCTCGGGTTCGAGAAGAGCGCAGGGCCGATGACGTTCACGGACGACCTGTCGAAGATCCTGGGCGATCTGCCCTCCGGTGCCGTGCTCTGGAACGCGGGGCGCCCGGTCTGCGGACACAACACGAGCGGACCCGGCGTCCTGCCGGGCCTGCCCGCAGGAGCCGGCGGGGGCGCGACCGGGGTCGTCGACTCCGGCCGCATCACCTGCGTGCAGGACGCCCCGGGGAGCGCTGTGGAGGTCACGATCACCGGGACCATCACCGACCCGACCCAGTTCCCGACCAAGAACGTCGACGGCGGCCCCGTCGTGGGCGGCGACAGGAACTACGTCGTGTCCGGCTACATCAGCCTGTGGATGCCGAACCCACCGACCGGCACGAGCGTCGATTCCGTGAACACCTTCACGCCGCTCCGGACGACCTCGATCAGCGGTGCGCAGAACTACCCCGGCGGCACCGAACCCACCTCGGACAACAGTGCAGCGCGCACCATCACGGAGTACGGCTCCGGAGGGATCTCCAAGCAGCTCTACCGCGTGACGAACGACACGGGCGACGTCATCCCTGGTTCGGCCAAGGCCGGTGAGCCCTGGCACACCCCTGGTGACGCGGTACGCAGCGACATCGGCATGTGGAACGACGGTCTCACCCCGTACGAGAACGCGATCCTGTGCGACACGTTCGACCGCAGCACCCAGCGCCTCACGCAGGTGGACGGGCAGTACAGCTGGGTCTCCGGCATGACGGGTGACGTGAAGGTGCAGTACGCGGCGTACGAGATGTCGAGCCCGGCGGCCGGGCAGCGCCAGGCGACCTGTGAGGACGATGCGGGCCCGTGGTTCGAGGATCCGGCTGACGTTCCCGGCGGCATCGACGCGATCGGCGCCGTCCGTGCCGTCGGCGACGTGCCCGGCGGGAGCACCGGGGCGCTCTACAGCTTCACGGAACTCCAGGACGCTGCGGACGGCACACGGGCGTACGACTTCGGTCACGGGTGGTTCGGCGATCGAGATCCGCGCTGGCAGCACGACACCTGGTCCGACGCCGACCTCGGGGCCGGCCCCCTGTCGGACAGTGTGCTGATCACCGAGAACCTGGCGCGCATCCAGAAGAAGGTCGTCGATCCCGGGCACGACGCCGGCGACACCCCCAACGAGACCAGCTTCGCCCTCGCCGGCGACACCGTCGACTACGCCCTGTACCCGTCGCTCACGAACGGGAAGGCCAGCGGCAGAGCGTCCACGGTCACCGTCCGCGATGTCCTGCCGCACCTCACGCGCTACGTGCCCGACAGCGCGTCCGTCACCCCGGAGATCGACACCACGACGGACGAGCGCGGCAGGGACGTCCAGCGACTCACCTGGACGTTCGACACGGAGCCGAACCAGCAGGTCGCGCCGATCACCTACCGGGTCCAGATCTCCGAGCTCTTCCCCCCGGGCGCGATCACGAACGTCGCCGGCATCGACTCGCCGACCGACAGGTCTCCGACCGATCTCCGCACCGCCGCGCGTGCCCTCCAGATCGTCAACACCGGCGGCGTCGGGGTCGAGAAGACCGCCGTCGAGCCGGTCGTCATCACCGGCGACCGCCTCGAGTGGACCCTCGGGTACACGAACATCGACGCCACCCCGATCGACGGCATCGACGTCATCGACGTCATCCCCCACCGCGGGGATGCCGGCCGCTCGACCTTCCACGGAACGTCCGGCCTCGCCGAGGTCGTCACGGTGGACGCTGCTGCCGGCGAGCGGGCGCTGTACACCAGCCGTGCCCCGCGGGACGTCGTCAACGACGCCGCCGACCCGTCCAACGCACCCGGTGGCGCGACCAGGTGGTGCACGGAGGCCGAGCTCGGTGCCGTCGGCTGCCCGACCGACCTGGCTGACGTGACCGCCTTCCGCATCCAACGCTCGGCCCCGGTCGGTGTCGGCGAGACGGTGACGCACGAGGTCGCGGTCGCCACCGACGGCCAGCAGGACGGCGACACGCACACCAACCGCTTCGGCCTCCGCGCGTCGAACCTGGCGCTCCCCGTGCAGTCCAACCCGGCCACCATCACCGTCGTCGCTGGCTCGATCGGCGATCTGGTGTGGTCCGACGATGACCGCGACGGCCTGCAGGACGACGACGAACCCGGTGTCCCCGGTGCGACTGTCCACCTCGCCGGCATCGACGACACGGGCGCCGCCGTGGACCAGCGCACCACCACGAACGCTGCGGGCGCGTACGCGTTCGACGGGCTGCGCCCGGGCACCTACACCGTGCGCTGGACCGCGGTCGACGGCCGCGACTTCACGACGGCGCTGGTCGGCGACGACCGGTCGGTCGACTCCGATGCTGCCGGTGACGGCACCACCCGCGCGATCACGATCGCGACGTCGGAGTCCGCCGAGGGCAGGATCGAGGGGGTCGAGCAGGACCGCACCATCGACGCCGGACTCCTGCCGGCTCCGGAGGGACCGGTGGAACCGCCGGTGGGCCCGGAGGAACCCGAGGGGCCGGGGGTTCCCGGAGACCCGGAGGGCCCCGGGGACACGGGAGGCGATGCTGCTCCCGAGGTGCCGCCAGGTCCTGCGGACTCGGGGAGCCCCGTGGGTGCGGATCGTGGGGCGGCAGCCTCCGCGACGGGCTCGGAGGGTGCGCTCGCGTTCACCGGAGCCGCGGGGCTCAGCCTGATCGCCGGTGCCGCCGCCCTGCTCCTCGTCCTGGGGGCAGCGGTGCTGGGGTTCCGCCGTCACCGCGCAGACCACGTGCCCGAGGAATGAGCATCAGCGTGCGTGACCGAGGGCCGCGAGCTCGGCGCGGGTCCGGGCGCCGTGCTTCCGGAGCAGGTTCGCCACGTGGTACTTCACGGTGTTCACACTGATGCCCAGGCCCTCGGCGATCTCGCGGTTGCCGACGCCCGTCGCCACAAGGCGCAGGACGTCGCGCTCCCGCGGGGTGAGGTCGTCGTCCGCGACCGAGTCCACCTCGGTCGGCGACGGGTCGAGGGGCAACGAGATGTCGAGCACCGAGCCCCAGTCCGGCGTGCTCGAGACCTGCACCCGGCCGTCGAGCGTGACGACCCGCTCCGCGATCGGCCGCATGGCGTCGTCGTGCACGTCGAGGGTGCCGGAGCCGTCGTCGCGGAGCTGCATGAGCAGGTTCCGGCCGTCGCAGTCCCACTGGATGCGGACCCGCTTGGCCGCACCACCGTCGACCAGGGCGAGCACGGCGGTCCGGACGATGGCCCGGGCCGCGTGGGCGACGTCGCCGGGCAGCGCGCGGCCGGTGGTCGGCGGCTCGACGAACTGCACGTCGAGGTCGCCGAACCGGACGAGCGGGCGCAGGTCGGCTCGGAGGCGCGAGAACGCCCCGGTGACCGGCTCGAGCAGGGTGCTGCGCTGGTGGTCGGTCTCGGTGCGCAGGTCGACGAGTGCTGCCGACGCGATCTCGACGGCCTCGGCCCGCGCGGCGGCATCGGACACCCGCGGCGACCGGAGCACGGCGAGCACGGACTCGAGGGTGAGCGCCTGACGGTCCGCCTGCTCGGCGACGGTCCGGGCGTGCTCCGAGGCGGCGAGCCGACTGGCGGGCTCGCCGCGGGCCTCCCGGTCGGGTGCGATGGCGTCCATGGGTGCCGAACCTACCTGTCCCACCCGTGCGGACGGGGCCACCCGATCGGGTGGGATGCCTGCCGACGCGGGTAGCGGTGCGGCGGGCCGCGTGACGGCATGATCGTGGACATGGCAGAACCCACCGTCCCCGCAGCGTTCGACGTGATCGTGCGTGAGGTCACCGACCTCGCCGCGAACGTCGACGACGCGTCGGCTGAGCGCGCCCTCGACCTGATCGACCGCTCCGACCGTGTCTTCGTGCACGGCGCCGGCCGTTCCGGACTCGCACTGCGCATGACCGCGATGCGGCTCATGCACCTCGGTCGCGACGTCCACGTCGTCGGCGAGGTCACCACGCCCGCGATCCGGCCCGGGGACGTGCTCCTCGTCGCGAGCGGGTCCGGCACGACCACCGGCATCGTGCAGGCGGCCCGCACCGCGCACGACGTCGGCGCGTCCGTCGTCGCCCTGTCGACCACCGACGACTCCCCGTTGTCCGAGGTCGCGGACACCACCCTCGTGCTGCCGGCAGCGACGAAGACCGACCGCTCCGGCACGGCCTCGGCGCAGTACGCCGGCAGCCTCTTCGAACAGGCCGTCGCCCTGGTCGGCGACGCCCTGTTCCACACGCTCTGGTCCCGCGGCGGGCAGTCCGCCGACGACCTCTGGCCCCGACACGCAAACCTCGAATGAAAGGCATCCACATGCAGCTCCAGTTCGCCATGGACACCCTGACCACCGAAGCCGCCCTCGAACTCGCCGCAGCGGCCGCGCCCCACGTCGACGTCCTCGAGCTCGGCACGCCCCTGATCAAGAGCGCCGGCCTGTCCGCCGTCACCGCGATCAAGGAAGCCCACCCGGACAAGATCGTCTTCGCCGACCTCAAGACGATGGACGCCGGCGAGCTCGAGGCCGACATCGCGTTCTCGGCGGGTGCCGACCTCGTCACCGTCCTCGGTGTCGCCGGCGACTCGACGATCGTCGGCGCCGTCAAGGCCGCGAAGAAGCACGGCAAGGGCATCGTCGTCGACCTGATCGGCGTCCACGACAAGGCCGCCCGTGCCCGCGAGGTTGTCGCGCTCGGTGCCGAGTTCGTCGAGGTCCACGCCGGGCTCGACGAGCAGGCGGAAGAGGGCTTCACGTTCTCCACGCTGCTCGACGCCGGCAAGGAGTCGGGTGTGCCGTTCTCGATCGCCGGTGGCGTGAACGCGTCGTCCGTCGCCTCGGTGCAGGAGGCCGGTGCCCGCATCGCCGTCGCCGGCAGCGCGATCTACAGCGCGTCGGACGTCGGCGCAGCAGCCGCCGAGATCCGCGCCGCGATCAAGTAGCGGGTCACGGTCGCCCATCTCGGGCGACATCGTGAGCAGGAATGGTCGGGTGTGCACGCCGCACCCGACCATTCCTGCTCACGAAGCGAACGCCGCCGTGCCGATGCGCCGTACGGTGGTCGCATGAACCGAGCACTGCGGTGGACCGCGTGGATCGTCGCCGTGCTGCTGCTGGTCGTGGTGGTGTTCCTCGTCTGGGCGCACATCGTCATGCAGGGCACCCGGAGCGCTGCGCTGCAGGTCTGGCGCGACGACCGTGTGTCGGTCCAGGACGCCGGTGACTCCGTGGTGATGACGCCGACGGGGCAGGCCGACGGCAAGGGCATCGTGTTCATCCCGGGTGCCAAGGTCGATCCGTACGCGTACATGGCGACCTTCCGGCAGGTGGTCGCGAACGGCACGACCGTCGTCATCACGAAGCCGACGCTCAACCTCGCGTTCTTCGACACCCGGCCGCTCTCGACCTTCGAGGCGCACGCGCCGGACGTCGCGACCTGGGCAGTCGGCGGGCACTCGCTGGGCGGGGTCCGCGCCTGCCAGCTCGCGCAGGACGCGGACGGCCTGCTGCTGCTCGGCAGCTACTGCGCGAACGACATCAGCAGCTCGTACATCGACGTGCTGAGCGTCTCGGGCTCGCGTGACGGGCTCTCGACGCCCGACAAGGTCGACGCAGCCCGGCACCTGCTGCCGTCGACCGCGACGATGACCGAGGTCCAGGGGTCGAACCACGCCGACTTCGGCGCCTACGGGGACCAGCCGGGCGACCGCACGGCGACCATCAGCCGCGAGGCCGCCCGCGAGCAGATCTCCTCGGCGATCGAGGAGTGGGCGCGCGACCTGCCGCCGGCCCCTGGCCTGCGCTGACGGCGCGGCCTGAGCACCCGTGCTGGAGCGGTCCTAGACTCGACGAGAGCAACGTCCACGAACCCGGTTCCCTGAAGGGCTGCAGATGACGACGCCGACCCGGCGCACACCCGCGCGACTCGCGGACACGCGAGCGCTCCTGTTCGACCTGGACGGTGTCCTCACCCCCACCGCCGACGTGCACATGCGCGCCTGGAGCCGGCTCTTCACGCCGTACCTCGACGCGCACGGGGTCGCGCCGTACACGCAGGCCGACTACTTCGCGTACATCGACGGCAAGCCGCGGTACGACGGCGTGCGGTCGCTCCTCGAGTCACGGGGCATCGACCTGCCGCAGGGCACCCCGGACGACGGTGCGGACGACGACACCGTGTGTGGTCTCGGCAACCGGAAGAACGCCGAGTTCACCGCCGAGCTCGACGAGCACGGCGTCGAGCCGTACCCCGGCTCGCTCCGGTTCCTCACCGCCGCGATCGACGCCGGCTTCCACGTCGCGGTCGTCTCGAGTTCCGCGAACGCCGTCTCGGTGCTGCGGACCGCCGGCATCCTCGACCGGTTCACCGTCGTGGTCGACGGGCTCGTCGCCCGCCAGGACGGCCTCGCCGGCAAGCCCGCTCCCGACACCTACCTGGACGCCGCCGGGCGCTTCGGACTGACCGCCGCCGAGTGCGTCGTGGTCGAGGACGCCACCAGTGGTGTCGAAGCCGGCCGGAACGGGGCCTTCGGGCTCGTCGTCGGGGTCGACCGCGGAGCGGGCGCCGATGCGCTGCGTGAACACGGTGCCGACGTCGTCGTGACGGACCTCGCCGACCTGGTCGCTGACCTTCCCCGGGCGACCACCAGCACCACGTAGGCCAGCGGACCGGAGGCGATCCGCGCCTCCCGGTCGAACCGACGTCCCCACGCCACTCTCCCTTCCCACGGAGCACCATGAACCCCATCACCTCGGACCCGCTCGACCGCGTCCGGTACCCGGTCGACGAGTGGGCACTCGTCGAGACCGAGTACACCCCCGACCAGCAGGGCGTCGCCGAGACGAACTTCGCCGTCGGCAACGGGTACCTCGGCCTGCGCGGCAACCTTGACGAGGGCCGTGGCGGTGTGCAGTACGGCACGTACATCAACGGGTTCCACGAGACCTGGCCGATCCGGCACGCCGAAGACGCCTTCGGGTTCGCCAAGACCGGCCAGACCATCATCAACGCGCCCGACGCCAAGGTGATCCGCCTCTACGTCGACGACGAACCCCTGGTGCTGGCCGAGGCCGACATCCTCCGCCACACGCGGCGCCTCGAGTTCCGCGGCGGCTACCTGTTCCGCGAGACCGAGTGGTCGACGCCGTCCGGCAAGCGCGTGCTCATCCGGTCCCGCCGCCTGGTGTCGTTCACCGATCGACACCTCGCCGTCATCGACTACGAGGTCACCGTGCTCGACGCGGACGCCTCGATCCTGCTGTCCAGCCAGATCCTCAACCGCCAGGACGTGCAGGACGAGTACCACGCGGGGATGCGGGCAGCCGCGAACGCCTTCGACCCGCGCAAGGCCGAGGCCTTCACCGACCGGGTGCTCGAACCGAAGCTCAAGCGCAGCACCGGCGCCCGTTCCCTGCTCGGGTACCAGGCGTCGAGCTCCGGCATGACGATCTGCGTCGGTGTGGAACACCACCTCGAGACGGAGAACAGCTGGGACGAGTCGTCGTCGATCGACGACGACCTGGCGAAGCACGTCTACCGCGTCCAGGCGCGCGCCGGGCAGCCGATCCGACTCGTCAAGCACGTGGTGTACCACACCTCCCGCGGTGTCCCGGTGCGCGAACTCGCCGACCGCTGCGACCGCACGCTCGACCGGGCGCACGCCGAGAACATCGACGAGACGTTCGAGAAGCAGCGCGTCTGGCTCGACGACTACTGGGCCCGGAGCGACGTCGAGATCGCCGGGCAGCCGGAGATCCAGCAGGCGGTCCGGTGGAACCTGTTCATGCTCGCGCAGGCCACGGCCCGCACCGACGGGCACGGCATCGCCGCCAAGGGCGTCACCGGCTCTGGCTACGGCGGGCACTACTTCTGGGACATGGAGATCTACGTCCTGCCGTTCCTGTCGTACACGGCGCCGATCGTCGCCCGGAACGCGCTGCGGTTCCGCTACAACATGCTCGACGCCGCACGCTCGCGGGCACGCGAGCTGAACCAGCGGGGGGCCCTGTTCCCCTGGCGAACGATCAACGGTGAGGAGTCGAGCGCGTACTACGCCGCCGGCACCGCGCAGTACCACATCGACGCCGACATCGCCCATGCCCTGATGCAGTACGTGCGGGCCTCCGGTGACACCGAGTTCCTGAAGCGCGGGGCGATCGACGTGCTCGTCGAGACCGCTCGGCTGTGGGCGGACCTCGGCTTCTGGCGCTCCAACGGCGACAAGAAGTTCCACATCGACGGCGTCACCGGACCCGACGAGTACACGACCGTCGTCGACGACAACCTCTACACGAACGTCATGGCGCGGGCGAACCTGTGGTTCGCGGTCAACGCGTGCCGCGAACTCGCGGCAGACGACGTCGAAGAGTACGACCGGATGATCCGGCGCACCGGTCTGCGCCCCGACGAGCTCGTCGAGTGGGAGCACGCCGCCGAGTCGATGGAGATCCCCTTCGACCCGCACCGTGGCATCCACCCGCAGGACGCCCAGTTCCTCGACAAGGAACTCTGGGACCTCGAGAACACCCCCGAGTCCAAGCGCCCGCTGCTGCTGCACTACCACCCGCTGGTCATCTACCGGTTCCAGGTGCTCAAGCAGGCCGACGTCGTGCTCGCGCTGTTCCTGCAGGGGCACGAGTTCACCGCGGCCGAGAAGCGCCGCGACTTCGACTACTACGACGCGCTCACCACGGGCGACTCGACGCTGTCGGCGGTCGTGCAGTCGATCATGGCGGCCGAGGTCGGCTACCACGACCTTGCCGACCAGTACTTCCAGACGGCGCTCTACGTCGACCTGGCCGACCTGCACGGCAACACCTCGGACGGCGTGCACATCGCGTCGACCGGTGGCATCTGGGGTGCGCTCGTCAACGGGTTCGGCGGCATGCGCGACCACGGCGGCCGGATGACGTTCAACCCGCGACTGCCGCGGCACTGGGACTCGCTGACCTACCGACTGACCGTGCGCGGGTCGCGGGTCCGGGTCGACCTCGGGCAGGACGCCATGACCTTCACGGTCGAGACGGGTTCGGGCTTCACCGCGTGGGTGCACAACCAGCAGTGGGACATCGAGGCCGGCGAGCCGACCGTGGTCCCGCTCCCGCACCAGGGGCCGCGGATGTCCGGGCACGCACCGACCACGAGCGACATCCAGGGCACGCTCCGCGCCGACGGCTCCGTGATCACGGCGTCGATCCCGACGATCTCGCTCCAGCGCGACTTCGACGTGGACGAGACGACCGCGTAGGGCGTCACGTCGGCTGTCGGCTGGGGCCCGCTCGACCCGGTCAGCTCGCGACGAGCTCGACCTTGAAGCGTTCGGTGTCCTCCAAGAAGGCTGCACGGTGGTCCGGTCCGCCGGCGAACGGGTGCCGGTCCTCGTACAGGCGGGTCCACCCGTGCCTCGGCGCGTCCGTCCACAGTTGCTCGACCTGCTCGGCATCGCCGGCGTGGAACGCGAGGTGGCTCAGTCCGGGCCGTCGACGGTCGTGCGTGCCGTCGAGCGGCGCGGTCTCGAGCACGACGTAGACGTCTCCGAGTCGCCAGCTCCGGCCCGCTGGCCACTCCTGGAACGGCGTGTACCCGAGCTCGCCGAGCAGCCAGCCCCACGCGCTGCTCGCCGTGTCGAGGTGGGCGGTGCGGAGCTCGACGTGGTGCAGGGCGCCTCGGGTCACAGGAGCTTCCGGAGCGTGTTCGTGTTGCGCGTCGTGGTCGTGCGCTTGAAGCGTGCTGCTCCGGCCCGTTTCGCGAACACGGTGTCCGTGCTCGACCCCTTCGGGCAGGACCAGTACACGACCCCGCCACCCCGGGCGACCTGCTCGACCGTGGTGTCCAGCGCGAGGTCGGCGAGCAGCGCGTCGAGGGCGTCGTCGTCGGAGCCGAACACCACGTAGTCGTGCCGATCGTCGGCCCGGTCGAACGGGAACCGTTCGACGATGCCTTCGAGGTCGTCGTGCGGGACGAGCACGATCCACGCGTCGTAGCCGAAGCGCTCGCGGAGCGCCTGTTCGATCGTGGCCTTCAGGGTCCGCGCGTCGGCGTCCGCGCCGAACACCACGTTGCCGGACGCGAGCACCGTGCGGACGTCGTCGAAGCCGAGTCCGCGGAGCAGTTCCGCGAGGTCGGCGTTCTTGATCGTGATGCCGTTGACGTTCACTCCGCGCAGCAGCGCGATCCACTTCGCCATGCCGGAACCGTAGCGCGGTGGCGGCGGTCCCAGTCGATCAACTGCACAAGAAGCATTGCGCAAGAGTTCTTGTGCATATATTCTCAGAGCATGACCGTGCGCAGACTCGACGACGCCGCCCACATGCGCGCCCTCGCCCACCCGACCCGACTGCGGATCGTCGGGCTCCTGCGATCCGGTGGACCGCAGACCGCCGCGATGCTCGGCGACGAGATCGACGAGGCGCCCGGCACGATCAGCTACCACTGCAAGCGTCTGGCCGACGCGGACTTCATCGAGCCGGCGCCGGAGCTCGGCTCCGACCGGCGGGAGCGGTGGTGGCGTGCCACTGCGGACCACACGTCGTGGGACCTCGCCGATGCGTTCGACGACCCGGAACGGATGCTCGCCACGACGGCACTCGACCACACCGTCGCCGATGCGTACGCGGCCGAGTACGGGCGGTTCATCGACCAGGCGCCCGTGCTCGGCCGCGAGTGGGTCGCGGCGTCGACCAGTTCCGACGAGGTGCTGCGACTGACCGCCGACGAACTCACCGGGCTCGGCGCCGAACTGCGCGCCGTCGTCGAGCGATGGACGGCCGTGAGCGACGCGCACACACCGGGCGACGGGTCGGAGCGCGTCATCGCCGTCACCCAGAGCTACCGGATGGGGCGACCGTGAACGCCCGGGCACGGTTGCGTGCACTGCTCGCGGTCCAGGTCGTCTCGCGGACCGGCAACGTCGTCACGACCGTGGCCGTGCCGTTCGCCGTGCTGGCCCGGGGTGGCTCGGCGACGGACGTCGGGATCGCCGCCTTCGCCGCGACGGTCCCCATCGTCCTCGGCGGCCCGTTCGGCGGGGCGCTCGTCGAGCGGGTCGGGTTCGTCCGTTCGAGCGTGGCGTCGGACCTCGTCAGCGGTGCGACCCTGCTGGCGATGCCGGTCCTCGCCTGGACGGTGGGTCTGCCGTTCTGGGCGCTCCTGGCCCTCGTGTTCGTGAGCGGCCTGTTCGACCTGCCCGGGGAGTCCGCACGTCGAGTCCTGCTCCCGGGTCTCGCACGATCGGCCGGCGTGCCGCTGGAGCGCGCGGTCGGTCACTTCGAGGCGTCCCAGCGACTCTCGGTGCTCATCGGCGCGCCGCTCGGCGGGGTGCTCGTCGCGGCTGCGGGACCGATGGCCGCGCTCGTCTGCACCGCGGTGGCGTTCGGCACCGCAGCCCTGCTCGCTGCGGTGCTGGTCCGGCCGGCGGGCGACGACGCTGCGGCCGCGAGCGCTGAGGCGGCTCCGACCAGCGGGTACTGGCGGGACATCGCCGAGGGCTTCCGGTTCTGCGTCCGCGACCCGTTCTTCCGGCTCGTGATCGCCCTCGTGCTGATCACGAACCTGCTCGACGCGGCCCGATCGACGACGTTGCTCCCGCTCTACGCCGCCGACACCCTCGGTGGGGCGCAGGCGCTGGGCTTCGTGACGGGGACCTTCGGGGGTGCGGCGTTCCTCGGGTCGGTGGCCTTCGGGTACGTCGCACACCGCGTGCCCCGTCGGATCACGTTCGTCGTGTGCTTCGTGCTCGCGGGTGGGCCCTCGCTCCTGGTGCCGGCGCTCGGCCTCGGGCTGCCGTGGATGCTCGCGGCTTCGGCGGTGTCGGGCCTCGCCGCCGGGTCACTCAACCCGATCCTCGGAGCCGTCGAGCTCGAGCGCATCCCGGAGCACATGCGCGCTCGGGTGTTCGGGCTGCTCGGAGCCGGGTCGTGGGCGGGGATCCCGCTCGGCGGACTGCTCGCCGGGTTCGCGGCCGAGGGTGTCGGTGTGCAGGCGACGTTCGGGGTGGTCGTCGTGCTCTACACCGTCGTGACGCTCGCGCCGCTGACGGGTGGCGCCTGGCGTCTCATGGAACGACCGGCGCCGGAGCGGGCGCCGGTCGACCGCGTGACGACGTAGTCCGCATCCGGGGCGGCGCTCACGTCCACGTCCGCGCGACGCCCCAGCCGCTGCCCTCGGGCACGATGTCGACCACCAGCGTGTCCCCGTCGTCGGCCGTGGCCTGGAACCGCCAGCCGACCGTGCGCTCGGGGGCGTGGGTGATTGCGGTCGGCAGCTCGGCCCGCGTCACGGTCAGACGGGTCGGGGTGTCGCTCACCCGCCAACGGCGCCCGCCCCAGACCAGCCGGCTCGGTGCGCCCTCGGACCACCACACCGTGGCAGCCGTCTCCGTGATCATCATCGGGCCTCCTCGTTCGAACGTGTGTTCGAATGCTAGGTCGCCGGGCGAGACCCCGCAAGCGCTCGCCGACGTGACGGCGGGTCGCGGACGACACCGTCCGCGGTCGCAGACGCCCTCGTGTAGACGGGGAGCATGACGAACGATGATCACGGCCCCGACGCGCAGCACCAGGTCCCAGAGGGAGTGTCCGAGGCCACGGTCGAGGCGCTCGGCACACTGTCGGCCGCGGTCGAGGTCATCGAGCACGCCCGCGGCCTGCTCTACGGCTTCCACCGTCTGACGGGCACCGCCGACCTGAACCTCGGCGAAGCCGTCGAGCAGCTCCGGAAGGCAGGCCACACCGAACTGGCCGACCGCGTCGACACGGAGCTCGTGGGCCGCAACGTCATCGCCGGCCGCTGGACGTTCCAGGTCGTCGAGGACTACGACGACGGGTACTACGCCCTGGCGAAGGAGCTCGAGCGCACTGCGCGGGACGAGCTCGTGCAGGGGCGCCGCCACCTGTTCGAGGCGGGCATGAAGGAGGACCGGCGGTCCGGCGGTCGACGTCACCACGAGGCGACGCCGAGCGACCTGCCGGACTGAGCACGGGCCTCCCGGCCGAACGTCGGCACTCCCTGCACGACGGAAATCGGCTCGCACCACGGAATTCCGTGGCGCGAGCCGATTTCGGTTGTGCGGGAGGCAAGCGCACCGTAGGAGCGGACCGCGCGCGGTCCGCCCGGCCTCAGCCGACGCCGAGCAGCGCCTCGAGCGGCCCCCGCGCGAAGTACAGCAGGAAGCCCGCAGCGACGACGTAGAGCAGCCACGACACCTCGCGACCCCGGCCGGACAGCAGCTTGATGAGGACCCAGCTGATGAAGCCCACGCCGATGCCGTTCGCGATCGAGTAGGTGAGCGGCATGACGACGATCGTCAGGAACGCGGGCAGGGCCGACCCGAAGTCCGTCCAGGAGATGTCTGCCACCTGCGCCACCATCAGGGCGCCGACGACGACGAGCCCGGCAGCGGCGACCTCGAGCGGCACGACCTGTGTGAGCGGGGTGAGGAACATCGACGCCAGGAACAGCAGGCCGGTGACGACCGACGCCATGCCGGTGCGTGCGCCCTCGCCGATGCCGGCGGCGGAGTCGATGAAGACGGTGTTCGACGACACCGAGGCGCCGCCGCCGGCGATCGCGCCGACGCCTTCGACGACGAGCGCCGACTTCAGGCGGGGGAACGTGCCGTCGGGCTTCGCGACGCCGGCAGCCTTCGCCAGGCCGGTCATGGTGCCCATCGCGTCGAAGAAGTTCGTGAACACGAGGGTGAAGACGAGCATCGACGCGGCCAACGGCCCGATGCGGCTGAACGCGCCGAACAGGTCGGCGTGGCCGACGAGCGAGAGGTCGGGGAACGCGAACAGCGCGCTCGGCAGACCGGGGGCGTTGAGGTTCCAGCCCGTCTTCGAGTCGACCGACGTCGGCACCTGGAAGATTGCCTGCAGGATGATCGCGATGATCGTCGTGGCGACGATCCCGATGAGCAGGGCGCCCTTGACCTTGCGGGCCATGAGTGTGCCGATGATGACGAGGCCGATCAGGAACACGATGGTCGGCAGGGCGCCGACGGAGCCGTCCTCACCGAGCTGCAGTGGCGGCGACGCGAGCCCGGACGAGCGCACGAAGCCCGAGTCGACGAGGCCGATGAAGGCGATGAACAGGCCGATGCCGACGGTGATCGCGGCCTTCAGCTGCGCCGGGACGGCGGTGAAGATCATCGTCCGGATCCCCGTCAACGCCAGGACCACGATGATCACGCCGTTGATGACGACGAGTCCCATCGCCTCGGCCCAGGTGACCTGCTGCACGACGCTGACGGCCAGGAACGAGTTGATCCCGAGGCCCGCGGCGATGCCGAACGGCAGGTTCGCGATGACGCCCATGGCGATGGTCATCAGGCCGGCGACGAGACCGGTCGCGGCGGCGACCTGCGCGTTCTCGAGCCAGCCGCCGGAGACGTCCTTGGCGGCCTGGTCGGCGCTGAACCCGCCGAGGATCAATGGGTTGAGGATGACGATGTACGCCATCGTCACGAACGAGACGAGTCCGCCTCGCACCTCGCGCGGGATCGTGGATCCGCGCTTCGTGATGGAGAAGTATCGATCGAGGCCGGTCGCGAAGCGGTTCCGGGGTGGGGTGTCGGTCTGCGGGGCGCTCACCGAGCAAGTTTAAAGCCTGCTGGGTTTCCGGCATGTCACAGGATCCTCACAGAGCGCGAGCTTCAGCGCGATATACGAACTCTTGGGCGCTGGTGCAGGACGCTCCTTAGCCTGTGTGGATGCACAGCAACCAATCGAGTCACCGGCCCGCGATGCCCCGCCGTCGCACGCTCCTCCAAGCGGCGGGGGCCACCCTGCTCGGCGGATCGCTCGCTTCCGGGGGACCGCGATCGGCCGCGGGCGCGTCCGGCACGGCGGGACCGAGAGCGCGCGGGATGCCGTTGCGGTTCGGCGTCGGAGCACACCACCCCTGGATCGACGGCTTCTCCTACCCGGCAGCCGACGTGGTGCAGCAACTCCAACTCGCCAAGGTGTTCGGGTGCGACTCCTACCGGGTGGACTGGTTCGTGCCGCAGGCCATGTCCAGCCGATGGGACTGGCAGTGGTACGACACCGTCGTCGACACCGCCGAGCAGCTCGACCTCGAGCTGCTCTGCGTCCTCACGCCCGAGGGCGGGTACCGACGGTCGTACGAGTCGCTCCTCGACAACTGCGTGCCCGTGGTGGAGCGCTACGCGGGCCGGATCCCCTGGTTCCAGTTGGCGAACGAACTCGACAACGTGGCGATCAGGAAGGGGGTGGACGGATCCCGGCCCGAGCACTTCGACACCGAGGCGTTACCGATGGTCCGCAACGTGCAGTCGGCGCTCCGGGACGGCGTCCGGCTCGGTGACCCGGCTGCGCGCACCGTGGCGAACGTGGCCTGGAAGCACACCGGATTCCTCGAACGCCTCCACGAGGACGGCGTCCTCTGGGACGTCAACTCGCTCAACTGGTACGTCCAGCCGGAGCAGAACGAGCTGACCGGCGACGACCAACTGCTCGCTGTGATCGAGCGGCTGGGGGCGCTGCCGCAGGAGCAGGTGCTCATCACCGAACTCAACCTCGAGGGCGGTGCCGGGACGGACCGCTCCCGGCTCGCCGCCCAGTCGGGCCGACTCGAGGAGGTCATCGTCGCCCTCCGCGACCGAGCCCCCAGCGTACTGACGCACGTGTTCCTCTACGAGCTCCTCGACCAGCCCACCGCCGCCCCCGGACAGGACGTCTACGGCTTGGTGCCCGTCGATCGTGACACCGGCTTGTGGGGTGCGCAGAAGCCGGTCGCGACGACCTTCGCCCGGCACACCGTGTCCGACTGACGAAGTCGTCGTCCGACCGGGAGGCCCGCCCCGCGCGATCGGGGGACGTCACGCCGTGCACCGGCTCGCGTTCTCCGGCTACGGCTGGTGTTGGATGGTCGGGTGACGTCACGCATGGACCGTGCCCGCGTCGAGGCCGCGGTGCGCGAACTCCTGCTCGGCATCGGCGAGGATCCCGACCGCCCCGAACTCGAACGCACCCCCGCTCGGGTCGCCGACTCGTACGCCGACTTCTTCGCCGGCATCGGCACGGACGCCGTGGCCATCGCCCGCGACGGCACCGTGCACGCCGAGGACGGCGAACGCGGTCGGCTCGTCATCGTCCGCGACGTGAAGTTCCGGTCCGTCTGCGAGCACCACCTGCTGCCGTTCCTCGGGGTCGCGCACCTGGCCTACGCGCCGGGCGACCGGCTGATCGGGCTCGGCACCCTCTCGCGTGTGCTCGACGCCGTGGCCTCGCGTCCGCAGCTGCAGGAACGACTGGGCGAGCAGGTCGCCGCGACGATCGCCGAGGGGCTCGGCGCCGAGGGGGTCCTCGTGGTCCTCGACGCGCAGCACCAGTGCGTGACGACGCGTGGGGAGCGCCAGACCGGGTCGACGACCGTCACCGTCGCGGCGAACGGTTCGCTGGCCGACGCCGCGGGCCGGGCCGAGGCGATCGCGCTCATCGGTGCGGGGCGTGTGACGGACACCGGGGCGGACGCATGACGACCGACGGGCGCGCCACGGGCCTCCCCGACGGCACGGCTGGACACGGCTGGGTGGTGCCCGACCTGCGCGACCCGGTCCGCACGATCGGACGCCGTTCGTTCGACTTCGACCACCGCATCGCCGTGATGGCGATCGTGAACCGCACGCCCGACTCGTTCCACGACCGAGGTGCCACCTTCGAGCTCGACCGCGCCGTCGCCGCCGCCGTCCGGGCTGCCGAACAGGGTGCCGACTGGGTCGACATCGGCGGCGTGAAGTTCGCTCCGGGGCCCGAGCTCCCCGCTGCGGACGAGGTCGACCGCGTCGTGCCCGTCGTCGAGCAGCTCGCCCAGGAGTCCGACGTCACCATCAGCGTCGACACGTTCCGCCCCGAGGTCGCCGCAGCGGCGATCGCAGCCGGTGCGAGTGTCATCAACGACACCACCGGCCTGTCGGACCCCCGGATGGCTGCCGTCGTCGCGGACTCCGAGGCCACGATCGTCATCACGCACTCCACCGCCCCGCCGCGCCAGCAGCTGCCGGAGCCGCCCCGGTACGACGACGTCACGGCGTCCGTCGTCGGATTCCTGCTGGAGCGCGTCGACCGGGCGCTCACCGCGGGGATCCCGGAGTCGCGGATCGTCGTCGACCCCGGCCACGACCTCAACAAGAACACCGTGCACACGCTCGAGGTGACCCGGCGCCTGCCCGAGGTCGTGGCGCTCGGGTACCCGGTGCTCGCGGCGGTGTCGAACAAGGACTTCGTGGGGGAGTCGCTCGGACGCCCGCGCGGCGAACGCCTGGCGGGGTCGCTCGCCGTCGCGACCGTGAGCGCGATGCTCGGGGCGCGGATCGTCCGGATGCACGACGTCGTCGAGAGCGTCGACGCGATGCGCATGGTCGAGGCGACGCTCGGTTGGCGCGCGCCGGTGGAAGCGCGGCACAACACGTGAACCTCCTGCCCCCGTCGATCGCTGACCTGTCCGACGACGACTTGATCGACCTGTACACCGCGGGTGCGTCGGCGTCGTGGCTGCGGGTGAACTTCGTGGCGACGCTCGACGGGTCCGCCTCGGCCGCCGGGGTCTCGGGGTCGCTCGGCGGTCCGGACGACCTGCGCGTGTTCGACCTGCTCCGCCGGGTGGCCGACGTGGTGCTCGTCGCCGCGGGCACCGTGCGCGACGAGGGCTACGGGCCGATGGTCCTGCACGACGCCGACGTGGCCTGGCGCCTGTCGCACGGCCTGCCCGACCACCCGGTGTTCGCGATCGTCTCACGGTCGCTGTCGCTCGACGCCGGATCCCGGGTGTTCACCGAGGCCCCGGTCCGGCCCGTCGTCCTGACCTCCGCGGCTGCGGCGCCGTCGGACGCCGGGGTCGCGCTGTCGTCCGTCGCCGACGTCGTGCCGTGCAGCTCCGCGGCCGATCCCGAGTCGGTCGACGTGTCGCTCGTCCGCGACGCACTGGTGGCGCGGGGGCTCGGCACGATCCACTGCGAGGGCGGCCCGACGTTCCTCGGGTCACTGATCGCCGCGGACGCCGTCGACGAGTTGACCCTGACGATCGACCCGTCGCTCGAGGGCGGCACCGGGCCGCGGATCGCCCGCGGCGGTTCCCCGGAGCTGCGGCGGATGCGCCCCGCGCACGTGCTCCGCGGTGCGGGTGACGTGCTGCTGACCCGGTACGTCCGGGCGGTGCCGTCTGCACGAGTCTCGGCCTGAGCGACACTCCTCGCGCTCCGGAGGCCGCGAAGTGTCGCCGGGGACGAGACTCGGGGCCGCCCGCCCGAGTCTCGGGGCTGCCCACCCGAGTCTCGGGGCCGACCACCCGAGTCTCGGTACCGGTCGACCGCGTCGGCTAGGGTCGGGCGCGTGATCGACATCGTGGCGTCCGGGGTCCTCTTCGACATGGACGGGACCCTCGTCGACTCGACCGCGGTGGTCGAGGCGACCTGGACCCGCTTCGGTCAGGACCGCGGCATCGACCCGGCCGACATCCTCGCCTTCTCGCACGGCCGTCAGGCGATCAGCACGATCGAGCACTTCCTGCCCGACTTGGACCGCGACGAGCAGCTCCGCATCGCTGCCGGACTGGTCGCCGAGGAGAGCGCGAGCAGCGAGGGCATCTTCGAGATCCCCGGTGCCGCCGCCTTCGTGGACCGGCTCCTCGACGCCGGGGTCCCGGTGGCGCTCGTGACGAGTGCACCGCGCGACCTGGCCGCCGGCCGGATGGCGGCAGCGGGCCTGACCATGCCGACGGCGTTCGTGCCGTCCGAGGACGTCGAGCACGGCAAGCCGCACCCGGACGGGTACTTGCGGGGTGCCGCGCTGCTCGGTGTCGCGGCCACCGACTGCGTCGCGTTCGAGGACGCCCCCGCCGGCCTCGAGTCGGCCATCGCCTCGGGAGCGACCACCGTCGTCGTCGGCCCGCACGAGTCGGACGTCACGGCCGGGCTCTACCGGGTGTCGGGGTACGACGGCATCACCGTCGAGCCCGAAGGGTCCGCTTTCCGCATCCGCGGCTGAGGACCCGCTGCGTCCTGCGGGCACGCCCAGCGCTCCCCGACGACCCTCGGGTGTGCGGCCGGAACCACCGGGCCGCACGTGCGGCCGGAACCACCGGGCCGCGGAAGGAGCGACCATGGCAACCCTGGACGGCAAGAAGGTCCTCGTCATCGCGACGAACTACGGCGTGGAGCAGGACGAGATCGTCGTGCCCGTCGACCAGCTCCGCGAGCGCGGCGCGACGGTGACCGTGGCGGCGCAGGACTCCGGTTCGATCGAGACCCTCGTCGGCGACAAGGACCCCGGCAAGTCCCTCGACCCGGACACCACCATCGCCGGTGTCAACGTGACCGGGTACGACGCGCTCGTGGTCCCCGGCGGCACCATCAACGCCGACACCCTGCGACAGGACAACTCGGCGGTCTCACTGGTGACGGCCTTCGTCGAGGCGAACAAGCCCGTCGCGGCGATCTGCCACGGCCCGTGGACCCTCATCGAGGCCGGTGTGCTGCGCGGACGGACGATCACCTCGTTCCCGTCGCTGCAGACCGATGTCCGGAACGCCGGCGCCGAGTGGGTCGACCAGGAGGTCCAGGTCGACGGCGGCATCATCACCTCGCGGAACCCCGACGACCTGCCGGCCTTCGTCGACGCGATCGAGAGCGCGCTGACCGCGTGAGCACGGTGCGCTGCCGCTGACGGCCCTGCCGCTGGCGGCCCTGCCGCTGACGGCGCGGCTGTCAGCCCAGCGCGACGGGGCGGGTCGTCCGGAGCACCGCGGGTCCGAGGGCGAGCACGCCGTCGGACTCGGGGTCGCACCGCACCCCGCCCCGTCCACGCATCGCCCGGAACGCCCCCGGCGCGACCTCGTGGTCCATCCAGGCGCACGGGTTCGCCGGCCGGTACCCGCGGAACAGCACGGCACCGCTGCCGGGGTTCTGCAGCGAGAACGGCTCGCCCCGGAGCGCCTCGACGTCGGCGCCCCGCAGGAACACATTCCGCCGGGTCGCCACGGGATCGACCGGCACGCCGAGTGATCGTCCGACCTCCTCGAGGCCCTCGAGCCCGATGACCGTCACCGAGGCGTGCACGTGCGCCCGCGCCGCGAAGTACCGGTCGCCGACGATGCCGAGCCCGGTGCGGAGTTCGACGCGGTCCCGCAGCTCGTCCGGCTCGTCCGGCAGCACCGGCAAGGCGCCGTCGGCCGGCCTGCCCTCGTAGCGGTGGCGGCGCGACACGAGCAGCAGTGCGATCTCGACCTCGGTCCGGAACGGCAGGTCGACGGAGTCGGCGAGCACGTCGGAGCCGACCCGGTGGTCAGACCCGGCCACGTCGTCTCCGGAGGTCACCCGCCCAACGCTAGCCGGGCCTCCCGGTCGACGCCGTGCCGTCGTCGGTACCGCGGCGCCGAGGTTCCGCAACACGCCGTCGGTGCCGCGCCGAGGTTCCACGGGCGGGCGCACGGAGCGCCGACATGCCGAGATCTCGGAACCTCGGGCCCGCCCGCCCCACGCGACGCGCCACGGAGGCCCGCCCGCACGCGTCCGCCGCGCCGTCCGATTTCCGCCAGTCGCGGTCGGTGGTGCGTGTCAGGCTGGGCCCGTGACCATCCCCGGAACCGACCAACTGCACGCCGAGCGCTACCGCGTCGTCGCCTCGCGCGACGCACGCTTCGACGGCCAGTTCGTCACCGCCGTGCACTCCACGGGCATCTACTGTCGACCGAGCTGCCCGGCACGCACGCCCCGCGAGACCGGCGTCACCTTCTACCGCACGAGCGCGGCGGCGCACCTGGCCGGCTTCCGCGCCTGCAAGCGCTGCCTGCCCGAGGCGACCCCCGGCAGCCCCGAGTGGGACCTGCGTGAGGACGTCGCCGGTCGCGCCATGCGCCTCGTCCTCGACGGTGTCGTCGAACGCGACGGCGTCCCGGGGCTCGCCGCACGGGTCGGCTACTCCGAACGCCAGCTCAACCGCATCATGACGGCCGAGCTCGGCGCCGGACCGAAGGCGCTCAGTCGCGCGCACCGCGCCCAGACGGCACGCACGCTGCTGACGTCGTCGGACCTGCCCATCGCGGACGTCGCCTTCGCCGCCGGGTTCGCGAGCGTCCGCCAGTTCAACGAGACCGTCCGCGAGGTCTTCGCCGTCACCCCGTCCGAGCTGCGCGCCCGTCGGACGCTCCGTCCCGCGTCCGACGGCGCACTGCACGTGCACCTGCCCGCGCGGCCGCCGTTCGACGCGCAGGGGCTCCTCGACTGGCACGCACTGCACGCCCTGCCAGGGCTGGAGCAGGTGGACACCGACGGATCCGGTCGGGTCACCTCGTACGGGCGACTGCTCGACCTGCCGGGAGGCCCGGGCTGGTTCAGCGCATCGGCCGCGGTCGCGGGGGCGCCCGGCTCCACCGCAGCCGGTCGCGGCACCGGGATCGACCTGCGGGTGCGCGTCACCGATCTGTCCGACCTGCCGACGCTCGTCGCCCGCGTCCGGTCGTACTTCGACCTCGACGCCGACCCGGTCGCCGTCGACGCGGTGCTCGGTTCCGTGCCCGAGCTCGCCGCGGCGGTGCAGCGGGTCCCCGGCCTGCGGCTGCCCGGCGCTGTCGACGCGCACGAGATCGTGTTCCGCACCCTCCTCGGGCAGCAGGTCTCCGTCGCCGCGGCCCGGACGGCCCAGACGCGGCTCGTGGCGGCGCTCGGTCCCGCCGTGCCGTCGGCGATCCTGCCGGATGGCCTGCTGTTCCCGTCCGCCGAGGTCATCGCTGCCCGCGGCCACGAGGTACTGCGCGGTCCGGCCGCCCGCGTCGACACGATCCTGCGGGTCGCCGCGGCGCTCACCGACGGGTCGCTCGTCATCGACGGCGGACAGTCCCTCGACGAACTGCGCGAGCGGTTGCTGGCGGTGAAGGGCATCGGGCCGTGGACCGCCGACTACGTGGCGCTCCGGGTCCGGCACCACCCCGACGTGTTCCTCCACAGCGACCTCGCCGTGCGCAACGGTGCACAGGAACTCGGACTGCCCGGTACGGCGCGCGAGCTCTCCCTATGGTCGGAGCAGGTGGCGCCCTGGCGGAGCTACCTGACGATGCACTGCTGGCGACCGATCATCGACCGCGCGATCACGACGGCCGCCGGTGCACGGGCGCACGGCACCGACCGTGCGCGGCACGCAGACAACGACCCTCGGAAGGACGAACGATGACCGACGCAACCATCCAGACCCTGGACACCCCGGACGGGGCCTTCACCGTGCTCGAGGACGCCGAGGGCCGTGTCCTCGCCTCGGGCTGGACCGACTCCGTCGACCGGATCCTCGGGCGGCTCGCCGACCGGTACCGACCCAGTCGCATCGTCGACGGCACGGTCGCCGCTGCCGACGCCGTGGACGCCTTCTACTCGGGCGAGGTCGAGCACGCCATGCAGGTGCCGGTGCGGCAGTTCGGCACCGACCTGTTCACCGAGGGGTGGCGGCAGCTCCGGCGCATCCCCGCCGGCGGCACCTTGACCTACACCGAGTTCGCCGGGGCGATGGGTCGTCCGGACGCCGTGCGGGCCGCCGCCAGCGTGTGCGCACGGAACGCTCCCGCACTGTTCGTGCCGTGCCACCGGGTGCTGCGATCCGACGGCACACTCGGGGGCTTCGCATGGGGGCTCGACGTCAAGCGATCGTTGCTCGAGCGGGAATCAGTCGGCACCACGGCGCTCGTCTGACTTGTACAAAACGCTCTAGAATGTACAGGTGAGCGAAGTGTCGATCTCCGAAGCACGTGGCCGCCTGGCGTCGATCATCGACGACGCCCGGCACGAACCCGTCTACCTGACCCGGCGCAACAAGCGCGTCGCGGCGGTGGTGGACGCTGATGTCCTGGACCGCCTGCTCGAGGCGGCCGAGGACCTCGACGACCTGATCGCGTACGACGCTGCCATCGCGGAGAGCAAGCGCATCGGCGGCGAGAACGTGCAGTGGGACGATCTCAAGCGCGAGCTCGGGCTCGGATGACCTGGTCGGTCGAGGTCATCCCGTCCGCGCAACGCGTCATCCGCAAGCTCCCGCCCGACGGTCGTCGGCGGATCGAGGGCCTCCTCGCGATCCTCGCCGACCACCCGCGGCCCCCGGCAGCTCGGAAGCTCGTGAACCGACCCGGTTGGCGGGTCCGATCGGGCGACTACCGCCTGATCTACGAGATCGACGACGGCCGACTCATCGTGGTGGTCGTCGATGCCGGCCACCGCCGAGCGATCTACCGCGACCGCTGAGCGTGGCACGAGCAGGAGTCGGACCGGTCGTCTCCCCCTGGTTGTGGGTGTCGACGTGGGAGCGCTCCGATGCCATGCTTCGAGGACCGACCCGCCCGGTCCCTCCCGAGGACCCGACGCAGCGCCGTCGAACCACCCTCGGAAGGCCCCCAATGGACCAGCACGTCGACCGCACGGTCGTCTCCGCCGACGGCACGGTGATCGCCGTGTCCGACGCGGGCACCGGTCCGGCGCTCGTCGTGGTCGGTGGCGCCTTCGACCACCACGGCACCCCCACCGTCGAGCGCCTGACCGAAGCGCTGCAGGACCGCTACCGGGTCATCACGTACGACCGGCGGGGCCGCGGTGCGAGCGGCGACACCACCCCGTGGACGATCGAGCGCGAGGTCGAGGACCTCGCGGCCGTCGTCGGGAGCGTGGACGGACCCGTCGCCGCGCTCGGCCTCTGCGTCGGCGCGGGGGTGGTCCTCCGGGGCCTCGCCGCCGGTGTCCCGCTCGGGGCCGCCGTGCTGTGGGAGCCGCCGTACCGCGCGACCGTCGACCCGCACGCCGACGACGTCGTCTTCGCCGACCTGCTCGACGAGCACGTCGCCGCCGGCCGTCGTGCCCAGGCCGTCCGGGCGTTCCTCGCGCACGTCCTGGGGGTGCCGATGGGGCAGATCTCGGCGCTGCGGCTGCGGGGTGCGCTCTGGCGGTCCCTCGTCGTCGACGCCCACGTGCTCAGCCGCGACGTGCGGGTGCTCAACGGTCTGGCGATCCCGGAGCGGGTCGCCGCAGCGGTCGGTGTCCCGGTGCTCGTCGCCGCGGGCAGCGACGGCCACGAGTGGATGCGGCAGGCGTCCCGTGCGGTCGTCGAGGCCGTGCCGGGGTCGGACTACGTCGAGGTCCCAGGGCAGGGCCACGTGCCCGACCCGGCTGCGATCGGCGCCGTGCTCGACGGGTTCACCGCGAGGGCGGTCACGCGGGGCTGAGAGGATGGTGCCGTGAACCAACCTCGTCTCGGTCTCCTGCTCGACGTCGACGGGCCCATCGCCAGCCCGGTCTCCCGCACCATCGCGATCCCGAGCATCATCGAGGACCTCGTCGCCCTCGCAGCCGAGGGCATCCCCGTCGTCTTCAACACCGGCCGGAGCGACGCCTTCATCCGGAGCGAGGTGGTCGGTCCGCTGCTGGCGGGTGGTCTCGCCGAGGGTGGCCGCGTGCACGCCGTCTGCGAGAAGGGCGCCGTCTGGTGCTCGATCGGCCCGCAGTACGAGGGTGGCATGAGCGAGCTCACCGTCGCCGACGACCTGGCGCTCCCGCGCGACTACGCCGACGAGATGCGCGAGCTCGTCCGCTCCGAGTACGCCGACCTGGTGTTCTTCGACGAGACGAAGCGCGCCATGGTGTCGATCGAGCAGCGGGTGGAGGTGCCGAACGCCACGTACCTGGCTCGGCAGCCCGAGTTCGACGCGAAGGCGATGGCGGCCCTCGAGCGCCGCGGCCTGGGCGTGCGCCGTCTCGCCGACGTCCGACCCGACGCCGACGGCGCCGTGCAGTGGCGGATCGACCCGACGATCATCTCGACCGACGTCGAGTCCGACCGCAGCGGCAAGGACATGGGCGCCGAGCGGTCGCTCGAGCTCCTGGCGCAGGACGGCGAGCTGCCGACGGCCTGGCGCACGATGGGCGACTCTCGCAGCGACTACGCGATGGCGGACTGGCTGCACGCGAACGGCCACGAGGTCGCGCACGTCGACGTCCGTCCCTCGGACGGCGTCCCGGTGACGCCGTACCCGGTGCTCACCGCACCCGACGGGGTGATCCACGACGAGGCCGGAGCGCGGTTCCTGCGCAACTGGCGCCGATCCGCCTGAGCCGAGCCGGGCCTCCCGGTCGACCCGCCCTGCGCACGGAACCTGGTTCCGGACACGGCACCGCGCCGTTCCCTGGTTCCATGTCCGGAACCTGGTTCCCGCGCGCCCAGCGGCTCCGCTGTTTGCGTGTCGGGGTGGTACACCAGTAATGTCACGGGGTCCGCCGCCCAGCCGATGACGGGATCCACCCCATGGCAACGAAGCTCCGCATCAAGTCGATCGAGGCCTCACTGGCCGACTCCGAGGAGCAGGGCCGATCCCTGAAACGCTCCCTGAAGACGTTCGACATCGCCGCGATGGGCATCGCGGTCGCCGTCGGCGCCGGCATCTTCTCGGTCGGCGCGAACGCCGCCGCGAACTTCGCCGGGCCCGGCGTCATCATCTCGTTCCTGCTCGCCGCCGTCACGTGCGGCCTGGCGATCATGTGCTACGCCGAGTTCGCCTCGACGATCCCCGTCGCCGGCTCGGCCTACACGTTCACCTACGCCACGATGGGCGAGCTGCTCGCCTGGATCGTCGGCTGGGACCTCATCCTCGAGACCCTCACGGCGAGTGCCGTCATCGCGAAGTACTGGGGCATCTACCTCAGCACCGCGTTCGACGTGTTCGGGGTGAGCCTGCCGAGCACGATCCAGCTCGGCCCGATCCCGTTCACCTGGGGCCCGGTCCTGATCGTCGGCATCTTCACGGTGCTGCTCGCGTTCGGCACCCGCCTGTCGTCGCGGGTCTCGGCGGTCATCACCATCATCAAGGTCGCCATCGTGGTGTTCGTCATCGTCGCCGGTGCGTTCTTCGTCAAGGCCGCGAACTTCACCCCCTTCATCCCGCCGTCGGAGCCCGCAAAGGGCGCCGAGGGCAGCGTCTGGACCCAGTCGCTCGTGTCCTGGTTCACCGGTTCCGAGCCCGCGCAGTACGGCGTCTTCGGGCTGCTCGCCGCGGCGTCGCTCGTGTTCTTCGCGTTCATCGGCTTCGACGTCGTCGCGACCAGCGCGGAGGAGACCGAGAACCCGCAGAAGACGCTGCCCCGCGGCATCTTCATCGGCCTGGGCATCGTGACGCTGCTGTACGTCGGCGTCAGCATCGTCATCACCGGCATGGTCTCCTACCAGCGCCTGGCGCAGGAGGACGCGCCGTCCCTGGCCTCGGCCTTCGACATCGTCGGGCTGCCGTGGGCGGCCGGCATCATCGCCATCGGCTCCCTGATCGGCCTGACGACCGTCGTCATGGTGCTGCTGCTCGGTCTGTCCCGCATCGTCTTCGCGATGAGCCGTGACGGTCTGCTGCCGCGCTGGTTCTCGAAGACGAACCCGAAGACGCAGACGCCGGTGCGCGTGCAGGTCGTCGCGGGGGTCGTCGTCGCGCTGCTCGCCGGGTTCACGGCGGTCGACAAGCTCGAGGGCATGATCAACATCGGCACGCTGTCGGCCTTCGTGCTCGTGTCGATCGGCATCATCGTGCTCCGCAAGTCGCGCCCGGACGCCCCGCGCTCGTTCCGGGTGCCGTGGTCGCCGGTGATCCCGATCCTGTCGGCCGTGCTGTGCTTCTGGCTGATGCTGAACCTCGAGGTCGAGACCTGGCTGCGGTTCGTCGTCTGGCTCGTCATCGGCTTCGCGATCTACTTCGGCTACAGCCGCCGCAACAGCCGGGTCGGCAAGGGCCAGCAGTAGCGGGCTCCGGCCTCCTAGGCGCCGACGACCAGCAGCAAGCCGAAGCCCAGCATCACGACGGCGACCAGGCCGTCGAACACCCGCCACGTCACCGGCTTCGCGAACAGCGGCCGGAGCAGTCGCCCGCCGAACCCGAGCGCGCCGAACCACAGGCAGCTCGCCGCGACGGCGCCGACGGTCCACAGCCAGCGGTCGTCCGGCCCCTGCTGGTTCGCGACGGAACCGAGGAACACCAGCGTGTCCAGGTACACGTGCGGGTTCGCCCACGTGAAGACGAGCATGGTCGCCACCGCCGTGCGCATGGTCACCGCCTGGCCGGGAGGCACGGTGCGCGTCCGCCCCGCCACCACCGTCCCCGGGCACTCGGGTGCACTGCCCGCGGCCGGCTCCGGCACGCCGTCGTCCGCCGCCTCGTCGGCCACTCGCATGGCGTCGCTCGACGGCCGCAGCGCCCGTCGCGCGGCGAGCACGCCGTAGGTCACGAGGAACGCGGCCCCGACGAACCGTACGACGACGAGCGCCACCGGGAACCGCTCGACCACGGCCCCGACGCCGAGCACCCCGGCGACGATGAGCACGGCGTCCGACACCGCGCACACGACGACCGCCGCCGTCACCACCCGCAGCCCTGAGCTGACCGCCAACCGGAGCAGGTAGGTGTTCTGCACACCGATCGCGACGATCAGGGCGAGTCCGGTGCCGAGGCCGGCGAGCAGGGGGAGGAGTGCGGTCACGTCCACGACGCTAGGTGCGCCGTGGTCTGTAGACCAGCTCACGTTCCTTCAGCACCGTAAGCTGCACTGCATGGTCCGGTTCCAGCGCGAGCACCTCGAGACCCTGTTGGCCGCCGTCGACCACGGCACGCTCGACGCGGCCGCCCGGGCCCTGGCGATCACCCCGTCGGCGGTCTCGCAGCGCATCAAGTCGATGGAGCAGCAGGTCGGTCGGGTCCTGCTGCAACGGACGACCCCGGTCACCCCGACGGCCGACGGCGCGGTCGTGCTCCGGCACGCACGTCAGGTGCGGTTGCTCGACGACGAGACCGCCCGCGCCCTCGGCGAGACCGATGCCCGGGGTGCGGGGTCCGCGGTGCCGTCGATCCCGCTCGCCGTCAACGCCGACTCGCTCGGCACGTGGTTCCTCGATGCGCTCGCACTCGTCCGTGTCGACACCGAGGTGGTCTTCGACCTGCACCGCGAGGACCAGGACCGCACCGCCGAGCTCTTGCGCGCCGGCACGGTGATGGGTGCCGTGACGGCCGAGGCGGACCCCGTGCAGGGCTGCTCGTCGGTGCCGCTCGGCATCGACCGGTACCGGGCGGTGGCATCGCCGGCGTTCGTGGACCGCTACCTGTCCGACGCCGACACCGAGCGGCGGATGCTGAGCCGCCTCGACCGGGTGCCGCTCGTCGACTACGACCGTGATGACGACCTGCAGCAGGGCTACCTCCGCCGGGTGCTCGGCCACGCGCCCTCCGGCCCACGCCACTTCGTCCCGACGTCGGCCGACTTCGCACGGGCGGTCTCGCTCGGCTTCGGGTGGGGGATGCTGCCCGAGGCGCAGTGCCTCGATGCCCTGACACGGGGCGAGCTGCTCGAGCTCACCCCGACGCGCCGGGCCGACGTCGCCCTGTGGTGGCAACGGTGGAACCTGGCGTCGCCGCTGCTCGAGCGGGTGACGGACGCCGTGCGGACGACTGCCGCCGAGCGGCTGCACCCCGTCGCCCGGTGAGCACGCCGGTGCTCGTCCCTGCGCCCGTGGCTCAGGTCTGGCAGCGCGGGCACCAGTAGGTGTCCCGCAGGGTGAGCTCCGAATCGCCGAGGTCTCCTCGTCGGATCCGGGTGCCGCACCGCAGACACGGCTTGCCCGCTCGTCCGTAGACCCAGAACCGACGCCCCGGGCGGTCGATCCCGGTCGTCACCCGGTGGCTGCGGTCCCGGTTCGCCAGGATGAGTCGGCTCGCCAGGGCGATCGTGCGGCCGGCGTCGTGCACCTCGGCCACCGGGCGGGTCGGCAGGACCCCGCGCAGGAAGCAGAGCTCGTTGCGGTAGACGTTGCCGAGGCCGGCGAGCACCCGCTGGTCGAGCAGGGCGAGTCCGACCGGACGTGCAGGATCCCGCGTCAGGTTCTCGAGTGCCAGGTCGGCGTCCCAGTCGGGCCCGAGCAGGTCCGGGCCGAGGTGCCCGACGACCTCGGACTCCTGGTCGCGGGGGATCACCTCGAGCACCCCGAGCGTGAAGCCGACGGTCGAGACGTCCTCGGCGTCGAGGATCGCGCGCGCCTGGTGCGCCGGGCGTCGCCAGCGCTCTCCGGGGGCGTAGACGTCCCACCGCCCCTCCATCTTGAGGTGCGAGTGCACGGTCAGGTCCCCGATCCGGTGCAGCAGGTGCTTGCCGCGGGGCACGACCTCGTCGACGGTGCGGCCGACCAGGTCGACGGTCGCGAACGCGGGCACCCGGAAGTCGCTCCGGGTCAGGACCTTGCCCGCGAGCGCCGTGTGCAACCGATGTGCCGCCCGGTAGACGGTGTCGCCCTCAGGCACGGAGCCGGAGTCCCTGCGGTGTGGCGGTGAACCCGGCGTCGCCCAGTGCGGTGCCGAGTGGGGTGCCGAGCACGAACTCGCCGTCGACGCGCTCGACCGCGAGCTTCCGCAGCCCAGTGCGCACGATGCCCGCGATCGACGCCGCTGCGACGGCCAGGTCGGCGGGGTCGTCGGTGAAGGTCAGCACCGACTTGCCGCCCCGCTCGACGTACACCGCGAGCCGGCCGTCGACCGTGGTGATGAGCGCTCCGGCCTTGCGTCCGGGCCGGTGCCCGCGCACGCCCGTGGCAGTCGGTGCCGAGGCCTTCTGCGCAGCCGCACCCACAGGGGCGGCGTCGGCGGACGTCTCGTCCCCGTCGACGGCCGCGCGGTCGTCGGACGGCCAGGGCAGCGATGCTCCGTACGGGTTCGCGGGGTCGGTCGCGGCCAGGGTCAGTGCTTCGCGCTTCCGGTCCGGATCGACACGTTCGTCGTCGTCGAGTTCACGGGCGTAGGTGCGGAGCCGGTCGATCGTCGGGCCGGTGGCGAACTGTGCTGCCCCGAGCCCCTCGATGAAGTACCCGCGTCGCGCCCGCCCGGACTCCTCGAACCGCGACAGCACCCGGTACACGCCCGCGAACCCACCCCGGACCCCCTCGACCTGGACGGCACCGCGCGTCACGACCCCGTACCGCTCGAGCAGCTGTTCGGCGGTCGCCGCAGCCCGCACGGTCGAGTCGGACTCGGCGAGCGGCAGCAGGGACCAGCGACCGCCGACGGACGGCGGACCGGACTGCGTCGGCATCGTCGGACGGCGGCGCCCGCGGTAGGCGCGGGCCCGAGGCGCACTGGTGCTCTTCGCCTTGCCGCCGAGCATCGATCGCAGCGGGGCGAACGTGTCGTTCGTGATCTGTCCGGCCCAGACCAGGTCCCACAGCGCCGTCGTCATGGCCGGGTCGTCGGTGCTGCCGACGGCCTGCCCGAGCTGGCGGAAGAAGTACGCGCCACCGCCGGCCAGGGCCCCGAGCACGTCGCGCTGCAGCTCGGTGGTCTCGTCGCCGGAGGGCTCCGCGAGGGTCGTCGAGGCGGTCTCGGCCAGGTGCAGGCGCACCCAGCCGTCGTTGCCGGGCAGGGTCCCGCCGCCGGACCACAGGACCTCGCCGGTGGCGGTGAGCTCGTCGAGCATGTTCGTCGAGTAGTCGGTCACGCGCGCGGGCAGCACCAGGGTCTCCCAGGCGCTGGCGGGCAGGGCGACGCCGGCGAGCTGGTCGATCACCTGCAGGACTCCGTCGACCCCGCGCAGGCCGCCGCGGGTGCCGGGGGTCTGCACGTGCTGCCAGGCGGGCAGGAAGCGCGCGAGCGTGTCCGGTGACACCGGCTCGACCTCGTGGCGGAGCGCGGCGAGCGACTTCGTGCGGATCCGCCGCAGGACTTCGGCGTCACACCACTCGGCGCCCTGCCGATCCGGGCGGAACTCGCCCTCGACCACACGCCGGTCGGCGACCAGACGGCGAAGGGTGTCCTGCACGACGGCGACCCCGAGGCCGAGGCGCCCCGCGGCCTCCTGCGCCGAGAACGGCCCGTGCGACCGGGCGTACCGGCCGACCAGGTCACCGAGCGGGTCGGCGACGGGTTCGACGAACGCGGTCGGTACACCGATCGGCAGCGGGACCCCGAGGGCGTCACGCAGGCGCGAGGCGTCCTCGATGACGGCCCAACGGGTGGACCCGGCGTGCGAGAACGACAGGACGCGGCGGTCCCGTTCGAGCGCGGTGAGCACGGTCTGCACCTCGGTCGTAGCGGCGGTGCGGTCGTCCGACGCCGCCAGCCAGCTGCGGTCGACGGCTTCGTCGACGTCGAGCGCGCCGACGAGCCGCAGCACGTCGACCAGCCCCTCGGCGTCGCGGGCGCGGCGGTCCGGCGAGAGCCGCTGCAGGTCCTGTTCGACCGAGGCGATGACCGCCGGGTCCAGCAGCTCCCGCAGCTCGGCCCGACCGAGCAGTTCGCCGAGCAGCGTCGAGTCGAGCGAGAGCGCCGCAGCCCGACGCTCGGCGAGCGGGGAGTCGCCCTCGTACATGAACGCGGCGACGTACCCGAACAGGATCGACCGTGCGAAGGGGGACGGCGTCTCGGTCTCGGTCTCGACCAGGCGGATGCGGCGGCCGGCGATCTGGTCGGCGATGCCGAGCAGGGCGGGCAGGTCGTAGACGTCCTGCAGCACCTCGCGCACGGTCTCGAGCACGATCGGGAACGACGGGTACTTCCTGGCCACCTCGAGCAGCTGCGAGGCCCGTTGCCGCTGCTGCCACAGGGGCGACCGCTGCCCGGGGTTCCGACGGGGCAGCAGCAGGGCGCGCGCCGCACACTCGCGGAACCGCGCGGCGAACAGCGCCGACCCACCGACCTCGTCCGTGACGAGTGCCTCGAGGTCGTCGCGCTCGAACACGAACAGGTCGGCACCCGGCGGTTCGGCGTCGGTCTCGGGGATGCGCACCACGATGCCGTCGTCGGCGGCCATCGCGTCGCCGTCGATGCCGTGGCGTTCCCGCAGACGCGCCGCGACGGCCAGGGCCCACGGCGCGTGCACCTGCATGCCGTACGGCGAGTGCAGGATGAGCCGCCAGTCGCCGAGTTCGTCGCGGAAGCGCTCGACCACGAGCGTGGTGTCGTTGGGGACGTGACCGGTGGCCGCGCGCTGGTCGCGCAGGAAGGTCAGCAGGTTCGTGACGGCACGCTCGTCGAGGCCGCCGGCGGCGACCCGGGCCCGGGCGTCGTCGTCCGAGGCGCCCTCGACCTCGCGCACGAACGCCCCTGTCGCGCGACCGAGTTCGGCGGGGCGGCCGATGCCGTCGCCCTTCCAGAACGGCACCCGACCGGGCTGTCCGAACGCCGGGCTCACGATGACCCGGTCGTGGGTGATCTCCTCGATCCGCCAGCTCGTGGCACCGAGGGCGAAGACGTCGCCGACGCGGGACTCGTAGACCATCTCCTCGTCGAGCTCGCCGACCCGGGACGCCTTCTCGCCGACCATGAACACGCCGAACATGCCGCGGTCCGGGATCGTGCCACCGCTCGTCACCGCGAGCCGCTGGGCACCGGGGCGTCCGGTCAGGGTGCCGTGCACGCGGTCCCACACCAGCCGCGGGCGGAGTTCGGCGAACTCGTCGCTCGGGTACCGCCCGGTCACCAGGTCGAGCGTGGCGTCGAACGCCGACCGGGGCAGGCCGCTGAACGGAGCGCTGCGCCGGACCAGGTCGAACCACTGCTCGACGTCGACGGTGTCGATCGCCCCGGCGGCGACGGTGTGCTGCGCCAGGACGTCGAGGGGGTTCGCCGGCACCGAGATCGACTCGATCTGCCCCGAGACCATCCGTTCCACCGTGACCGCACTGTTGACGAGGTCGGCGCGGTGCTTCGGGAACAGCACCCCGCGGGAGATCTCGCCCACCTGGTGCCCGGCACGCCCGACGCGCTGCAGGCCGCTCGCGACCGAGGGCGGCGCCTCGACCTGGACGACGAGGTCGACCTCGCCCATGTCGATCCCGAGCTCGAGCGAACTGGTCGCGACCACGCACCGCAGTCGACCGGACTTCAGGTCGTCCTCGATGATGGCGCGCTGGTCCTTCGACACCGAGCCGTGGTGGGCGCGGGCGAGCACGGGCACTGCGGTGTCGGAGCCGCCGCCACCGGTCTGCCCGGATGCGCCGATCACCTGCGCCGGCGGTCGCTTCGTGCCCTGGGGTGCGACCGCGTGTGCCGAGGTCCGCGCGGGCGACTGCGGGCGACCCCGCGCCACCGGCAGCCCGTCGTCGGCCGGCGAGACACCCGCCGGCACCAGCGCATCGCCCATCGCGGCCGAAGCCGGAGCCGCCGCAGCGAGGACGCGCTCTTCGTGGATCTCGTTCAGCCGCGCGGTGAGTCGCTCGGCCAGTCGCCGCGAGTTCGCGAACACGATCGTCGACCGGTGCTCCTCGACGAGGTCGACCACACGTTCTTCGACGTGCGGCCAGATCGAGCCGTTCGAGGGTGCGTCGGACGCGTCCGCACCGACCGGCGGAGCACCGAGCTCGGCCATGTCGTCGACCGGCACGACGACGCGCAGGTCGAAGGTCTTCTGCGCCGGCGGCGCGATGATCGTCACCGGTGCCCGACCCCCGAGGAACCGGGCGACCTCTTCCGGCGGCCGGACCGTGGCGGACAGCCCGATGCGCTGCACCGGCTTGTCGAGCAGGTCGTCGAGCCGTTCGAGCGAGACGGCCAGGTGCGCCCCGCGCTTGGTCGACGCGACGGCGTGGACCTCGTCGACGATGACGGTGTCGACGTTCACCAGGGTCTCGCGCGCTTGCGAGGTGAGCATGAGGTACAGCGACTCGGGCGTGGTGATGAGGATGTCCGGCGGCTGGCGGAGCAGCTTCTGCCGGTCCGACGACGGGGTGTCGCCACTGCGCACCCCGACGGTGACCTCGGGTGGTTCGGTGCCGAGCCGCCGGGCCGTCTGCGTGATGCCGACGAGCGGGCTGCGCAGGTTCCGCTCGACGTCGACGCCGAGGGCCTTGAGCGGCGAGACGTACAGGACCCGCGTGCGCTGCTTGGCCGGGGGCCGGTCGGTCGCGCTGATGAGCCGGTCGATCGACCACAGGAACGAGGCCAGGGTCTTGCCGGAACCGGTCGGCGCGATGACGAGTGCGTGCTGCCCCGTCGAGATGGCGTCCCACGCGCCCGCCTGTGCAGGAGTGGGGGCGTCGAACGCACCACGGAACCACTCCGCGGTCGCGGGGGAGAAGCGCTCGAAGACGTCCGTCATGGTCCGTCCCATCCTGCCCGTCACCACCGACAGCAGCCCGAGCGGGGAGTACCCCTTGACAAGACGATAGTTAGCGATCTATCGTAAACACATCGCGATACGACGAAGACGAAACCAGTCAGACCGATCGCGAGCCGACTCAGCAACAAGGAAGGACGCATCATGCGCCCCATGCACAACGACAACGACAGCAACCACCACCCGCGCGGCCCCCGTTTCGGCGGCGCGCGGCAGCACCACGGCGCCGGCTTCCCCGGCCGCGACCGCGGTGACCACGAGCACGGCGGCCGAGGTGGCCGCGGCTTCGGCCCGGGCTTCGGGCCGGGCATGGGCTTCGGCCCCGGCTTCGGTGGCTTCGGCGGACCCGGCTTCGGTCGCGAACGCCGCCGCCGCGGTGACGTCCGCCTCGCGATCCTCGGCCTGCTGGCCGAGGGGCCGCAGAACGGCTACGCCGTGATCAAGACCATCGCCGAGCGCACCGGCGGCGCCTGGAAGCCGAGCCCCGGCTCGGTCTACCCGACGCTCCAGCAGCTCGTCGACGAAGACCTCGTGGTCTCGTCGGGCGACGGCCGCAAGACGCTCTTCGAGCTCACCGACGCCGGCAAGGCCGAGGCCGAGGCGAAGGCCGACGAGATCGCAGCGGCGCTCGACGCGGCCCCCGGGATCCCGGACGCGCAGCGCGAGTTCTTCGAGGCGCTCCGGAAGACCATGGGCGTCCTGCAGATGTACCGGACGACCGCGACGGAGGACCAGGCCAAGGCCGCCACCGCCAAGGTCGACCAGCTCCGCAAGGACCTGCTGCAGATCCTCGCCGACTGACGTCGGAACCCACGAACGGGAGGCACGGTGCCAGCTGGCACCGTGCCTCCCGTCGATCGTCTGGTCCCGCCCACCGCGAGACTCGGCCTGAGCGGCATCACTCGCGCTCGCGAGCGCGAGCGATGCCGCCAAGCCCGAGTCTCGGGGCTCCTACGCGCCGTCCATGAACGCCGCGACGTCCGACAGCTCCGCTGCCGAAACCGCGTGCGGCAGGCCCGCGTACGTCCGGTCCGTCACGGTGGTGTTCGCCGCCGCCCACGCCTGCGTCCGCGCAGTGGCCTCCGCCGGGATCACCGGGTCGAGGTCGCCGTGCCCCAGGAAGACCCGCGGGCGGACGGCGGCGACGGCGTCGTCACGCGGGTCCGTCACCCCCGGCACGACGAACCCGGACAGCGACACCGCGAACGCGAACGCAGCCGGTCGTGCACGCAGCAGCTGCAGCGCCATCGACCCGCCCTGCGAGAACCCGAGCAACCCGATCCGCTGGTGGTCGGCGGCGACGGAGTCGACCCACGCGAGCACCTCGGCGACCGCGGCGTCGACGGGCTCGAGTGCGGGGGAGCCCGGCGTCCCGAGCGGGTACCAGCTGAACCCCTGGCCCCACGGCATCGGTGCCCGCAGTGACGCCATCGTCCAGGCCGCCGGCAGCGCGGGGGCGAGTCCGAGCAGGTCGCGTTCGTTCGACCCCACCCCGTGCATGGTCACGAGCAGCGGTGTCCCTGCGCGTTCTTCCGCGGGACGGGTCCACTGCACCAGGTCTGCATCGATCATGTGGACAACGCTAACCATCCCCAAGTCCCGCGCCTTCCGCCGAACTCGACGCCGTCCCTGGTAGACACGGTGCATGGCCTCGTTGCAAACCCCCGACCCCGACTCCGGCTGGCTGTCCGACGAGGAACTCGCCAACGCGCGTCGTCGACTCCCCATCTGCTACGTCGAGGCGATCCCCGTCCGCACCGACGGGCTCGGCGTCGTGACCGAGGTCGGGGTGCTCCTGCGCGTGGCCCCGAGCGGTTCGATCGTCCGCACCCTGGTGTCCGGTCGCGTGATGTTCGGCGAGTCCATCCGCACGGCGCTCTTCCGCCACCTCGAGAAGGACCTCGGCCCGATGGCGTTCCCGCAGCTGCCGTCGAGCCCGACGCCGTTCACCGTGGCCGAGTACTTCCCGCTACCCGGCGCCTCGGTCTACACCGACGAGCGGCAGCACGCGATCTCGCTGGCCTACGTCGTGCCGGTCACCGGCACGTGCGAGCCCCGCCAGGACGCCCTCGAGCTCACCTGGATGACCCCGTCGGAAGCGGCGTCCGACGGCGTCGCCGACGACATGGAGGGTGGCCGCGGCGCCCTGCTCCGCGCGGGCCTCGCGTCGGTCGGCGCGCTCATGTGACGCACGGCCCGTAGCCGCACACGACGAAGCCCCCGGATCCGATCGGATCCGGGGGCTTCGCAGCGCGGTACTGGACCGGCTTGTTACTTCGTGTCGCGGTCGCTCTTGAGGCTGTCGGCGACGCCGGAAGCGGCGTCCTTGACGTTCGTACCCGCCTGCTTGGTGTCGGCCTTGACCTGGTCGGTCTTGCCCTCAGCCTTGAGGTGGTCGTTGTCCGTCGCGTTCCCGACGGCCTCCTTGACCTTGCCTGCCGCCTTCTCAGCGGCGTTCTTGATGTCTTCGATCCCAGCCATAGGCACTCCTTCCAACAGCGGACGTTTCCCCGTCAGCCGCTTGCGCGGCATCCGGTGAAGGAGAACCTACGCCTCGGGGGCGTCCGCTTCGCAGGCGCCCCCAAGGTTGTCCCCCGCTGGTCAGCGCGAGCCGGGTCGACAGATCAGTGGCGGTCGGCAGCGCCGGCCGGACGGGAGGCACGGCGCGACGAGCCACGACGGCCCCCGCCCGACTCCTGGCCGGCTCCACGGCCCGCGGCGTAGCCACCGTCCGAGGACCAGACCGCAGAGGACCCACCGCGCACGGTGTCGCTGCCGGCGCGACGGCTGCCGCCGCTGCGGCGACCACCCGTCGAGCCCGCGGCCGCGGAACGCCCGGTGCCCTCGGAACGTGCGCCGCGAGCCGGACGACCCTGACGGCCCCCGGCCGAACCGGCGGACTCGGAAGCCGAGCCGGAGCGCGCGGGCTGCCCCGAGCCTCCCGGACGGCCGCCGCGACCACGACGACCACGGTCACCGGCGGAATCGGCGGAGCGCTGCTTCGGCTGACGCTGCTGCTGCGCGGGCTGGTCCTCGGCGACGTGGCGGATCGGGGCGACCTCGCCGACGAGCGTGGTGACCGCCGGGGAGTTCGCGGTGACCTGCTGCGGGGTGACCTTGATCGCTGCGGCACGCATCATCTGCGCGACGTCGCGACGCTCGGCGGGCATCGTCACCGTGACGACGTCACCGGACGAACCGGCACGGGCGGTACGGCCCGAGCGGTGCAGGTACGCCTTGTGCTCGGTGGGCGGGTCGACGTGCACGACGAGCTCGACGTTGTCGACGTGCACACCACGGGCGGCGACGTCGGTGGCGACGAGGACGAGGGCCTCGCCGGACGAGAACTTCGCCAGGTTCCGCTCACGGGCGCCCTGCGACAGGTTGCCCTGCAGGTCGACGGCCGGGATCCCCTGGCTGCTGAGCTGCTTGGCGAGGCGCTTGGCGTGGTGCTTCGTGCGCATGAAGAGGATGCGGCGGCCGTTGCCCGAGGCGAGGGTGCTCACGAGGTGCTTCTTCGCGTCGGCGTCGGCCACCTCGAACAGGTGGTGGGTCATCGCCTCGACGGGGCTGTTCGCCTCGTCGACGGAGTGCATCACCGGGTTGTGCAGGAACTTCTTGACGAGCTTGTCCACGCCGTTGTCGAGCGTCGCGGAGAACAGCAGACGCTGCCCCTGCTCGGGCGTCGCCTGCATGATCTTGGTCACGCCGGGCAGGAAGCCCATGTCGGCCATGTGGTCGGCCTCGTCGAGGACGGTCACCTCGATGTCACCGAGGTTGACGTGGCCCTGCTGCATGAGGTCGGCGAGGCGACCCGGGCAGGCCACGACGACGTCCACGCCGCCGCGCAGGGCGTCGACCTGACGGCCCTGTCCGACGCCGCCGAAGATGGTCGTGGTGTTGAGGCCCATGGCCTTGGCGAGCGGGGCGAGCGCGACGTCGATCTGGGTCGCGAGCTCACGGGTGGGGGCGAGCACCAGGGCACGGGGGCGACCGGCGCGGCGCTTGCGGCCACTGGCGGCGAGGCGGGCGACGAGCGGGATCGCGAACGCGATCGTCTTGCCGGAGCCGGTGCGGCCACGGCCGAGGACGTCCTTGCCCTGCAGGGAGTCGGGGAGCGTGTCCTCCTGGATCGGGAACGCGGTCTCCTTGCCCTGGTCGGCGAGGACGGCGACCATCGGGGCGGGGACGCCGAGGTCGGAGAAACGGATGTCTTCGGTGGTCATGGTGACCTTTCGAGCCGGATGAGACCGGCTGTGGGCGCGCTCTGAGGCAGCGCGCGGGCGGGATGCGCGCCAACAGAGGTGGCTGGCGCAGTCGCCGCAGCAGAGAAGCCTGGGCACCTTCGGGAGGTGCTCGATCATCGACCAGAGGATCAGTGGAACGTGGTCGGGAGTTCGGGGCGTCCGTACGACGCACGAGACGATCGGCGTCTCGAGTACCACCAGCATAGCGCGTGCGCCCCGCAGAACCCAGGACCGGTCCGTTCGCCGTGTGCATGCGAGGATTCCCGGGTGCGCACGCGAACCGTCCTGATCACCACCGCGATGGCCCTGGTGGCCGTCCTCGGCACCGCCGGCTGCGCCGAGGCCGCTCCGACCAGCGCTGCGGCGAGCTACCGGAACCTGCCGACCTCGGGGCGCCCGGACTACCAGCTCGGCGGCTCCTACACGCCGCCGTCCGGGGTGACGATCGTCGAGCGGGACAGCACCGCGAAGCCCGCGAAGGGCAAGTACGACATCTGCTACGTCAACGGGTTCCAGACGCAGCCCGAGGCCGCCCGCACGTGGACGAAGTCGTACCCCTCGGCGATCCTGCGCGACCGGGCCGGCAAGCCGGTGTCCGACCCGGGCTGGCCGGACGAGATGCTCCTCGACACCCGGACGGCGGCGAAGCGCGCGCTCATCACGAAGGTGCTCGCGAAGTCCATCGCCCGCTGCGCCGACCGCGGGTTCGACGCGGTCGAGTTCGACAACCTCGATTCGTGGACCCGGAGCGGGAAGCGGTTGACGCGCGCTGGCAACCTGGCGCTCGCGAAGGCACTCGTCGACACCGGGCACCGCCACGGTCTGGCCGTCGGGCAGAAGAACACGCCGCAGCTCGGGGCCTCCGGCCGGAAGCAGACCGGGTTCGACTTCGTCGTCGCCGAGGAGTGTGTGCAGTACCAGGAGTGCTCGGCGTACACGAAGGCCTACGGCAAGCGGGTCATCGACATCGAGTACGCGGACACCCTCGAGCGCTCGTGGGCATCGGTGTGCGGGCTGGAGGACCGGCCCGCGATGACGATCCTCCGGGACCGCGACCTGGTGACCCCGGCGGACGACGCGTACGTCTTCGAGCACTGCTGAGCGCGGGTTCCTTCCCAGAACGCTCGCGATGGAACGTCGAATCGGGCGTACTGGGTCGGAACTTCGGACCAGGTACGCCCGGAAGCACCAGGTACGCCCCCGAAGCCCCGCGCCTACGCGGGCCAGGCGTCCTTGAGCGCCGTCGCTGCCTGGTCGGCGGACAGCCCCGCAGCGCGGGCAGCGGCTGCCAGCGCGCGGGCCGCATCGGCCACGGCGTCCGGCACCTCGGCCGGCCGCACCACCCGGGTGCCGGCACCACGCGCGGTGTGCACGAGCCCGGCCTCCTCGAGCAGCTGGTAGGCCTTCGCGACCGTCCCTGCCGCCAGCCCGAGCTCGTCGGCCAGCCCTCGCACGCTCGGCAGCCGTTCGCCGTCGACGAGGTACCCCGCGCCGATCTGCGCCGCGATCTGCGAGCGGACCTGCTCGAAGGGCGGTACGCGTCCGCCGGCGTCGAGTGCGACCAGTCCTGCCATGCGTTCCACCCTAGAAGTCGTACTGCTCGCCGACCGGGATCGGCACCGGCACGGTGTTGCCGGGAGGCGCGAGCGGGCACGCCCACGCCGGGTCGTACGCGCACGACGGGTTGTACGCGAAGTTGAAGTCCAGCACGAGCGAGTCGGCGTCGTCGCCGCCGAGGTCCGAGCCCTTGATCGTGTCGAGCAGGTAGCGTCCGCCGCCGTACGTACCGCGGGCCTTGCCGGCGCTGGAGTCCTTCACCGGGACGAACAGCCCGCCCCCGTAGCCGCCGTGCGACCAGACGTCGAGCGTGCCGACGCCCGGGACCGTCACGATGCCGAGGCGGTCGAAGTGCACGGTGCCGTCGGTACCGGTCTCGTAGTCGAACTCGGCGGGCTCGGCCGGTTCGATGCGCACCTGGAACCGCCAGGCGGGGTCGTAGTCCGGCACCGGCAGCGACTCGAAGTCGCGGGCATCGTCGTCCAGGAGCGGCGACGCGGGGTGCTCCGCGAACATCGCGTCGCGGGTCTCCCGCCACAGTGCGTGCGCCGTCTGGGGATCGGGCGTCGCGCGGACGCGGCGGTACAGGTCGAACGTCATGCGCCGCCAGTCCACGGTCGCCAGCGTGCTGCGCACACGGTCGTCGGTCGTCGGCTCCTGGGGGCGCGTCTGGCTCACGTGGTCGAGGCTACGCCCGCTCCGCGGTGGACGGGAGGCCCGACTCGCCTCGGTCAGGCGGCATCCGTCCGCCAGGTGGGTGCGAGGGCACGCATCCGGTACGCCCGCCACTGCCAGATGACCCACATCCCCGGCCACAGCAGTGCGCCGAGTGGCCACGGCCGCATCCGGTAGGTCAGGCGGTCGATGAGCAGCGTCCGTTCTCCTGGAGCCGGCACGACCGCCATCCGGTGGCGCATCGTCATGCGGCCGAACAGCCCGCTCGTACCGCCGCCGTTGTCACGCTGCACGGGGACGCCGTCGATCTCGTACAGGTCGAGGTCGACGTACGTGTCGCCGCTCGGCACCAGACCGAACGCACTCGCGGTGATCGGGTGCGGGTGCCCCGGTTCCCACCGCTCCGGGAACCCCTCGGGGCTGCGCGAGCGGTACACCAGGAACGGCTTCGTCACCGCGACCATCACGGACGGGGACAGCAGGGCATCGCGCACGGCGTCGACCGGCGCATCGAGGACGATCCGGATACCGACGTTCATGCCCAGGACCCTACGCTCGCGGCCGACGACCACTCTCGGCAAATGTGAAATACACGTATGTGAGTGTGTACAGCATGCGATCCACTCACCACCGCCTCCCCTTGCTCGCCGCCCCAGCAGTCCTCCTCGCCCTCGCCGGCTGCGCGGCCGGAACGCCTCCCGAGGCCGACGCGCACGACGCCGGCACGTCGTGGTCGTACGAGGGAGCGGGTGCCCCGCAGCACTGGGGTGGTCTCACCGACGAGTACGGCACGTGCGGCGCCGGCGACCAGCAGTCACCGATCGACCTCCCGGCGGCCCGCGGTGGCGCCGACCTCGACCTCGTGGGCTCGGGTGCTGTCCGGGGGCTGACGGCGGACAACGGGCACACCGTGCAGTTCACCGCTGACGACGGCGCCTCGACGACCGTCGCCGGCGAGGAACTCGACCTGGTGCAGATGCACTTCCACGCGGGCTCGGAGCACACCGTCGACGGCGATCCGGCCGACGCGGAGTTCCACTTCGTGCACGCCGACGACCGCGGAGCCCTGACCGTCGTCGGGGTCCTCGCCGAGCGGGGCGTGCACAACCCCGCGTACGAGAGCTACCTCGCCGGGGCGACGGCAGGGGCGGGTCGCGAGAGCACCGTGGACGTCGAGGCGATGCTGCCTGCGTCGCGATCCTTCGCGACCTACGAGGGCTCGCTCACCACGCCGCCGTGCACCGAGGGGGTGCGGTGGATCGTGCTCGAGGACCCGATCGAGCTCGGCGCCGACCAGCTCGCCGACCTCGAGGCAGCGCACGTCGAGAACGCGCGTCCGGTCCAGCCACTGGGCGACCGGACGGTCCGTCACACGCTCTGACGGTCAGGCGTGCCGGGCGGACCGTCGGCGCGACCCCTCGGCGCGGTCGTGCCGCCGGAGCCGCTCGGCCAGGGACAGCCGGACCGCCGGCCACTCCGAGGCGATGATCGAGAACACCACGGTGTCGCGGAGCGTGCCGTCGCGACCGATCGAGTGGCTCCGCAGCACGCCGTCCTGCTTGGCGCCCAGACCGGCGATCGCGGCGCGGGACTGGTGGTTGTGCCAGTGCGTGCGGAACTCCACCGCGATGCACTGCCAGGCCTCGAACGCGTGGGACAGCATCAGCAGCTTCGCCTCGGTGTTGATGCCCGATCGTTGCGCCGACTTCGCCAGGAAGGTGCTGCCGATCTCGACGTGCCGGTTGCCCGGGTCGATGTTCATGAAGGTCGTCGAACCCACGACGCGGCCGGTCGGACGGTCACGCACCGCGAAGGGCACCATGCGGCCGGCCTCGTGCTCGGCGAGGCGGCGGTCGATCTCGTCCTCGACCTGGGCCGGCGCGGGCACCGAGGTGTACCAGGTGCGCCACAGATCGCCGTCGGTCACCGCTGCCCGCAGGTCGTCCGCGTGCTCCTGCGACAGGGGCTCGAGCGTCACACGGTCGCCGGTCAGGGTGGGCGCGGGGGCGATCTCCATGGAAGTGCATCCTACGGTCGTCGACCATGGTGGAGCCTGTCGGGACGGCCACCCTGTGGAGAGGGACAGCATCGTCCGGGCGGCTATCGTGACGGACGTGGCAGAACGCACCCAGGAGCAGTACCAGGTCCGGTTCGCGTGGGGCGCCGGTGGTGCGGCACGCATCGTCCACGGCGCACACCTCGTCGTCTGGGTGGACGTCCTGCCGGCCTCGCCGGACGCGGCGGCGCAGCGCCGCGCGTTGCGGAACGCGACCGCCCAGCTGCCGGACGGTCCGGAGGTCGTGCTCGGCCACCTCGGCAACGCGAGTGCGATCGCCGAACGGGTGACGGGCCTCCAGGCCGATCGCGGCGACCGGTGCGTCGTCGCGGTCGTCGCCGCCGGACTGCACCATCCCGGAGCGCTGGACGACGCGGCCGAGGCCGCGGGCGAGACCGTCGACGTGCCCGACGCACCGGACTTCGCCGTCGAGGACCTGCTCGCCGCCGGCGCCGTCGTCGACGCACTCGCCGCGGTCGGGATCGACCACACCTCGCCGGAGGCCGCCGCGGCCTGCGCGGCGTACACCGGGCTCCGGCGCGCGGTGAAGCACCTGGTCACGGCGTCCGAGAGCGCGGCCGTCCTCGGTCGCGAGCAGTCGCACGCGGCGCTCGCCGTCGGACCGGACCTCGTCGTCCTGCGGGAATCGCGGGGCCGGGCGTAGCGTTCGGGCGGACAGGGACCGGAGCGCCGTCCAGGCCGTCCGGCACCAGCGAGCGAAGGAGCAACGCATGAAGGCAGTCGTCGGCGACACGGTGATCGCGGAGGCCCCCGAAGAGGACCTCATCAAGATCGAGGGCAACTGGTACTTCCCGCCGTCGAGCGTGAAGTCCGAGCTGTTCACCGAGAGCCCCACCCAGTACCACTGCCCGTGGAAGGGCGACACCCAGTACTTCACGGTGAACGTCGACGGACAGGCGCTGCAGGACCGCGCGTGGTCCTACCCGACGCCGATCCCGTCGTCGTTCGACCGCGTCGGCAAGGACTACTCGGGCTACGTCGCGTTCTGGAAGGACGTCACGGTCGTCGAGTGACGACCGACGTCATGGCGCTCACTGCGTCACCGTCAGCACGATCAGCGCGACGTTGAGCGCCACGATGACCGCCGCGATCACCCACGCCACCACGCGGGTGGTCGCGGCGTTCACGTCCGTGCCCATGATGCTGCGGCGCGACGTGTAGACGACCAGCGGGATGATCGCGAACGCGATCCCGAAGCTCAGCACCACCTGGCTCACCACCAGCAGCATCGTCGCGTCGGCACCGATCGCGAGCAGCACGATCGCCGGCACCAGGGTGATCACGCGCCGCGCCACGAGCGGGATCCGGACGTGCAGCAACCCCTTCATGATCTCGGCGCCGGCCATGCAGCCGACCGAGGTCGAGGCCAGTCCGGACGCCAGCAGCCCCACCGCGAACAGCACTCCGACGACGGGCCCGACGTGGTCGGCGATCGCCCGCTGGGCACCGGGGATCGAGTCGGTGCCGGCGACGCCGGGCAGCGTCGCCGCGGCGAGGACGAGCATGCAGATGTTGACGCCGCCGGCGACGACGAGCGCGAGACCGACGTCCCACCGGGTCGCGACGAGCACGCGGCGGCGCTCGGGGCCGGCGGGCACGTCGCCGTGCCGGTCGCGGGCGAGCGCCGAGTGCAGGTAGACCGCGTGCGGCATGACCGTCGCACCGAGCATCGACGCCGCGAGCATCACCGACTCGGAGCCCTCGAACCGCGGCACCAGGCCGCTGACGAGCTCGGCGGGGGAGACCCGCGCGAAGAGCAGTCCGGCGCAGAACCCGACGGTCAGGATCGCGAGCATCGCCGTGACGACGGCCTCGAAGGTGCGGGTCCCGCGGCGGCTGTGCAGGGTCAGCAGGAGCATCGAGACCACGCCCGTGATGAGCCCGCCAGCGACGAGCGGCAGGCCGAAGAGCAGGTGCAGGGCGAGTGCGCCGCCGATCACCTCGGCGATGTCGGTCGCGGCCGCGACGATCTCGGCCTGCCCCCAGAACAGCAGTCTCGGGGTGCGACGCATCCGCAGGCCGAGGTGCTCCGGCAGGGACTTGCCCGTGACGACGCCGAGCTTGGCGGACAGGTACTGCACGACCACGGCGCTGGCGTTCGCGGCGACCAGGACCCAGAGCAGCAGGTAGCCGTACTTCGCACCGGCGGTGAGGTTGGCGGCGACGTTGCCGGGGTCGACGTAGGCGATGGCCGCGACGAACGCCGGGCCGAGCAGGGTCAGGCTCGTGGCGCGGCGGCGCGGCGTACCGGAGGGCTGCTCGGTGGTCCTGGCGGCGGCGGTGTCGGTCACGGGACCAGCATGCCAGAGAATTCGGCATGCCGAATCTTTATCTTCGATACGGCGTTGCGCTGGCCGGTCGCCACTTGCGCGTGAGTGTGTCGGGTGGTCACAACTCATCGCTTGCCTTACGTCGGCTGGTCGCAATCTGTCGGCTGCGCCGCTGTCGGGCGACGGTTGGTGACCGCTCGGCGGTGGTGAGCGGGGTGTCGTGACCGCTCGCGAAGGGTGGACGGGAGGCCCGTGGCGGCGCGGCCACGCGCCTCCTGTGCGGTCGGGTGGTCACGACTCGTCGTTTGCTTCTCGTCGGCTGGTCGCAATCTGTCGGCTGCGCCGCTGTCGGGCGACGGTTGGTGACCGCTCGGCGGTGGTGAGCGGGGTGTCGTGACCGCTCGCGAAGGGTGGACGGGAGGCCCGTGGCGGCGCGGCCACCAGAGGTGGTCACGCCGTGCTCACTCCGCGGTCAGGCCGCCGCGCGCCGAGCGCGGTGCGCACGGACCTTGGCGCGGTTCCCGCAGCGCTGCATCGAGCACCAGCGACGCGTCCCGCCCCGCGAGGAGTCGTAGAAGACCAGCGCGCAGTCGTCCGCCGAGCAGCGGCTCAGACGCGTCGGCCGGCCGTCGGCCTCGACGTCGTCGAAGCCGACCTCGGTGAACAGCGCGACGGCGTCGCGCGCGACGCTGGACAGCGCCTGGGCCAGTCGGACGCGGTTGGCTCCGGCACGACGTCGGCCACCCGGGAGGCTCGGGGGCACGTCCGGCAGGGCGGCGAACAGGTTGACGGTGTCGATGTCGTCGGGCGCGGGGCGCGTGCGGCCGGTCCCGGCACGCAGGCCCGCCGCGACGGCGGTGCGCTCGGCCGCGGTGGTCGCCGGGCCGGGGGCCGCGGCGACGGCCAGGCGGGCGATCGCCGCGCGGAGCGCGCGGGCGTCCTGGAGCTCGCGCGCACTCGCCCCGACGTCGATCGGCTCGGTGTGGTCGCTGAGCCACTCGTCCAGGTCCGCCGGGCTCGCGAGCAGCTCACCGAGTTGCGATCGGGGACGCCGGCCGTCCGGGTCGTCGGCGAACCCACCCGTGTGCGCGAAGTCCAGGGCGATCCGACCGGCGTCGAAGAACCAGGTGGATCCGGCGTCCGTGCGGATGTGCTGCCCCGTGTGCATCCGTCCAGGCTAACGGGTTACCGGCGCGCCTCCGAGCGCGGACGGACTCATGCGGTAGTCGAGGCCACCGTCGACGGGGTGTCAGCGTCGCTCCGGCGCCGCCAGACGATGGCGTTGCGCGCGTCGAACCGGCGGGAGCACCGCGCACAGGCGAGCTGGCGGGTGGGCGTTCGGTACCGGAAGTGCTCGTGTCCGGCGGGACAGGTCCCGATCCACGGTGCGAGTTCGCTGGCGATCGGGCCGTCGTGCAGCCGCGACCCCGTGTACCCGATGGCGGCCGCGGTCCGCTTCCACTTCGGGCCGTGGCCCGCACGTGCCCCGGCGAGGGCGTGGGCGACCTCGTGCAGCAGGACCTGCTCGACGTCGTCGTCCGAGAACCGCGCGGCCAGGTGTCGGCTGACGGTGATGCGTTTCCGGGCGAAGTCGCACTGTCCCGCGCGGGTCTTCGCGTGGTCGAAGCCGAAGGCCCACGAACCAGCGCCGAGGTGCTCGGTGATGAGTGCCTCGGCCCGGGAGCGGACCGTCTCGAGTGCGGTCACTGGTCGGCGCGGGGGTCGGCCTGGCCCTTCTTGGCTGCTCGTGCGGCGATCCGGCCCCAGATGTCGTCGGCCTCGGTCCGCGCGGCGTCCGGCGCACCGAGCACCCGGCGGCGGATCGGCGGCACCTGCTTGACCGGCTCGGCGACGCGCATCGTCGGTTCGTCGTCCTCGGCGCGGCGGGCGGCGACCTCGCGGGCCGTCCGCGGCTTGTCGGCGGGCGCGGCGGGGTGCGTGATCGATGCGCGCATGGCCGCCTCGACCGCGGTGCGCAGGGCGTCGGTGCGCTCGGACGGGGCTCCGGCCTGGCGGAACGCCTGGTAGGCGCGGGACAGCGCGGCGCGCGCCTCGTCAAAGCGGTCGTTCTCGAACAGCGACCACCCCTCGATCTCGGCGGCCGCGCCCTCGAGCTCCGGCCACTCCTCGGTCGCCGCGGTGTCGCGGGCCAGGGCGGCCTCGGTCGCGGCACGGTCGTGCCGACCGAGGTCGTGCAGGATGTGTGCGCGCCGGATCCGGGCAGCGACCTTGTCCTGGCGTTCGCCCGTGAACATCGCGAGGCGGAAGACCTCCTCCGCGACGACGAGTGACTCGTCGAGGCGGCCGAGCAGGCGGAGGAGCTCGGCGCGTTCCGCGAGCGCCTCGGTGCTGCGGCTCTGACCGAGGTCACGCAGACGCTGGTGCACGGCGTCGACGTCGACCGCCGGCCGCAGGCTGATGGGCGCGAAGGTGCTGCCCGGGCTGACCCCGGCCGTCACGGGAGCCGCGTGGCGCGGTTCACGGGACTGGTCGGACGGGTCGGGCTGCTGGCGGTCGTCGGGCGGGAGGGACATCGGTTCGAGGGTAGCCGCGCTCTGCCGGGAGCGGCCGGTGCGACGCGCTCGGGCTTCGCGTCGGTGGACGCGGAACGGCCCGCCGTGCCGGAGCACGACGGGCCGTTCCGGACCGGTTCAGCGGGTCAGGACATCCCACTCGCCGCAACCGCAGCGACGCCGACCGCGACGACGAAGACGATGAGCGCGACGACGGCGAGGACGATCGCGAAGACGCCCCAACCGCGGCCACGCTTGGTGACGGCAGCGATGATGCCCTGCACGATCGCCCACAGCCCGAGCGCCGTGCCCAGGTAGAACATGAGGGACCCGGTGATGACGTTCGACGAGGTCATCAGCTCGGTGATCTGCGCATCGCTCGGCGTCGCCCCGCTGTTCTGCATCGATTCGCGGAAGGCGTCGGAAGCGCCGAACGACTGCCCGAACAGGTACCCGCCGATGGCTCCAACGACCAGGGCAGCGAGGCCGACCACGAACGCGATGACGCCGACGGTCTTCTTCTTGGCCTTCGGCTCCTCGTAGCTCTGCCACGCGGGGGAGCCGGAGCTCGCGGGCGCCGCGGCGTACGGCTGCTGGCCGTACTGCTGCTGGCCGTACTGGTTCTGCTGCTGCCCGTACTGGTCCTGCTGCTCGCCGTACTGCGGGGCGGACTGCCCGTACTGCGGCGTCGGGTCGCTCCGCTCGCCGTACCGCGGTGTGTCGGCGGCGGGCTGCTGCGGGGCCCCGCCCCAGCTCGGCGCCTGGCCGTCGCCCGTCCGGTCCTGGTTGCTCCGGTCGTCGTTCGTCATCAGGGGATCCCATCGCTCGGTCGCGCACCTGCGCGGTCGTTCAGACCATCCTGACAGCCGCACCCGCCGAGTGCCCGGGAACGGCCCCGCGCGCCGCCCCGTCGTCGTCGCGGGGTCAGGCGCCGAACACGCTCCGGTTCGGCTCCGGTGACGCCACGGCCGTCGCGTCGGTGACGATCGGCGCCCCGGCGATGAACGCCCGCAACTCGGCCCCGTGGACCACCTTCGCCGGCATCGGGTCCGACGAGTACCGCCGCGGCATCTCGGCGATCGGCAGGTCGGTCGGCGAGCCGAGCAGCACGATGTTCCCGAACCGCCGCCCCTTGAGCATGCCGGTGTCCGCCACCGCTGCCACCGACGGCAGCACGGCCTGCAGCGTCGACGCCTGCCCCCGCGCGAACGCGAGGCCCGCGCCGTCGGCCACGTTCACGGCGACGATGCCGGTCGGTGACAGGAACGCGGCGACCTCGCGGTAGAACTCGATGCTCGTCACGTGCGCCGGGATCTGCGACCCGCCGAAGACGTCCACCACCGCCAGGTCCACCGTTCCGCGCAGCCCGGAGGGGAGCTTGCCGAGCACCTCGCGCGCGTCGCCGTACCGCACCCGGATCGACGCACCGCGGGGGAACGGCAGGACCTCGCGGACGTGGTCCACCAGGTCGCGCTCGAGCTCGATGACCTGCTGGCGGGAGCCCGGCCGGGTCACCGCGACGTACCGGGGGAGCGTCAGGGCGCCGGCGCCGAGGTGCAGCGCCGTGACCGGGCCGGACGGCAGCAGGTCGATGGCGTGGCCGATCCGCCGGATGTACTCGAACGCCAGGTGGGTCGGGTCCTCGAGGTCGACGTGCGACTGCGGCGTGCCGTCCACCACGAGCGTGAAGGACCCGGGGCGGTGCCGGTCCGGCTCGACCACCGAGTACCCCGCACCGATCCGGAACCCGTCGAACGCATCAGCCATGCCGTCAATCGAACACCACCCGACCGGTACCGCGATCACCACCCGGGCCCCCACCCCTGGTTGGTGTGCCCGCGGACCCGCCGGAACGAGTCTGGATCCATCGGTCGGGAACGTCCCGCCGGGTCACCTCGAAAGGCACACCATGTCGGTCCAGCTCCTCGTCAACGTCCTGATCGGCGTCGCACTCGTCGGCTTCCTCGGGTACCGCCAGGCCACCTGGCAGTACCTCGACCCGGCGCGCATCTGGCGCACGCCGATGATCATGGCGATCGTCGGCGTGGTGGTCCTGGCGCAGTCGGGGGCGACGATCACCACGACCGACGTCGTGTTCCTCGGCATCGAGGCCCTGATCACGATCGGCGTGGGCCTGACGATGGGCACCATCACCCGGTTCCGTACCGCCGCCACCCCGGACAGCAAGGGTCGGACGATCCAGTCCCGCACGGGGTGGCTCGGGGCGTCGCTCTGGATCGTGCTCATCGCCGTGCGCGTCGGCCTCGACGTCCTCGGCGGCCACCTCGGTGCGCACCTGCTCACCTCGACCGGCGCGATCCTGCTCGTGCTCGCCCTGAACCGCGCCGCACGCGCCGTGGTCATCGACCAGCGCATCCCTCGCGGGCACGGCGGAGACCGAAGCGACCGCGGAGACCGGAGCGACCGCGGAGACCGGAGCGACCGCGGAGACCGGACCGCCAGCGGCCGCGCCACCCGCGGCATGATGGTCCGGTGACCCTGCTGAGCGGACAGGACCCGACCGACCTCCCCGGGGGTCGGTCCCGTTCGGCAACCGCCTGGGGACTCAACGCCCTCGGCATCGTGATCGTCGGGTTCTGGTTCGTGAAGAACGGACTCGAGCTGCAGCCCCCCGCGTGGGTGTGGGTGCTCGGTGCGGTGGCGCTCGCCGCGTGGGCACTCCGTGAGTCCGGCCGGACGCCGCAGCTGCTCGTCGTCGCGGGCGCGGTGATGATCGTCGCCGGTTCCCTGACCGTGGTGGTGACCGACTCGCTCATGATCGTCCCCGTGATCGTCGGGATCGTCCTGCTCGGCGCGAACCTCCGGGTGCCGGTCTGGGTCGCAGCGGTCACCGCGGTGGGGGCGGTGGTGGTCATCGCCGTCTGCGCCACGATCGAGCACGCCTCGGTCCAGTTCGTCCTGGGCACGAGCGGCGGGTTGCTGCTCGGCGTGCTCATCGGGTTCAGCCGCCGGCAGTTCCGGGTCGCGGCGCAGCGTGCGCGGCAGGCCGAGCGGGACCAGCAGCGGGCACAGCTCCTCGCCGACCGGTCCCGGGCCTCGCGGGACATCCACGACGTGCTCGCGCACTCGCTCGGCGGTCTCGTGCTGCAGCTCGACGCGGTCGAGGCCCTGCTCGAGGCCGGCCGGGTCGACGACGCGACGAAGCGTGCCGGCGAGGCCAGGACCCTGGCGGCGGACGGCCTTGCCGAGGCCCGCCGAGCCGTGCACGCCCTCCGCGACGACGCGGACGCCGAGCCCGATGCCGCCCCGGACCGCACGACCGCCCCGGACACGACGACCGCCCCGGACCGCACGACCGCCCCGGACCGTGCGACCGCCCCGGACCCGGCCACGGCGCTGCAGCCGGCCACGCGGACCGACGGAGCCGACGTGCCGGACGCGAGCCGGGCCTCCCGGTCGTCCGCCGGCCACGTACCGGACCGTACCGACCACACGAACCGCACCGACCACACGAACCGTACCGACCACACGAACCGCACCGACCACACGAACCGCACCGACCTGACCGACCTGACCGCCCTGGTCGACGCCCACCGCTCGTTCGGCGGCACCATCGTGGTGCAGGGCGACGCGACCCTGGCCGCACTCGACGAGGCGCACCGCGCCGCCGCCGTCCAGGTCGTCCGCGAGGCCCTCAGCAACGCCCGCAGGCACGCCCCCGGCCGACCCGTGTCGCTGTCCGTCATCCGCGACGGCGACGCCGTGGACGTCGTCGTGGCCAACCCGCTCACCGGCGGCGGCCAGGGCCTGCTCGGGATGCGCGAGCGCGTCGAGGAGCTCGGCAGCGGCGCGACGGTCGAGGCCGAGCGGTCCGACGACGAGTTCGTCGTCGCGCTGCACCTGCCGGTGGACGCCGTGGTCACCACCGAGGGGGACGCCTCGTGACCATCCGTGTCCTCGTCGTCGACGACCAGGCGATCGTCCGCGACGGCCTGGTGACGGTGCTGTCGCTCGTGCCGGACCTGCAGGTGACGGGTGAGGCCGCCGACGGCGCCGCGGCGATCGCGGCGGTGGACGGTGACGCCCCCGACGTCGTGCTGATGGACCTGCGCATGCCCGGTACCGACGGACCGACGGCGACCGCGCGCATCGTGGCCGACCACCCGCAGGTGGCGGTGCTCGTGCTGACGACCTACGCAGACGACGAGTCGATCGTGACCGCGCTCCGGGCGGGCGCCCGCGGCTACCTGACGAAGGACGCCGGACGGACCGAGATCGCGACGGCGATCCGGGCGGTCGCGTCGGGGCAGTCGACGTTCGACGCGACGGTGGGGGCGCGGCTGGTGGCGCAGCTCGCCGGCGGCGGGGCGACGGCGTCCGTGCCCGCTGTGCCGGCGCTGCGTGAGCGGTTCCCGGACCTCACCCCGCGCGAGGCGGACGTGCTCGAGCACATCGCGGCGGGCCGGACGAACCCGCAGATCGCGGCGGAGTTGTTCCTGACGGTGCCGACGGTGAAGTCGTACGTGAACCAGGTGTTCGCGAAGCTCGGGGTCGCCACACGCGCCGAGGCGGTCGCGCGCGTCCTGCGCTGACGCCACCGGGCGCGGCTCGCGCTGACGCGGCCGCGCGCGTCTCGCGCTGACCGGCCCCGCCCGGCACATGAATGCGTACACATGGACGGCCAGCGGACGCCAAGACTCATTCCGTACTGTTCATCCGGTCGTCACGCGGGACCGCGTCGATGCGTGCAGTGCCCCACACCTCGCGCGTCCGTCCTCCCGACGTGACCACGACGTGCCGTCGAGCGCCCCCACCGCGCGAGCGTGCGCGCCGTCGGCGCGCGTCCGCGTGCCCCTTCCGGTCACCCGCGCGCGCTGGCCGTGATCACATCGCATCCGTCATGTAAAATACGGGATGCAACACTCCGCCGAGCCGCAGGAGACCCGACATGACCGCCGACACGATGAGCGTGCCCACCGCACGCCTGGCCGCACCGACGGCACGCGCCACCGTGCGCACGACCGCGAGCCGGTCGATCCGGGTGCCCCGCGCCTCCCGTCCAGCCCACGCCGACCACGAGACGGCGCCCACCTGGATGCGTGTCGTCGGTGCGGTCCTGCTCCTCGGCGGGCTCGGCCTGACCGCCGCGGTGACCGCATGGCCCGGCGACGCGCCGGAGACCGCGCTCATCGTGCCGGCGCTGGTCGCCGTCGTGGCGGGCGTGCTCCTGTTGCTCGCGCGAGCCGGGTTCGCCGTCACCGACACGCACGTCACCCTGCACTTCCGGCCGCTGCCGCCACGGCGCATCGCGCGTCAGCGCATCACCGGCGTCCGACTCGTCGAGGCGGACGCCCGCACCTACGGCGGCGTCGGCCTGCGGATCGGTCGCGGCGTGCGCGCACTGATCCTCACCCCCGGACTCGGGATCGAGCTCACCGACGACCGCGGCCGCGTCACCTTCGTGCGCACCCGCCGGCCCGAAGACGCCTTGCGTGCGCTGGCGGGACGGCAGGTCCGGCCGGGAGGCTCGGGGCACGTCGAGCGCGAGCGCCTCGGCTGAGCGCACGGCCGGGTCCACTGCGCGGGCCGGGTGCGCAGGCCCGTTGCGGGCCGTCGCGGGCCGGGCGCCGGCCGTCGCGGGCCGGGCGCGGGCCGTCGCGGGCCGGGCGCGGGCCGGGCGCGGGCCGGGAATTCTGCGGGCACGCGGCGGCTTATACACGCCACTGCCGAATCTGGTCAAGCCAGGACTGGACAGCACGACTCGGCGCGAACTATGATGGCAGTTCGCGCTCCCTGGCATCCGTGTCGTCATATTGCGGTCGACGCAGAGTTCTGAGTTGGACAAGCTCAACTCGCCCTGGTGCAGCCGGACCCGTATATGGCGGCGGGTCCCGCTCACGGAGATCATCCCACACGTGCACCGACGTTCCGCGTCAGGCACGCGTCGGCGTGGTCGCAGGGCATGAACTCGCGGGGATCGCCGAGCGATCATCTACTCACCTACATGCTGCTCGTCAGTATCGGCCCGACGGGGCCTACGGAGGTCACACCCTTGGCTGCTGCGCCCAACGCATCCACCAACCCCAAGAACGGTCGCAACCACTCGCGACTCTCGTTCGCCAAGATCACGGACACCCTCACGGTTCCTGATCTGCTCGCACTCCAGACGGAGAGCTTCGACTGGCTCGTCGGCAACGACGTCTGGAAGGCCCGTCTCGCAGAGGGACAGGAGCAGGGTCGCACCGACCTCGCCCTGCACTCCGGGTTGGAGGAGATCTTCGAGGAGATCTCCCCGATCGAGGACCTCGGCGAGACCATGCAGCTCTCGTTCACGGCGCCCGAGCTCGAGGACCCCAAGTACTCGATCGACGACTGCAAGGAGCGCGGCAAGACCTACGCCGCTCCGCTGTACGTCAACGCCGAGTTCATGAACCACATGACGGGTGAGATCAAGACGCAGACGGTCTTCATGGGCGACTTCCCGCTCATGACCGAACGCGGCACGTTCATCATCAACGGCACCGAGCGCGTCGTCGTGTCGCAGCTCGTCCGTTCGCCCGGCGTGTACTTCGAGCGCCAGCAGGAGAAGACGTCCGACAAGGACATCTACTCCGCTCGCGTCATCCCCTCGCGTGGTGCGTGGCTCGAGTTCGAGATCGACAAGCGCGACCAGGTGGGCGTGCGCATCGACCGCAAGCGCAAGCAGTCGGTCACGGTCTTCCTCAAGGCGCTGGGTCTGACCAGCGAGGAGATCATGGAGGAGTTCCAGGGCTTCGCCTCGATCGAGTCGACCCTCGAGAAGGACGCCATCCTCACGAAGGAAGAGGCGCTCAAGGACATCTACCGCAAGCTGCGCCCGGGCGAGCAGGTCGCTGCCGAGGCCGCGCGTGCGCTGCTCGACAACTTCTACTTCAACTCGAAGCGTTACGACCTGGCGAAGGTGGGCCGTTACAAGGTCAACCGCAAGCTCGGGATCGACGCCCCGCTGTCCGACTCGGTGCTGACCGTCAAGGACATCGTCGCGACGATCAAGTACCTCGTGTCCCTGCACGCCGAGAAGACCACGCTGAACGGCGTGCGTGACGGCGAGCCGGTGCAGCTGCGCCTCGACGTGGACGACATCGACCACTTCGGCAACCGTCGCATCCGCGCCGTCGGCGAGCTCATCCAGAACCAGGTCCGCACGGGTCTGTCCCGCATGGAGCGCGTCGTCCGCGAGCGCATGACCACGCAGGACATCGAGGCGATCACGCCCCAGACGCTCATCAACGTGCGCCCGGTCGTCGCCGCGATCAAGGAGTTCTTCGGAACGTCCCAGCTGTCGCAGTTCATGGACCAGAACAACCCGCTCGCGGGCCTGACGCACAAGCGTCGTCTCTCGGCCCTCGGCCCGGGTGGTCTGTCCCGTGAGCGTGCCGGCGTCGAGGTCCGTGACGTCCACCCGTCGCACTACGGCCGCATGTGCCCGATCGAGACCCCGGAAGGCCCGAACATCGGCCTGATCGGCTCGCTCGCGTCGTTCGGTCGGATCAACTCGTTCGGCTTCATCGAGACCCCGTACCGTCGCGTCGTGGGCGGCGAGGTCACGAAGACCATCGACTACCTGACCGCCTCGGAAGAGGACGAGTTCGTCGTCGCGCAGGCCAACGCCCCGCTGACCGACTCGTTCCACTTCGCCGACGACAAGGTCCTCGTCCGCAAGAAGGGTGGCGAGGTCGAACTCGTCGCCAAGGGCGAGGTCGACTACATGGACGTCTCGCCGCGCCAGATGGTGTCGGTCGCGACGTCGCTCATCCCGTTCCTCGAGCACGACGACGCGAACCGCGCCCTCATGGGTGCGAACATGCAGCGTCAGGCCGTCCCGCTGCTCCGTTCCGAGTCGCCGCTCGTCGGCACCGGCATGGAGGGCTACACCGCGATCGACGCCGGTGACGTCGTCACCGCCGACAAGGCCGGTGTCGTCTCCGAGGTCTCGGCCGACGCCGTGACCCTGCAGCTCGACGAGGGTGGCACGCAGACCTTCTACCTGCGCAAGTTCGACCGCTCCAACCAGGGCACGAGCTACAACCACCGCGTGGTCGTCTCGGCCGGCGAGCGTGTGGAGCAGGGCGAGGTCATCGCCGACGGTCCCGCGACGGAGAACGGCGAGCTCGCGCTCGGCAAGAACCTCCTCGTCGCGTTCATGCCGTGGGAGGGCTACAACTACGAGGACGCGATGATCCTGTCGCAGAACCTCATCAAGGACGACACGCTCTCCTCGATCCACATCGAGGAGTACGAGGTCGACGCCCGCGACACGAAGCTCGGCAAGGAGGAGATCACCCGTGACCTCCCCAACGTCAGCCCGGACCTGCTGGCCGACCTCGACGAGCGCGGCATCATCCGTATCGGTGCCGAGGTCCGCCCCGGCGACATCCTGGTCGGCAAGGTCACGCCGAAGGGCGAGACCGAGCTCTCCGCTGAAGAGCGCCTCCTCCGCGCCATCTTCAACGAGAAGTCGCGCGAAGTCCGCGACACCTCGCTGAAGGTGCCCCACGGTGAAGAGGGCACGATCATCGGCGTCAAGGTGTTCGACTCGCAGGACGGCGACGACGAACTCGGCTCTGGTGTCAACCAGCGCGTGGTCGTCTACATCGCCCAGAAGCGCAAGATCACCGCGGGTGACAAGCTCGCCGGTCGTCACGGCAACAAGGGCGTCATCTCGACCATCCTCCCGGTCGAGGACATGCCCTTCCTCGCCGACGGCACCCCGGTCGACATCGTCCTGAACCCGCTCGGCGTCCCCGGCCGCATGAACTTCGGCCAGGTCCTCGAGATCCACCTCGGTTGGCTCGCCAAGCAGGGCTGGAACGTCGAGGGCATCCAGGAGTGGGCATCGGCCCTCCCCGAGGCAGCGCACAGCGCCGCTCCGGGCACGAAGGTCGCCACCCCGGTGTTCGACGGTGCGTACGAGCGCGAGATCGAGGGCCTCCTCGACTCGACCCTCCCGAACCGCGACGGCGAGCGCCTGATCGGCTCGTCCGGCAAGGCGCAGCTCTTCGACGGACGCTCCGGCGAGCCGTTCCCCGAGCCCGTCTCGGTCGGCTACATGTACATCCTCAAGCTGCACCACCTGGTCGACGACAAGATCCACGCTCGTTCGACGGGGCCGTACTCGATGATCACGCAGCAGCCGCTGGGTGGTAAGGCGCAGTTCGGTGGCCAGCGATTCGGTGAGATGGAGGTGTGGGCGCTCGAGGCGTACGGCGCCGCCTACGCCCTCCAGGAGCTCCTGACGATCAAGTCCGACGACATCCTCGGCCGCGTGAAGGTCTACGAGGCGATCGTCAAGGGCGAGAACATCCAGGAACCCGGCATCCCCGAGTCCTTCAAGGTCCTCATGAAGGAGATGCAGTCGCTCTGCCTGAACGTCGAGGTCCTCTCGGCCGACGGCCAGGCGGTCAGCCTGCGCGACAACGATGACGAGGTCTTCCGCGCTGCGGAGGAGCTGGGCATCAACATCTCCTCGCGGTTCGAGTCGTCGTCCGTCGACGACATCTGATCCCGCCCGTACATCGAAGCCTGAATCAAGCAAGAGAGAAGAACATTGCTCGAAGCAACTTCCTTTGACGCCATTCGGATCGGCCTCGCGACCGCCGAGGACATCCGTCAGTGGTCGTACGGCGAGGTCAAGAAGCCGGAGACCATCAACTACCGCACCCTGAAGCCCGAGAAGGACGGTCTGTTCGGCGAGCAGATCTTCGGTCCTTCCCGTGACTGGGAGTGCGCCTGCGGCAAGTACAAGCGTGTCCGGTTCAAGGGCATCGTCTGCGAGCGCTGCGGCGTCGAGGTCACCAAGTCCTCGGTCCGTCGTGAGCGCATGGGCCACATCGAGCTCGCTGCCCCCGTCACGCACATCTGGTACTTCAAGGGCGTCCCGTCGCGCCTCGGGTACCTCCTCGACATGGCGCCGAAGGACCTCGAGAAGGTCATCTACTTCGCGGCGTACATGATCATCGACATCGATGAAGAGGGCCGTCACGCGGACATGCCGGGCCTCGAGAACGAGATGCGTCTCGAGATCAAGACCCTCGAGGGCCAGCGCGACTCGATCATCGCCGACCGCCTCAAGAAGCTCGAGGACGACCTCGCAGCGCTTGAGGAAGAGGGTGCGAAGGCCGACGTCAAGCGCCGTACCAAGGACACCGCCGAGAAGGAGATGTCCCAGGTCCGCAAGTCGTTCGACGAGGACATCACCCGTCTCGAGCGTGTGTGGGAGGACTTCCGCAACCTCAAGGTGGGCGACCTCAAGCCCGAGGACGCCGTCTTCCACGAGCTCCAGGACCGGTTCGGGATCTACTTCGACGCCTACATGGGCGCCGAGGCGATCAAGCTCCGGCTCGAGGCGTTCGACCTGGCCGCCGAGGCCGAGGCGCTGCGTCTGCAGATCGCCGAGGGCAAGGGCCAGAAGAAGATCCGCGCGATCAAGCGTCTGCGCGTCGTCAGCTCCTTCCTCGCCACCGGCAACTCGCCGGCAGCGATGGTGCTCGGCGTCGTGCCGGTCATCCCGCCGGAACTGCGCCCGATGGTGCAGCTCGACGGTGGCCGTTTCGCCACGTCGGACCTCAACGACCTCTACCGTCGTGTGATCAACCGCAACAACCGTCTCCGCCGCCTGCTCGACCTCGGTGCCCCCGAGATCATCGTGAACAACGAGAAGCGCATGCTGCAGGAAGCCGTCGACGCGCTGTTCGACAACGGTCGTCGTGGACGTCCTGTCACGGGTACCGGCAACCGCGCCCTGAAGTCCCTGAGCGACATGCTCAAGGGCAAGCAGGGTCGTTTCCGCCAGAACCTGCTCGGCAAGCGCGTCGACTACTCGGGCCGTTCGGTCATCATCGTCGGCCCGCAGCTGAAGCTGCACCAGTGTGGTCTGCCCAAGCAGATGGCGCTCGAGCTCTTCAAGCCGTTCGTGATCAAGCGCCTGATCGACCTGTCGCACGCGCAGAACATCAAGTCGGCCAAGCGCATGGTCGAGCGTTCGCGTCCGCAGGTGTGGGACGTGCTCGAGGAGATCATCCGCGAGCGCCCCGTGCTGCTGAACCGTGCGCCGACGCTGCACCGTCTGGGCATCCAGGCGTTCGAGCCGCAGCTCGTCGAGGGCAAGGCCATCCAGCTCCACCCGCTCGTGTGTGCTGCGTTCAACGCGGACTTCGACGGTGACCAGATGGCCGTGCACCTGCCGCTGTCGGTGGAGGCCCAGGCCGAGGCCCGCATCCTGATGCTCGCCTCGAACAACATCCTGAAGCCGTCCGACGGCCGTCCGGTGACCCTGCCCGCACAGGACATGATCATCGGTCTGCACCACCTGACGACCGTCCGCGAGGGCGCAGTCGGTGAGGGCCGTGCGTTCTCCTCGGTCGCCGAGGCGATCCTGGCCAACGACCAGCACACGCTGCACCTCAACGCCATGGCGAAGATCCGCATGACGGGTGTCCACTTCGCCGAGGGTGAAGCTCCCGAGGGCTACGAGCAGGGCGACACCGTCCTCCTCGAGACGACCCTGGGCCGTGCGCTCTTCAACGAGACCCTCCCGGCGAACTACCCGTTCGTCCAGAAGGTCACCGACAAGGGCGTGCTGTCCGCGATCGTCAACGACCTCGCTGAGCGGTACTCCAAGACCGAGACGGCCGCTGCGCTGGACCGGATCAAGGACGCCGGCTTCTACTGGGGCACGCGCTCCGGTGTGACCGTCGCCCTGTCGGACGTCGTGACGCCTCCTCGCAAGAAGGAGATCATCGCGGGCTACGAGATCCAGGCCGCCAAGGTGCAGGGCGAGTTCGACAAGGGTCTGATCACCGACTCCGAGCGTCGCGCCGACCTGATCAAGATCTGGACCGAGGCCACCAACGAGATCGCGCAGGAGATGCGGGACAACTTCCCCGTCGACAACACGATCAACCGCATGGTGTCGTCGGGTGCTCGTGGTAACTGGCTGCAGGTCCGCAACATCGCGGGTATGCGTGGTCTGGTGAACAACCCGAAGGGCGAGATCATCGCCCGCCCGATCATCAACTCGTACCGCGAGGGCCTGACCGTGGCGGAGTACTTCATCGCCACCCACGGTGCTCGCAAGGGTCTTGCCGACACCGCGCTCCGTACCGCGGACTCCGGGTACCTCACCCGTCGTCTCGTGGACGTCTCGCAGGACGTCATCATCCGCGAGGACGACTGCGGTACGACCCGTGGCCTCGAGCTGCCGATCGCGACCGTGGACGCCGACGGCAAGCTGGTCCGCGACCCGCGCGTCGAGAACACCGTGTACTCGCGCACCCTGGCCACCGAGGCCGTGGACGCCAAGGGCACGGTCGTCGCCGAGGCTCGCGAGGACGTCGGTGACGTGCTCCTCGAGAAGCTGCTCGCAGCCGGTGTCGAGAGCATCAAGGTGCGCTCGGTCCTGACCTGCGAGTCGGCCGTCGGTGTCTGCGCGAAGTGCTACGGCCGTTCGCTCGCCACCGGCAACCTGGTCGACATCGGTGAGGCAGTCGGCATCATCGCCGCACAGTCCATCGGTGAGCCCGGTACCCAGCTGACGATGCGTACCTTCCACACGGGTGGTTCGGCCTCGGCCGACGACATCACCCAGGGTCTGCCGCGTGTCACGGAGCTCTTCGAGGCCCGTACGCCCAAGGGCGCGTCCCCGATCGCCGAGGCCCCCGGCCGCGTCGTCGTCGAGGACACGGACAAGGGCCGTCGGATCATCCTCACGCCGGACAACGGTGACGAGCCGTTCATCTACCCGGTGCTCAAGCGTGCGACGCTCCTCATCGAGGACAACCAGCACGTCGAGCTCGGCGAGCAGTTCATCGCCGGCACCGTCGACCCGAAGGAAGTCCTCCGGGTCAAGGGTGTCCGAGAGGTCCAGAAGCACCTGGTCAACGGTGTGCAGGACGTCTACGGCTCGCAGGGTGTGCCGATCCACGACAAGCACATCGAGGTCATCGTCCGTCAGATGCTCCGCAAGGTCACCGTCGTCGACCACGGCGACACCGACCTGCTGCCGGGTGAGCTCGTCGACCGGTCGCGCTACAACGCGCTGAACCGTGCGGCGCTGCAGGAGGGTCGCAAGACCGCCTCGGCTCGCCAGGAGGTCATGGGCATCACGAAGGCGTCCCTCGCGACCGAGTCGTGGCTGTCCGCCGCTTCCTTCCAGGAGACCACCCGCGTGCTCACGCAGGCGGCCATGGAGGGCAAGCAGGACCACCTCGTCGGCCTCAAGGAGAACGTCATCATCGGTAAGCTCATCCCCGCCGGGACGGGCCTCAGCCGGTACCGCGACGTGGACGTGAACGCGACGGAAGAAGCGAAGGCAGAGCGGTACCCCAACCGCATCTTCGCGGACGACTCGTCGTTCTCGGACGCCGACCTGAGCTTCGTCGACTTCGACAGCTTCTCGTCGGACGACTTCACGCCGGGCACGTACAACTGAGTCTGATGTGATCCCACGAAGGCCCCGTCTCCGCAAGGAGGCGGGGCCTTCGTCGTGTCGTCACCACGTGACGGACAGGAGGCACGGTGCCAGGCCGCCACGGGCCTCCCGGCCTGCGAGCGGTGGCGTCTAGAGCGCGCGGTCCGCGCCGTTGTCGCGTCCCGATCCGCGACCGGTCTCGTCGACGAGCGAGAACAGGCTGAGGACGTTGCCGTCGGGGTCGCGGACGTCGAACCAGTTCACGGCGCCGTCGACGCACTCGACCGGTCCGATGTCGATCCCGAGCGCGCCGATGCGAGCGTGCTGCGCCCCGACGTCGTCGACGCCGAACCGCACGCTCACCGGGTTCTCCTCGGCGGAGTCGTCCTCGTAGAGCTGGATCCAGATCCCGCCGACCTCGTACTCGGCGACACCGTCCTCGGGCTCGAGGTCCGGTTCGGTGCGCTCGAAGACGGCGCCGTACCAGAGGCAGGACGCCTCGATGTCGGTGACGGGCAGCCCCACGGTCACGCTCGTGATGTCCATGACTCATCATGGTCCCGGTCGGGCCTGCTCGTCGAGGGGTTTCCGTGACGCCCCAGCGCCGAGTGGAGCTGGCTGGATCGTGAGATGGCACTGTGGACGGATGGCGACCCTGCGCGAACGGATCACGGCCCCGGCACACCTCTCGTTCCCCACGGCGATCGGCGGGCTGACGTTCCGGGCCGCCGGGCAGGCCGACGTCGGGGCGATGCACGCCGTCGCGGTCGCGTCGGCGGCTGTCGACGACCCGCACGCCCGTCCCTCCACAGCTGACCTCGAACGGTCGTTGTCCACCGAGGGGCTGGACGTCACCAGGGACACCGTGGTGGGCGTCGATGCTGGAGGGCGTGTGCAGGCCTACGGCATCGTCATCGACGTCCCCTCCCGCGTCACCGCTGCGCGCGCCGTGCTCGACGGGGCGGTCCATCCCGACCTGCGCGGGCAGGGGATCGGACGGCAGGTACTCGCATGGCAGGTCGGCCGGGCCCGCCAGCGCCTGGCGACGCTCGACGTCGACCTGCCGGCGACGCTCGACGTCGGTGGGCGGCAGGGGTCCTCGGTGCTCCGGCTGGCGGCGCACCTCGACTTCGCGCCGGTGCGTACCTGGCTCGACATGCAGGTCGTGTTCGACGACCGCGGACCGGACGCCGGTGCCGTACCCGTCCTGGCGGACGGGCTCGTCCTGCGGCCCGTCACGGAAGACGACATCGAGCCGCTCCGGACGGCCAAGAACGACGCCTTCCGCGATCACTGGGGTTCCCAGCCGATGGTCGCGTCGGACTGGCGGGGGTTCCTCACCTCGGACAAGAGCCGGCTGGACCTGTCGCGGGTCGTCCTCGGTGCCGACGGCTCGGTCGTGGCGTTCACGATCGTCGAGGTGGAGCCCGACGGGTTCACTGCCCGGGGCCGTTCGTACGGGTACGTGCACTGGGTCGGCGTCGTGCGTGCCGCACGGGGGACGGGGCTCGCCCCGATCGTCCTCGATGCCACGCTGCAGGCGATCCGCGCCGACGGGTTGTCCGCTGCGGTGCTGCACGTCGACGCCGAGAACCCGAGCGGAGCCGGGCGCATCTACGAGCGACTCGGGTTCGTCGCCGGCGAGGTCCACGTCACCGCGTCGACGTCGCTCTGACCGTCACGTCGGGTGTCCCGGACCCCAGTTCTGGGTGCATCCGGACCCCCTCCGCCCCCTCTTTCTGGGACTGCGGCCGACGACTGCCGCAGAAGTAGCGTGGTCGAGCGCCACATCCCTGGTGGTGCGCAACCCGACCACGTCTCGCCGCGCGCGAGTCCAAGGAGGCACAGGACTCATGGCGACCCTGTCCGAGATCCTCATCCTGAACGGCGCCCTGCCGATCGAGCACCTCGACTCGATGACGGGCGACGAGGACCTGGACGAGCGCGCGATCCGCGGGCTGGTCGACCAGGGCGTCGTGAGCGAGGCGCAGTTCATCACCGCCCGCGCGGCGTCGAACAACTCCCGCACCGTCCCGTTGACCGACTACCCGGTCGACGGCACCGCGGTCTCGATCCTCCCCGCCGCGCTCTGCCGGCGGCACGGCGTCCTCGGCGTCGGGTTCGAGGGCGAGCTGCTCATCCTCGCGATGGTCAACCCCACCAACGTGCTCGCGATCGACGACGCCCGCGCTGCGTCCGGCCGACCGATCAAGCCGCTCCAGGTCGACGAGCGTGACCTGCTCACCGCGCTCGACCGCTACCTGCGTGCCGACGACGAGCTCAACGACCTGACCTCGTCGCTCGAAGAAGAAGCCTCGGTCAGCTCCTCGGCCCAGGTCGACCTGGCCGACGGTGCCCTCGACGACGTCCCGATCGTCCGCTTCGTGAACCTGCTCGTGTCGCAGGCGATCCAGGACCACGCCTCGGACATCCACATCGAGCCCGGTGAGCACGAGGTCCGGATCCGGTACCGCATCGACGGCGTGCTGCACGAGATGGCCCCGGCGCCGAAGAACATCCAGAACGGCGTCATCAGCCGTCTGAAGATCATGAGCGACATCGACATCGCCGAGCGTCGCAAGCCGCAGGACGGCCGCATGTCGGTCCGCCACGGTGGCCGCCAGATCGACCTCCGTGTGGCGACGCTGCCCACCGTGTGGGGCGAGAAGGTCGTCATGCGGATCCTCGACAACACGAACACGTCGCTGACCCTCAAGGACCTCAACCTCCTCGAGCAGAACTTCCAGGCGTACCAGCGCTCGTACTCGAAGCCGTACGGCATGATCCTGGTCACCGGGCCCACCGGCTCGGGCAAGTCCACGACGCTGTACACGACCCTGAACGCGGTCGCGAAGCCCGAGATCAACGTCATCACGGTCGAGGACCCGGTCGAGTACCGGATGGCCGGCATCAACCAGGTGCAGGTCAACCCGAAGGCGGGGCTGACCTTCGCGTCGGCGCTGCGCTCGATCCTGCGATCCGACCCCGACGTCGTGCTGCTCGGTGAGATCCGCGACCACGAGACCGCCCAGATCGCCATCGAGGCGTCCCTCACCGGGCACCTCGTGCTGTCCACCCTGCACACGAACGACGCCCCCTCGGCCGTGACCCGCCTGACCGAGATGGACATCGAGCCCTTCCTGGTCGGCTCCGCCCTGGACTCCGTCGTGGCCCAGCGTCTGGCGCGACGGCTGTGCGACCGCTGCAAGGCACCCGCCGTGTACGAGGCCGACCAGCTCCGCAGCCTCGGGTTCCTGCGACCCGGCGACGAGGTCCCGGCGTTCTTCGCCCCGATCGGCTGCGCGGTCTGCTCGAACACCGGGTACCGCGGCCGCCTCGCCCTGCACGAGGTCATGACCGTCACCGAGGAGATCGAACGCCTCGCCGTCTCGCGCGCCTCGAGCGCCGAGATCAGCCGTGTCGCCCAGGCGCAGGGGATGCTGACGCTCCGCCAGGACGGCTTCGAGAAGGTCAAGCTCGGTCTCACGAGCGTCGACGAGATCCTGCGCGTGGTCGCGTAGCCACGAGAGAGCGCAGCAGATGACCGACTCCGTGTACGACATCACGCACCCCGGCGACGAGCCCGTCGCCGGCTGGCACCCGGGCAACCCCGGCACCGAGGTGGGCTCCCGCCGTGCAGCACGTCTGGCTGCCGCCGCAGCGTCGGCCCCTCCGGAGCAGGTGTACGACCTCGGGGACGACACCGCCGGATGGCCGGCACCGTCCGGATCGCCCGTCGCCGTGCCCGTCGCGCAGCCGCTCGCCGCGCCGGCGACGCCGCCCGCCGGGGTGCCGTCGTCGATCGCGACCTACGGCTACGCCGAGGCGCCGACGCAGCAGCTGCCCGCGCCGCCTGCGGCCCCGGCACCGACCGCCACGATCGGCGGCGACATCGAGTTCTCGCGCCACGCGCGCGAGGTCGCCGACCCCGACCTCATCACCGCACTCGCCCAGGTCGTGTACCAGGGCGCGTCCGACCTGCACGTCACCGCCGACGCGCCGCCCACCGTCCGCGTCGACGGCTCGCTTCGTCCCGCAGTCCCCGGAGGCGCGTGGTCGCGCGGCAAGGTCATCGCCGCCCTCAAGACGATGCTGTCGGTCGAACAGGCCGGACAGTTCGACCAGGAACAGGAACTCGACTTCGCCTACTCGCTGTCGCCGGAGTACCGCTTCCGCGTGAACTTCTACCAGCAGCGCGGCAACTGGGGCGCGGCCTTCCGCATCATCCCCACCAAGATCAAGACGCTCAAGCAACTCGGCATCCCCGAGCACGTCGGCGACTTCGCCGGCCTGCCCCGCGGACTCGTCCTGGTCACCGGCCCGACCGGTTCCGGCAAGTCCACGACACTCGCCGCCCTCATCGACCTGGTGAACGAGAGCCGTGCCGACCACATCGTGACGGTCGAGGACCCGATCGAGTTCATGCACGAGCACAAGAAGGCGATCATCAACCAGCGCGAGGTCGGTGCCGACACGCACTCCTTCGCCGCCGCGCTGAAGCACGTGCTGCGCCAGGACCCCGACGTCATCCTGATCGGCGAGCTCCGCGACCTCGAGACCATCTCGGTCGCGCTCACCGCAGCCGAGACCGGTCACCTGGTGTTCGCCACCCTGCACACGCAGAGCGCCCCCGGCACGATCGACCGTGTCATCGACGTCTTCCCGCCACACCAGCAGGGCCAGATCCGCACGCAGCTCGCGGCGACCCTGCAGGGCGTCGTCTGCCAGACCCTGGTGGCGAAGGCCAACGGTGTCGGCCGGGTCGTCGCCACCGAGATCATGACGATCACCCCCGCCATCGGCAACCTGATCCGCGAGGGCAAGACCTACCAGATCACGTCCGCCATGCAGGCCGGTCGTGACCTGGGCATGCACACCATGGACCAGGACCTCGCCGAACTGGTCAACGTCGGCACGATCTCGCGCAAGGCCGCGATGGACAAGGTGCACGACGAAGAGGGCTTCGACCGGCTGGTGCAGCGCGTCGAGTCCCCGTCCGACTCCTCGGCAGCCGCGATCGCCGCCAGCGGGATCGACTTCGGCGACAAGTTCTCCGGAGGCTACTGATGTCCCTCGCATTCGACTACCGCGGGCGCGACGGTGCCGGCAAGCTCGTCAAGGGCCGTCTCGACGCCTCGTCCGAAGGAGCGGTCGTCCAGCGGCTCCGGGGCATGGGTGTCTCGCCGATCGCGATCACGGAGTCCAAGGCCGGCACGGGGCTGCAGACCGAGATCAAGATCCCGGGCTTCGACAAGGGCGTCGGTCTCAAGGACCTCGCGATCATGTCGCGCCAGGCCTCGACGATGCTCACCTCGGGACTCTCGCTGCTGCGCGCGCTGTCGATCCTCGCCGACCAGACCGAGAGCAAGAAACTCAAGGAGATCCTCGGCAAGGTCCGCGACGACGTCGAGCGCGGCGTCTCGTTCTCCGACGCGGTGGCGAAGTACCCGGTCGAGTTCCCGCCGATCATGATCAACATGATCCGTGCGGGAGAGACCGGCGGGTTCCTCGACGAGGCCATGGACTCCATCGCCACGAACTTCGAGAAGGAGCACAAGCTCCGCTCGACGATCAAGTCGGCGATGACCTACCCCGTGGTCGTGCTGTGCATGTCACTGGCCGCGGTCGTCATCATGCTCGTGTTCATCGTGCCGATCTTCCAGGGCATGTTCGAGTCGCTCGGCGGGCAGCTCCCGTTGCCGACCCTGATGCTCGTCTACCTGTCCCACGCGATGGTGTACGTCGGACCGTTCCTCGCGGTCGCCGTGGCCGTCGGCTGGTTCTGGTGGCGCGCGAACAAGAACACCGACCGTGTGCGTCGGGTGATCGATCCGCTCCGGATGCGCCTTCCGGTGTTCGGTCAACTCAACCGCAAGATCGTGATGGCCCGGTTCGCGCGCAACCTGTCGAACATGATCGGGGCCGGCGTGCCCATTCTCGAGGCATTGCAGATCGCCGGACAGGTGTCGAACAACTTCGTCGTCGAGCAGGCATTGGGGCGCGTTTCTGAAGCGGTTCGGAAGGGGGAATCAATCGCCGCCCCGCTCGAGCGGGAATCGGTCTTCCCGACGATGGTGACGCAGATGATCGCCGTCGGTGAGGACGCCGGTTCGATGGAATTGATGCTCGAGCGGATCGCGGTCTTCTACGACAACGAGGTCGAGGCATCGACAGAAGCGCTGACCTCGCTGATCGAACCGCTGCTCATCGGGTTCCTCGGGGTGGTGGTCGGAGGCATGATCGTCGCGCTCTACCTGCCGATCTTCGAGATATCGTCGCTCGTCAAGTAGCGAACCACCAACACGGGCCACCCTCCGACGGGGGTGGCCCGTGCTGTTCCACCCCCGGTACTGGGGGTATTTCGCACCCCGGATCACCCCCGTTCTCGGGATTCTGCACCGAACCTCGTGTGAATACGCTCGTCACCGGCGGCCGAGCAAGTGCCGGACACTTTCCCCATCACATTCCCGAAAGAATGGAAACACCATGTACTTCGCTCTCATGGGCAAGCTGAACGCTCGCCGCAAGGGTCTTCTCGAAGAGAACGAGAAGGGCTTCACGCTCATCGAGCTCCTCGTCGTCGTGATCATCATCGGTATCCTCGCTGCGATCGCCATCCCGGTGTACCTGGGCATCACGAACAACGCTAAGGAATCGAGCACAAAGTCGGACATCACCAACTTCAAGACCGCGGTGATCAGCATCCAGTCGACCAGCGGTTCGTTCCCCGCCGCAGGGACGTACAACGGAACCACCGCGCTCACCACGGCGTTGAAGGGTGCCGGGGCGAGCCTCGGCAGCGACACGTCGTCGATCGTCTACACGATCGGCGGCACCACCGCTGCGCCGACGTTCAAGATCGTCGGCACCAGCTCGACCAACAGCACCTTCTGCACGTCGGACACCTCCGGCGTCGTCAGCGGTTCGACCTGCTGACCTGCCGTCCAGCGACGAGCCGTGACGTCCGTCACGGCTCGTCGCGACCACCGCTCCGACAGAGAGGCAGAACGTGTTGCTGCGCATCGTCGACCGCCTCCGGGCGGCTCGTGAGTCCGAAGAGGGCTTCTCGATCATCGAGGTGATGGTCGCGATGACCGTCTTCGCGATGATCGCCGCGGGTGTCGCAGCGGGCATCGTCTCCACGCTCTACCTCACGCAGGACAACCGTTCGCGCGAAGCGGCGCTCAACCTGGCGAACCAGGCGCTGGACGCGGCACGCAGCACGAAGGACGTCTTCACGCTCGACGACGACACGACGCTGCAGTCGGTCGGCAACCAGGCCTATACGATCAAGCAGACCACCAACTGGATCAACTCGGACGGCTCAGACAACTCGTGCGGCGCGGGCTCAGGGGTCCTCGCCTACAAGCGCGTGTCGATCACCGTCTCCTGGACGAGTGGGACGTCGCCGCGCCAGAAGAACGTCGTGCTCGACACCCTGATCTCCCCTTCCGCTGCGGTGTCGAGCGCGAGCGCGTCCACGATCGTGGTCGGGGTCCAGACCGCGACAGGCGGACCGAACTCCGGCGTCGCCGTGACGATCACGCCCGTGTCCGGCGGCGCGACCGGCTTGTCGAACCCGCCAGCGGTGACCGATACGAACGGGTGCAGCTACGCGGTCGGGGTCACTCCGGGAACCTACAAGGTGACGATCGCGAAGGCCGGGAACATCGACAAGGACGGAGCCACCGCCCCGTCGTCGTCGGTGGCGACCACCGCCGGTGGCGTCGGCAACGCGACCTTCCTCTACGACCAGGCGATCACCGTCACGGCCGGTGCGCCGCTGAACCTCAAGGACGGCGTCACAGCGAAGCTGCCGACGTCGCTCCCGATGACCTACCGCTACGACGACACGGTGAAGACGTTCACCACCACGTCCACCGTGCTCTTCCCGTACCAGTGGACCGCGATCGCTGGCGCGTACACCTCGACGTGCAAGGACGTCGACCCGACGGCGTGGCCCACGGCGAGCAATCTGACGACATCGCCGAACATCTTCAACGGGGCCGACGGCTCCACGCCCGGGTACAACCCGACGACCGCGCTCACCGCGACCGCGCGCGCTCCCATGGGGGTGTTCGACGTGAAGATGGGCGGCGTGGACACCGTCCTCGTCGCGACGGTCAAGAACACGGCGGCGGTGACCAACGGCGATCCCGGATGCGCACCGTCGACGACGTACACCTTCACCGGCATGACGCCCTCGGCCGCGACGACGATCGCACTGCCGTTCGGCACGTGGACGCTGCGCGGGACGACCGTACTCGGTGGCGTGCTGAGCAGCAACACGCAGACCATCGCCTCGAACCCGAACGTGTCGAACCTCAAGGTCTCCTCGAGCGGCAACGTCGTGACGCTCGACCCCCGAACGGTGCCGACCTCGTGATCGGCCGGATCCGCCGAGTCCTCGACCGCGCCCGTACCGACCAACGGGGTATCACGCTCGTCGAGCTCATCGTGGGCATGAGTCTCTCGCTCCTCGTGCTGACGATCGCGGGCTCCTTCCTCGTCGCGTCCCAGAAGGCCTCCGTGACGGCGAGCTCGATCAGTCAGAACACGCGAGCTGCGTCGACAGCCATGAACGAGATGGGCCGCATGCTCCGGGCGGCGACGGACAACCCGGTGCCGACCGGCGACGACTCGCAGTTCGCCTTCCAGTACGCCAGCGCGACGTCGATCCGGTTCTTCGCCTACGTGAACCTCGACTCGACGCTCTCCCAGCCAGTCCAGGTCCAGCTGACGCTCGACCCGGCGACGAAGCGGATCACCGAGACGACGTGGAAGGGCACCGCGGTGTCCGGGAACTCCTCGTACTTCTCGTTCCCCCTCGCCCTCGGAGCGACACTGCCGTCGTCTCCGACGTCGAAACGCACGCTGGTGTCCTCAGCAGTGAACAGCGTCGCGTTCTCGTTCACCGACGCGTCGAACAACGTGCTCGGAACGCTGGCGTCGCCGGTCGCGGTGACGGACCTGCCGAACATCCGTTCGGTCAGCGTGACGCTGACGGTCGGGTCGAGTACGACGGACCCGAACGCCGTGACCCTGACCAACAGGGCCAGCATGCCGAACATCGTGATGGGAGCCTCCTCGTGATCCGACTCCTCCACGTGATCCGTTCCCGGGACGACGAGCGGGGTGTCGCCCTCGTCGCCGTCGTGGGGATCGGCATGGTCGTGATGATCCTGGTCGCGACGATGGTCGCGATCGCGACGTCCGGCGCGAGGGTCACCTCGACGGACCGGTCGTGGAACCGGGCCATCGCAGCCGCGTACGCCGGCGTCGCCGACTACCAGTCGCGGCTCAACGCCGACAACACGTACGGCAACTACGGGCAGTCGAGCGCACCGTTCAGCGCCGCGTCGAGCAGTACCTTCAGCAAGGGCACCGGCGGCAACGCGGCGTTCAACTACCAGGCCGGTCAGCAGTGGGTGTCCGTTCCCACCGGAGACGGCTCCGCGGGCGACTCGTCGTTCCGGTATGCCGTCGACAACAGCAAGCTCTCCTCGCAGGGTGTGATCCGGGTGCAGTCGACCGGACGCTCCGGCACGACGACCAGGACCGTCGTTGCCAACGTCCGACCGGACGGGTTCTCGAACTACCTCTACTTCACCAACTTCGAGTCCGGCGACCCGACCGTCACGAACGAGAAGGGCGTCGGGACGCTGCCGTGCACCTCGGTGTACCGACCGGTTGCGACGTCGTCGACCTGCGACCAGATCCAGTTCGGCGGCGGCGACGTGCTCGAGGGGCCGGTGCGCTCGAACGACCAGCTCAAGGTGTGCGGCGCGCAGTTCAAGAGCACGGTCCAGAGCGTCTACGGCGTGAGCAGCAGCGGGTGCACGCTCGGCCGGTACGCCTCGAACCCGACGACGTCGTCGACCTTGACCCCGCCGGCCACGATCGGTGACCTGCGCGACTACACGCGTTCCGACCTGGCCAGCACCACCAGCACCGTCGAGGGAGCCGGCTGCATCTACACCGGGCCGACGAAGATCACGTTCAACGGTGACGGCACGATGACGGTGCGCTCGCCGATGACGATCGCGACGCAGGTCACCGGAGCGACCGCGACACCGGGGGCGCAGATCACCGGTGTGAACAGTGACACGTCGGCAGCCGCGGCCAAGTGCGGTGCGCCCACCGACCTCCGGAGCGCCGGCGGGGCTCGAGTCACGATCCCGAAGAACAACCTGATCTTCGTGCAGAACGAGCCGAGTGCACGTGCGGCCGGGACCACCCCGGACCCGAACTACTGGAAGGGCAACGCCACCCTCAAGAACGTCGCGACGGCGTGTGATGCGACCTCGGCCGCGAGCACCGCGACCACCCTGAAGCCGAACGGCGTCGGTTTCCCGTTCGTCGGATCTTCGGCGAGCAACTCCGAGACCGACCCCACCGCTGGCGGCGGCACGTCCGTGACGGCGCCGTACGGCTGCGATCGCGGCGACGCGTTCGTGCAGGGCACGGTCGACAAGGCGGTCACCATCGCCGCCGAGAACTACCTCTACGTCACCGGTGACATCCGGTACCCGACGACCCGGTCTGCTTCCACCGTCCTCGGGCTGATCGGCCAGCGTGCGGTCTGGGTGTGGAACCCGGTCAACACGAACAACGCGGCCATCCTGTCGAACGATCGCGAGATCGACGCGGCGATCCTCTCGAACACCGGCACGTTCGTCGTGCAGAACTGGACACGGGGTTCGTCGAACGGCCGGGGGACCCTCACGGTCAAGGGATCGATCGCGCAGAACTTCCGCGGTGCGGTCGGTCTGGCGAGCGGGCAGGGCTACACGAAGGCGTACACGTTCGACTCGAGCCTGGCGACCTACACGCCGCCGAAGTTCCCGCAGCCGACCGTGACGACGTACCGCGTCGCCACCCAGGTCGAGTCGAAGACGGCGTACGACTCGAACGGAGCGCCGATCTCGTGATCAGCGCCGTCCCGGCCCTCGCAGCGTTCGTCGCTGCGTTCGGAGCGGTCTTCGGGCTCGCCGTCGGTTCGTTCCTCAACGTCGTCGTCCATCGGGTCCCGGCCGGCATGTCCGTCGTCGCGCCCGCGTCCGCGTGCCCGAAGTGCGGGCGCGCGATCCGGGGGTTCGACAACGTTCCGTTGGTGTCCTGGCTGGTGCTCCGTGGCCGGTGCCGTGACTGCGCCGAACCCATCTCGGTCCGCTACCCGGTCGTCGAGGCATCGACGGCGGTGCTGTTCGTCGCGGTGATCGTCCGGTTCCTGCCGCGGGCCGGTGCGCCCGGTGCGGTCATCGCAGGCCAGACGGTCCTGCTCGTCGCCCTGCTCTTCGTCATGGCGGTGAGCGTCGCGTTGGCGCTCATCGACATCGACACGCACACGTTGCCGAACCGGATCGTCCTGCCGATGTACCCGGTGCTGGTCGTGCTGCTCGCCGCCTCGAGCGTCCTGACCGGCGATTGGGCTGCGATGCTCCGCGGGCTGCTCGGTCTCGTGATCCTCGGTGGCGTGTACCTGGTCCTCGCGATCGCGGCACCACGGGGGATGGGATTCGGGGACGTGAAGCTCGCCGGTGCCCTGGGGCTCCTGCTGGCGTACCTCGGATGGGGACCCCTCGCTGTGGGTGCTTTCGGAGCGTTCCTCCTCGGCGGTACCTTCGGGATCGTCCTCCTCCTGACCAGGCGTGCGGGTCGCTCGACGGGGATCCCGTTCGGCCCGTGGATGCTCCTCGGCGCGTGGGTGGGCGCGTTCTCCGGGGTCCCGATCTGGAACGCCTACCTCCGACTCCTCGGTCTCACCTGACGAACCGGGCTGACACCCTCTGAGCCCGGCTCGACCGGAAGGAACACGACATGACCAAGAACATCGTCGGCATCGACATCGGTGCCGAGACGATCCGCGCGGTGGAGGTCGCCGACGCCGAGAAGGCGAACCCGACGATCGTCCGTGTCGCCGAGGTGCCGGTCCCGAAGGACGCGACGAAGCAGGGCGAGGTCCTCGAGGCGAACACGGTCGCGGCGGCGTTCCGCGAGCTCTGGTCGATCGGCCGCTTCCGGACCAAGGACGTCGTCCTGGGCATGGGGAACCAGCGCGTCCTCTCACGTGACCTCACCGTGCCGAAGGCGCCGCTCGCGCAGATCCGCGAGTCGCTCCCCTTCCAGGTCCAGGACATGCTCCCCGTCCCGGTCGTGGACGCGATCCTCGACTTCTACCCGGTGTCCGAGGGTGTCGGCGAGTCCGGACCGGTCGTGCACGGCTTGCTCGTCGCTGCGATCAAGGACGCGGTCCTCGCGAACGTCCGCGCTGCGGAGCTGGCCGGACTGCGCCCGGTGGGTGTCGACCTGATCCCGTTCGCCCTGTCACGGGTCCTGGCACCCCGGGTCGACGGCGCCGGAACGGTCGCGATCGTCGACTGCGGCGGCAACACGACGTCGGTCGTGATCGCCAACGACGGGGTGCCCATGTTCGTGCGCATCATCCCGACGGGTGGCGACCACGTGACGAAGACGATCGCCACCCGGCTCGAGGTCTCCCTCGCCGAAGCCGAGGCGATCAAGCGGCACTTCGGTCTGGTCGGTCGAGCGCAGACGCCGGACGACGCCCGTGCCGTGGCCGTCACGCGTGAGACCGTCGGCGAACTGCTCACCAGCGTGCGGAACACGGTGACCTACTACGCCAACACCCGGCCTGCCGATGTCGTGCGGGGAATCGTGCTCGTCGGCGGCGGTGCGGCACTCCCCGGCTTCCGGGAGAGCCTCGGCGACGTCTCCGGCCTGCCGGTCGCCGTCGGGGACCCCTTCGTGTCCGCGCGGACGTCGCGCGGCATCACCCCGGAACTCCTCCGGGAGCGGTCGGCTTCCATCTCGGTCGCCTGGAGCCTCGCGGTCGGAGGCCGAGCAGCATGACCAAGATGATCGACACCACCTCGACCGACCGACGGCGACCTTTCCGGGCGACTCCAGGCCGCAGTGCAGACGCCGCTCCCCGCACGGCGAGAGCCGGCGCGAAGTCGCGTGTCCTGGTGGTCGGAGGACCGCCGCGGGTGGACCTGCTCCCCGTCGAGGTCCACGTCAGGCGGCGGCAGCGCGCAACGGTCCGGCGCGCGTGGGCGGGCGTGCTGGTCGTCGCGATCGCGGTCGGACTGGCGACGGCGTGGGCGATGACGGACCGCATGTCTGCCGAGCAGGACCTGGCCGCGGCCCAGAGCGAGACGGCGACGCTCGCCAAGCAACAGGGCCAGTACCGGGACGTCCGGGTGACCGAGTCCGAGAGCGCGTTGCTGCAGAGCGCGCAGACGGTCGGCGGGTCGACGGAGATCGACTGGGCGGCGACGCTCGCGTCGGTGCGTTCGAGACTGCCGGCCGGGGTGCAGATCACCGGACTGACGATCGACTCCGCCGGAGCCGAGGAAGCCTACGCGCAGTCGGACGACCCGCTGCAGGGGCAACGCATCGCGACGCTCACCTTCGACGCCTCGAGCGACGCCCTGCCCTCGATCCCGGACTGGCTGACCGCAGTCGGCGGGGTCACCGGGTTCGTCGATGCGAACGCCAACTCGGTCGCGCGGTCGCAGGACGGCGGCGGGTACGCGGTCAACATGACCATCCACCTCGACGAGAAGGCGTTCGACGGCCGGTACGCCGCCGACGACGCGAAGAAGGACTGACCATGTCTCGCAACCGCATGAGCCTCTTGCTCGCCGTCCTCGCGATGGCGGTCGTCGCCGTCGGCGGGTTCTTCCTCGCGGTCCAGCCGCAGCTCGCCCAGACGGCTGCGGCGCACACCCAGACGGCGTCCGTCGAGCAGACGAACGACACCAGCCGGAGCGAGCTCGCACGCCTGCGCGAGCAGGCGGCGGACCTGCCAGCCATGAAGCGCGAGCTGTCGACCCGTGCGGCCTCGGTGCCGGACACCGCTCGGCTGTCGGCGTTCATCGACGAGCTCAACACCATCGCCGCGGCTTCCGGGATGCAGGTCTCGTCGTTCACGGCGAGCGATGCGACGGCGTACTCGCCAGCGGTCACGGCGGAGCCCGCGGCTGCGGGGCAGGGCGCTGCAACGCCGTCGGCATCGCCGTCCGCGACGGCCGGAGCGGCGCCGTCCGCCCCGCAGGCGCCGAGCCTCGTCACGGACGCGGCGGTCACCGGCCAGAACTTCTCGGTGATCCCCGTCACCGTCGCGGTCGACGGCTCGTTCGACCAGGCGCTGCAGTTCGTCAAGGGAGTCCAGGGTGGCGATCGACTGTTCCTCATCACGACGATCTCCTCCGCGGAGAAGAGCGGCGAGGACGGAACCGCCAGCAGCAGCAGTTCGTGGACCTTCGGCGGATCGATCTACGTGCTCGATCGTTCCGCAGACGGGGCCGCCACGTCCACGGCGACAACCTCCGCGAACGGCTGATCCGCCCCCCTCCCACTGGCGTGTGACGCGCCACGCCGATCCCTCTTCCGCGACACCCGTCGGTGTGCGTACGATGCTCACGACGCCGTGATCGCGGCTGCTCATCTCCCTCTCGAACGGTCGGCTCGAACCGGCCGTTCCCGTCGTGCCCGGAGTCGCGCGTGTTGGTCGGAATCGTGGAATTCCTTGGTTGGTTCGGCGCTGTAACCGTGTTGGCAGGTTACATTCTCTTCTCGACGGGGAAGCTCCCGAACGGGCCGGTATACCAGCTCTTCAACCTCGTGGGTGGCCTGGCCGTCGCCGTCAACGTGGCCGCGCACCACGCGGTGCCGTCGACCATCGTCAACGGCATCTGGGCGATCGTCGCCGTGGTCGTCCTGGTGAAGATGGGACGCGCCCGTCGCGCGGCGAAGCGGGGCGAGCCGGCGGCCTCCGAGGCGACCGTCCTGCACGCCGAGCCGGCGTCCACCACCGGCGTCCTGCCGATCATCGGCCCCGCCCTGCGTGACCACGAGCCGGAGGAGCCCTCCGAGGCGGACGCAGCCCCGGGCCTCCAGACCGCACCGACCACCAGCACGACGCAGGTCGCTCCGATGACCGAGACCGTCCCGATCATCACCGCGACGATCGCACTGGCCCTGGTCGCCGCAGCGCAGGGGCACGTGGAGCGTGCGGACACCGCGGACAGCGCAAGCGCCACCGAAGGCGCCGACGACGCGGAGCGGACCGAAGCCACCCGCTGACCGTCCCGTCGGCGATACGATCACCTCATGTCCCGGTGGTTGATCGCGACGATGACGTCCGTCCTCTTCATCGCGCTCGTCGTCGCCGTCGCGGGGTTCGAAGCGCTCCTCGCCGACGTCGAGGCGATCGCGCAGCCGGACGCGACCCCGTACCTCGGCCCGGCCATGGTGGTCGGCGCCGCCGCGGTGGTGTTCCTCGCGACCGCGGTCGGCGCGCGCGAGGGCAACCCCGGTGTCACCGGCCTGGTCGCCGCCGCGACCGCCTACCTGGTGATGCTCGGCGTCGGCGCCGTCGGCTACGCGGCGATCCGCCGCGACCTGACCGAGCTCCTCGTCTTCCCGGCCGGCTACGCACTCGGGCCGTTCGTGGTCGGGTCCGTCGTGGTGGCGCTCCTGTCGGTGATCGGCGGGATCTCCATGGCCCGGCACCAGGCCCGGACGACGGACCGGACGCCCGCTGCCGGGCAGCGGCAGGAGACCACCGTCTCGGGAGACGACACCGTCGGGCGGTAGTCTTCCCGGGCACGACGCACACGCAACGGGGGAACGATGAGCGACCAGCACACGCCGGATCCGGACCAGCAGGACGGCTGGGGAGCCGTGCCGTCGGTGGCGTCGATCCGCGGGACGCAGGAGACGCCCGCCGCCGCGCAGAACGCGCAGGCCGGGTCGAGCGCGCACGGCGCGCAGTACGCACCGTCCGGCTCGCGCGCTCCGCGCCGGAAGCTCCGTCGTGGCCAGCTCATCGGGATCATCTCGGGCGGCACCGCCGTCGTGCTGCTGCTCGTCGCCGGTGTCGTCGGGTTCTCGGTCGGCTCCGCCACCCACTCGGCCGACCGACCCGTGCGGGCCTTCCTCGACGACCTGACCGCGGGCAAGGTCGCCGACGCCCTCGACGCGGCCGGCATCGACCGGACGAAGTCGGACGTGCTCCTGACCGACGACGCGTACGCGAAGGCGACCGCGAAGGTCACCGGTTACCGGGTGGCTGCGACGCGGACGGACGGCGACACCGCCACCGTCCGCGCCTACCTGCGCCAGGCCGGCCGTGACGTGGCGGCGACCTTCACGCTCGACAAGACCGGCACCGACTGGGGCGTGTTCCCGGTGTGGGAGCTGCAGGCGCCGGAGCTCGGCAGCGTCGACGTCAGCGTCCGGGGGCCGTCCGGCGCCGCGGTGCAGGTCGCGGGCACGTCGACGAAGACCTCGAAGGACGGCACGGTCGGTCTCCGCGCGCTCCCCGGCACCTACGCGGTCACGTACGACGGCGGCAAGTGGACGAAGGCCACGGGCGGCAGCGCCGTCGTGGGAGGGTTCGGTGGCAGCGCCTCGACGCCCGTGCAGATCACCGCGACGCTCACGAGCGCGGGGGACCAGGCGGCGAAGCGGGCCGTGGACGCCTGGGTGGACGGCTGCATCGCCTCGGACGACGCCGCACCGGCCGGGTGCAGCTTCTACGCGTACGGCGAGAACCCCGCGTACACGTACACGAACGAGAAGTGGACGCTCGAGTCGCGGCCGACCGTCGCCGTCGGCAGCTGGACCACGAACGGCTGGCTCGTCTCCACCACGACGTTCGGCCGGGCCACCTTCACGGCGGACATCGCCGGCGCCGGCGGCACCGGGACGGCCACCGCCGGGCCGCTCAACGTGAACGCCAGCGGGTACATCACGGGGTTCTCGAGCTCGGGGGCGACGTTCCGGTCGGCGGTCGGCAACGGCTCCTCGGACACCGGCTCATGACGGTGTCCGGCGTGGTGCCGGCCCGGATTGATTTCGTCCCGTTACGCGGGTAGTCTCTTCTGGGTGTGCGCCCTCGGGCGCGCCCGAAAAGTCCGGCGGGCGAGATCGCCCAGTCGGACCACTCCGTCCCCCGCAAGTTCCTCCGCCGTCAGGCGGTCATCAGCGTGGGACGAGGAAGTCGGCGGATCGCGCCGGCCAGAGAGCACGAGCGAAGAACCAGGAGAACAGTTGCCTACTATTCAGCAGCTGGTTCGCAAGGGTCGTACGCCGAAGGTCACCAAGACCAAGGCGCCCGCCCTGAAGGCGAACCCCCAGCAGCGTGGTGTGTGCACCCGCGTCTACACCACCACCCCGAAGAAGCCGAACTCCGCACTGCGCAAGGTCGCTCGTGTGAAGCTCTCGAACGGCACCGAGGTCACGGCGTACATCCCCGGTGAGGGCCACAACCTCCAGGAGCACTCGATGGTGCTCGTCCGTGGCGGTCGTGTGAAGGACCTCCCCGGTGTGCGCTACAAGATCATCCGTGGCGCCCTGGACACCCAGGCCGTGAAGAACCGTAAGCAGGCTCGTAGCCGCTACGGCGCGAAGAAGGGTTGAGTTAGATGCCTCGTAAGGGTCCCGCCCCCAAGCGTCCCGTCGTCGCCGACCCGGTCTACGGTGCGCCGATCGTCAGCCAGCTCGTCAACAAGATCCTGCTCGACGGCAAGAAGGGCCTCGCTGAGCGCATCGTCTACGGTGCACTCGAGGGCGTCACTGCCAAGAACCAGCAGGATGCTGTCGTCACGCTCAAGAAGGCGCTCGACAACGTCCGTCCGACCCTCGAGGTCCGCAGCCGCCGCGTCGGTGGCTCGACCTACCAGGTCCCGGTCGAGGTCAAGCCGCACCGCGCGAACACCCTCGCGCTCCGCTGGCTGACCTCGTACGCCAAGGCCCGTCGCGAGAAGACGATGACCGAGCGTCTCATGAACGAGATCCTCGACGCGTCGAACGGTCTCGGTGCCGCGGTCAAGCGCCGCGAGGACACGCACAAGATGGCCGAGTCGAACAAGGCCTTCGCCCACTACCGCTGGTAGTCCCGGCACCGTCCGGGCACCGGTGGTCAAGAACCCCGGCGCCCGGACGGCCGCCAACCTCTCCTACAACTCTTCCGGAGGAACCCTGTGGCACAGGACGTGCTCACCGACCTGAACAAGGTCCGCAACATCGGCATCATGGCGCACATCGATGCCGGCAAGACCACGACGACCGAGCGCATCCTGTTCTACACGGGCATCACGCACAAGATCGGTGAGGTCCACGACGGCGCTGCCACGATGGACTGGATGGCGCAGGAGCAGGAGCGCGGCATCACGATCACGTCGGCCGCGACGACCTGCTTCTGGGACAACAACCAGATCAACATCATCGACACCCCCGGTCACGTGGACTTCACGGTCGAGGTGGAGCGTTCGCTCCGCGTCCTCGACGGTGCGGTCGCCGTTTTCGACGGCAAGGAGGGCGTCGAGCCCCAGTCCGAGACCGTGTGGCGTCAGGCCGACAAGTACAACGTCCCGCGCATCTGCTTCGTCAACAAGATGGACAAGCTCGGCGCGGACTTCTACTACACCGTCGACACGATCATCAACCGCCTCGGTGCGGAGCCCCTCGTGCTCCAGCTGCCGATCGGTTCGGAGAGCTCGTTCGAAGGCGTCGTCGACCTCGTCCAGATGCGTGCACTCACCTGGCGCGGCGACGCCAAGGGTGATGTCGCGATGGGTGCGAAGTACGAGATCGAAGAGATCCCGGCCGACCTGCAGGACCGCGCCGCCGAGTACCGCGAGAAGCTCATCGAGCGCGTGGCCGAGGCGGACGATGTCCTCATGGAGCGTTACCTCGAGGGCGACACCGACTTCTCGGTCGACGAGATCAAGGCCGCGATCCGCGCCCTCACCGTGAGCAGCACGCTCTACCCGGTGCTGTGCGGTTCCGCGTTCAAGAACCGCGGTGTCCAGCCGATGCTCGACGCCGTCATCGACTACCTCCCGTCCCCGCTCGACGTGCCGCCGATGATCGGCCACGACGTCAAGGACGAGGAGAAGGAGATCATCCGCAAGCCCGACGCGTCGGAGCCGTTCTCGGCTCTCGCGTTCAAGGTCGCGGTGCACCCCTTCTTCGGTCGCCTCACCTACGTCCGCGTGTACTCCGGCTCGATCGAGTCCGGCGCACAGGTCATCAACTCGACCAAGGGCAAGAAGGAGCGCATCGGCAAGATCTTCCAGATGCACTCCAACAAGGAGAACCCGGTCGCCAACGTGACCGCTGGCCACATCTACGCGGTCATCGGCCTCAAGGACACCACCACCGGTGACACCCTGTGCGACCCGACCAACCAGGTCGTCCTCGAGTCGATGACGTTCCCGGAGCCGGTCATCGAGGTCGCGATCGAGCCGAACACGAAGGCTGACCAGGAGAAGCTCTCCACGGCCATCCAGAAGCTCGCCGAAGAGGACCCGACGTTCCGCGTCGAGCTCAACGCCGAGACCGGTCAGACGACGATCAAGGGGATGGGCGAGCTCCACCTCGACATCCTCGTCGACCGTATGAAGCGCGAGTTCCACGTCGAGGCGAGCGTCGGCAAGCCCCAGGTGGCCTACCGCGAGACCCTCACGAAGATCGTCGAGCGGTACGACTACACCCACAAGAAGCAGACCGGTGGGTCCGGCCAGTTCGCGAAGGTGCAGATCGCCCTCGAGCCGATGGAGGTCACGAGCGAGAAGGTCTACGAGTTCGTCAACGCGACCTCCGGTGGCCGTGTCCCGCGCGAGTACATCCCGTCGGTCGACGCCGGCATCCAGGACGCCATGCAGGTCGGCATCCTCGCGGGCTACCCGACCGTCGGCGTGAAGGCCATCCTCAAGGACGGCGCGGCGCACGACGTCGACTCGTCCGAGATGGCGTTCAAGATCGCCGGTTCCATCGCCTACAAGGAAGCGGCTCGCAAGGCCGGTCCGGCGATCCTCGAGCCGATCATGGCCGTCGAGGTCCGTACTCCTGAGGAGTACATGGGCGACGTCATCGGTGACCTGAACTCCCGTCGTGGCCAGATCGCCTCGATGGAGGACGCCTCGGGCGTCAAGGTGGTCCGCGCGAGCGTGCCGCTGTCCGAGATGTTCGGCTACGTCGGCGACCTGCGGTCGAAGACCTCTGGTCGTGCGGTCTACTCGATGACCTTCGAGACCTACAGCCAGGTCCCGGCCAAGGTCGCCGAGGAGATCATCGCGAAGAACGCGGGGGAGTGACGCTCGAGCGTCTCTCCACAGGCGGGGGTGCCCGGCGACGGGCCCCTCGCCACCAAGTAAAGTAAAGACACACACCGCGCATCAACGGTCGCGAGCCCATCCAGGGCCGGCCGGGGATGACGCTTCCGAGTCCTGAGGAGGACCCACAGTGGCCAAGGCCAAGTTCGAGCGCACCAAGCCGCACGTCAACATCGGAACCATCGGTCACGTCGACCACGGCAAGACCACGCTCACGGCGGCGATCACCAAGGTTCTGCACGACCAGTACCCGGACCTCAACGAGGCCCGTGACTTCGCGCAGATCGACAACGCTCCCGAGGAGCGCCAGCGCGGCATCACGATCAACATCTCGCACGTCGAGTACCAGACCGAGAAGCGTCACTACGCGCACGTCGACGCCCCCGGTCACGCCGACTACGTGAAGAACATGATCACGGGTGCGGCGCAGATGGACGGCGCGATCCTCGTGGTCGCCGCCACCGACGGCCCGATGCCCCAGACGCGTGAGCACGTGCTGCTCGCCCGCCAGGTCGGCGTCCCCTACATCGTCGTCGCGCTGAACAAGTCCGACATGGTGGACGACGAGGAGATCCTGGAGCTCGTCGAGCTCGAGGTCCGCGAGCTCCTCGGCTCGCAGCAGTTCGACGAGGACGCCCCCGTCGTGCAGGTCTCGGCGCTCAAGGCGCTCGAGGGCGACGAGAAGTGGGTCAAGTCGGTCCAGGACCTCATGGCCCAGGTCGACGAGCACGTGCCGGACCCGGTGCGCGCCACCGACCAGCCGTTCCTGATGCCGATCGAGGACGTCTTCACGATCACCGGTCGTGGCACGGTCGTCACCGGTCGCGTCGAGCGTGGCACGCTCAACCTGAACGAGGAGGTCGAGATCGTCGGCATCCGCGCGACGCAGAAGACCACCGTCACGGGCATCGAGATGTTCCGCAAGCTGCTCGACCAGGCGGTCGCCGGTGACAACACCGGTCTGCTCATCCGTGGCCTCAAGCGCGAGGACGTGGAGCGCGGCCAGGTCGTCGTCAAGCCGGGTTCGGTCACGCCGCACACCGAGTTCCAGGCGAACGCGTACATCCTGACCAAGGAAGAGGGCGGGCGTCACAACCCGTTCTACGCGAACTACCGCCCGCAGTTCTACTTCCGCACCACGGACGTCACCGGCGTCATCACGCTGCCCGAGGGCACCGAGATGGTCATGCCCGGTGACACCGTCGCCATGACGGTCGAGCTGATCCAGCCGATCGCCATGGAAGAGGGCCTCCGTTTCGCCATCCGTGAGGGTGGTCGTACGGTCGGTGCCGGTACGGTCGAGAAGATCGTCAAGTAACTCCGGTTACCTGCCTCAGCGGGGTCGAGCCTTCGGGCTCGGCCCCGCTTTGTCGTTGCCCTACGGGCGTGGTACCGCCCACGAGTCACTGTCGGTCGCTCACGGGCCTGGCGGGCGGCGGACGGGAGGCCCGGGGTACGCCCGCCACGTCGGCGCCGGTCCGCCCCGTGCGGCGTCCCAGGCATCGGGGAGTTGGCTCGGACGGGTGACCCGTCTGCGCCGTTCCACGACCTCCGGTCGCGGCTACCACCGTGTCCGGAGCGGACGTGGCTTCTCGTACCGCGACCCTGACGGTGCGACCGTCACGGATGCCGCGGTGCGTCAGCGGCTCGAGGACCTCGTCATACCGCCGGCCTGGGACGACGTCTGGATCTCGCCGTACGAGAACGGGCACGTCCTCGCGACCGGGATCGACGGCGCCGGCCGTCGCCAGTACATGTACCACCCGTCGTGGCGCGAGCGGATGGACCGGATCAAGTACGACCGCGCGCTCGCACTCGCGGAGTCGTTGCCGGTCGCACGGCGCGGGGTGACGCAGGACCTCCGGCGACCGGAACCGGATCGCCGCCGAGCGCTGGCCGCGGCGTTCCGGATGCTCGACCAGGGCTCGCTGCGAGTCGGTTCAGAGCGGTACGCCAGCGAGCACGGCAGCCGAGGGCTGTCGACCCTGCTGTGCGCGCACGCCCACGTCTCCGGTGACGACATCGAGCTCGACTTCCCCGGCAAGAGCGGGCAGGAGTGGTCGTCGTCGATCCACGACGCCGACCTCGCGACGGTGATCGCCGGCATGAAGCGCCGCGGGCCGAACGCCCGACTGCTGTCGTTCCGCGAACGCCGCGGTGAGGAGTGGGAGCCGTTGTCCGCCGAGGACATCAACGCCTACGTCAAGGAGCGTGCGGGTGACGACTTCACGGCGAAGGACTTCCGCACCCTGCACGGAACGGTGGCGGCAGCCGTCGACCTGGCGCAGACCGGTCCGCTGTCGTCGCAGGCGAAGCGGAAGCGTGCGGTGTCCCATGCCGTGAAGGCCGCGAGCGAGGAGCTCGGCAACACCCCGACGGTGTGCCGGCAGAGCTACATCGACCCGCGGCTGCTCGACGCCTACGAACACGGCGAGACCATCGATCCGGCCCGGATCCACGCCGCCGAGTCCGAGGTCCGGGCGCTGCTCTACCGACAATGACCCCGGGAGCGTCCGGATGACGTAGCGTTGGTCGACGTGCCGGACCACCCCACACGGCACGGAAGGACCCACAACAGTCGTGACTGACGAGTGCATCCACGGTTTCCCCACCGAGCTCTGCGACATCTGCGCGCCCCGGCAGCGTGAGGAGTCGGCGATCCCAGCCGCTCCGGCGCCACGGCGGACCCGCATCACCACCAACCTGCGCGTCGACCCGCCGGCCTCCGGCCCCGGGACGTCGCTGCGTTCGCCGACGTCCCTCCGGTCGTCGTCGGCCGACCTGCCCGAGGCTCGGGTGTTCGCGTCGCTGCGTGCGCACCACGTGACCCACATCGACAACCTCGACGGCATCGTCGGGTCCGGCGCCATCCTGGCGGCGGACCAGGCCGAGCCCGCCGTCGACGTCAGCAGCCCCGAGACCCGAGCCGCTCGCGCCGAGGCCGAAGCACCCGACGGCAGCACCATCGCGAGCCACGTCCCCTTCACCCTGTCGCCGGATGCCGTCCGGTGGGACGAACTCCGCACCGGCGCCGTGGGGGAGCGGTGGTCCGACGCCGCCCGACGCACGCGCGCGGTGGACTACGTCGTGCTCGTCGTCCCGGTCTCGGCGTTCGGTGACTCGGTGGTCGTCGCCGACCAGGACGCCGACGCCGATGACGTCCGGTTCGCCGTCGGCCCCGACGCCGGGACGAACCTGATCCGCCGCACCGACTTCTCCGACCCCGAGATGCTCGGACTCGAGCTCCTCGCGGGGCCGAGCGTGCCGTTCTCGTCCGTCGCGGTGATCGGCGTCCCGAACGACAAGGCCCGTCAGACGGTCCGTGCGGTGCTCGCCGACCACGGCGGCCACGCGCCGCGCGTGGCGGTCTTCCCGCCGTGGTTCGTCCCCCCGGTGACGGCCGAGTAACCGTCTCCACGAGCGCCCTCCGGACCATCTCCGGAGGGCGCTCCGCGTTGCGGCGGCGACCCGTGCCTCCAGGCCGTTCGATCCGCGTGGATCCGGGGAAGCGACCCGGTGTCGACACGCCCGGCAAATCGCGACACGCCCGGGTTGCACGTGGGCTCGGGACATGCGAGACTTGTCCGGTTCCGAATTCCCCGCGGGTGCGAGTCCGCAGGATCACTGCTCTGGCAGTGCACAACCCCCCTGTTCAGCAGGGCTGGGTTGGGCCGCAGGCAGCAGAACACGACTCCCCGAGGTCATGACGGACGCGACACTGTTGCGCCCGGAGTGCGAGGAAGTCGATTGCCCACGCTGGACGGCCAAGGTCGCCCGCGCGGTTGACAGGTGAACAGCGGTCATCCCCAGCGGATGCGGCCGGTTGGTTCAGGAAAACAGCACGGTCTGCAGCAATGCGGAGCCGAGCGGCGTCAGGCGGCCTGCGGGTGCGCGGCGCAGAGAGAGGACAAGAGACACATGGCGGGACAGAAGATCCGCATCCGGCTCAAGTCGTATGACCACGAGGTCATCGACACGTCGGCCCGGAAGATCGTCGACACGGTGACCCGTGCCGGTGCGACCGTGGTCGGCCCGGTGCCACTCCCCACCGAGAAGAACGTGATCGCAGTGATCCGTTCCCCTCACAAGTACAAGGACTCGCGCGAGCACTTCGAGAAGCGCACGCACAAGCGGGTCATCGACATCGTCGACCCGACGCCGAAGGCCGTCGACTCGCTCATGCGACTCGACCTGCCGGCAGACGTCAACATCGAGATCAAGCTGTAAGGGGGCTGACCAATGGCGAACTCAACCAAGACCGTCAAGGGCCTCCTCGGCAAGAAGCTCGGGATGACCCAGGTGTGGGACGAGAACAACAAGTTCATCCCCGTCACCGTGATCGAGGTCGGCCCGAACGTGGTCACCCAGATCCGCAACGCTGAGCGCGACGGCTACGAGGCGATCCAGATCGCCGCCGGTGCCATCGACCCGCGCAAGGTCAACAAGCCGGCCGCCGGCCACTTCGAGGCCGCTGGCGTGACCCCGCGTCGCACCCTCACCGAGATCCGGACCAACGACTCCGCTGAGTACACGCTCGGCCAGGAGCTCACCGTGGACGGCACGTTCACGGCGGGCCAGAAGGTCGACGTCGTCGGTACCTCCAAGGGCAAGGGCTTCGCCGGTGTCATGAAGCGCCACGGCTTCCACGGCGTCGGCGCCTCGCACGGTGCACACCGCAACCACCGCAAGCCCGGCTCGATCGGTGCTTCCTCGACCCCGTCGCGTGTCTTCAAGGGCATGCGCATGGCCGGTCGTATGGGTGGCGACCGTGTGACCGTCCTCAACCTCACGGTGCACGCCGTCGACGCCGAGAAGGGTCTGCTGCTCGTCAAGGGCGCCGTCCCCGGTGCTCGCGGCCGCTCCGTCTTCGTCCGCACCGCCGTGAAGGGTAAGTGATCATGGCCACCACGACCGCAACCACGATCGACGTCCTCGACGCATCGGGTGTCAAGTCCGGCACCGTCGAGCTGCCCGCAGCTCTCTTCGACGTCGAGACCAACGTCCCGCTGATCCACCAGGTCGTCACCGCGCAGCTCGCAGCCGCGCGTCAGGGCACCCACAAGACCAAGAACCGCGGCGAAGTCCGCGGTGCCGGTCGCAAGCCGTTCAAGCAGAAGGGCACCGGCCGCGCCCGTCAGGGTTCCGTCCGTGCTCCCGAGCACACCGGTGGTGGCGTCGTCCACGGACCGACCCCCCGCGACTACTCGCAGCGCACCCCCAAGAAGATGATCGCCGCAGCGCTGCTCGGCTCGCTCTCGGACCGCGCCCGCGGTGGCCGCATCTCGGCTGTCGACGGCTTCGTCGAGGCCGACGTGCCGTCGACCAAGGTCGCTCGCACGCTCCTCGAGAAGGTCGCGCCCGTCAAGCACGTGCTGATCGTGCTCGAGTCGAACGACGAGCTGACGCTCAAGTCGATCCGCAACCTGCCGAACGTCCACGCGCTCTCGTACGGCCAGCTGAACGCCTACGACGTCCTCAAGTCGGACGCCGTCGTCTTCAGCAAGAGCGCCCTCGACGCCTTCATCGCGTCGAAGACCGCGAAGGAGATCACCGCATGAGCGGCTTCAACAAGGACCCGCGCGACGTCATCATCTCGCCGGTCGTCTCGGAGAAGAGCTACGCGCTCATCGACCAGGGCAAGTACACGTTCATCGTGGACCCCCGTTCGAACAAGACCGAGATCAAGCTCGCCATCGAGAAGATCTTCGAAGTCAAGGTCGCGAGCATCAACACGCTGAACCGCCCGGGCAAGACCCGTCGCACCAAGTTCGGTCTCGGCAAGCGCAAGGACACCAAGCGCGCCATCGTGACGCTCAAGTCCGGTTCGATCGACATCTTCACGGCTGTCGGCTGAGGACCAGAGGGATAAATCATGGCTATTCGTAACTACAAGCCGACGACCCCCGGTCGTCGCGGCTCGTCGGTCGCCGACTTCGCTGAGATCACCCGTTCGACTCCGGAGAAGTCCCTGCTTCGTCCGCTGCCGAAGACCGGTGGTCGCAACAGCTCCGGCCGCATCACCACGCGTCACATCGGTGGTGGCCACAAGCGCCAGTACCGCGTGATCGACTTCCGTCGCTCCGACAAGGACGGCGTGGACGCCAAGGTCGCTCACATCGAGTACGACCCCAACCGCACTGCGCGCATCGCGCTCCTGCACTACGTGGACGGCACGAAGCGGTACATCATCGCGCCGAACAAGCTCAAGCAGGGCGACGTCATCGAGCAGGGCCCCGGCGCCGACATCAAGCCCGGCAACAACCTGCCGCTGCGCAACATCCCCGTGGGTACCGTCGTGCACGCCATCGAGCTCCGCCCCGGTGGCGGCGCGAAGATGGCCCGCTCGGCCGGCGCCTCGGTGCGTCTCGTCGCCAAGGACGGCCCCTACGCGCAGCTCCGTCTGCCGTCGGGCGAGGTCCGCAACGTCGACGCACGCTGCCGCGCCACGATCGGCGAGGTCGGCAACGCCGAGCAGTCGAACATCAACTGGGGCAAGGCCGGCCGCATGCGCTGGAAGGGCGTCCGCCCGACCGTGCGTGGTGTCGCGATGAACCCGGTCGACCACCCCCACGGTGGTGGCGAGGGCAAGACCTCCGGTGGTCGTCACCCGGTCAGCCCCTGGGGCCAGGCCGAGGGTCGCACGCGCAAGCCGAACAAGCCGAGCGACAAGCTCATCGTCCGTCGCCGTAACGCCGGCAAGAAGCGCAAGTAGGAGTTCAGAAGATGCCACGCAGTCTGAAGAAGGGCCCCTTCGTCGACGAGCACCTGCTCCGCAAGGTCGTCACGCAGAACGAGGCCAACACCAAGAACGTGATCCGTACCTGGTCGCGACGGTCGATGATCGTCCCGAACATGCTCGGGCACACCATCGCGGTGCACGACGGCCGCAAGCACATCCCGGTGTTCGTCACCGAGTCGATGGTCGGTCACAAGCTCGGCGAGTTCGCGCCGACCCGCACCTTCCGTGGTCACGTGAAGGACGACAAGAAGGGCCGTCGCCGCTAACGCGGGGACGCAGAGGAGGAACGAAATGGTGGAGTCGATCGCACGCGTGCGACACATCCGCGTCACGCCTCAGAAGGCCCGTCGCGTCATCGAGCTGATCCGCGGCAAGCAGGCCCACGAGGCGCTCGCCATCCTGAAGTTCGCCCCCCAGGGCGCTTCGGAGCCCGTGTACAAGCTGGTCGCCTCGGCGATCGCGAACGCCCGGGTGAAGGCTGACTCGACGAACAGCTTCCTCGACGAGCGCGACCTCTACGTGAGCCGCGTCTTCGTCGACGAGGGAACGACCCTGAAGCGGTTCCAGCCGCGCGCCCAGGGCCGGGCCTTCCGCATCAACAAGCGCACCAGCCACATCACGGTCGTCCTCGCGACGCCGGAAGAGGCCGAGGCTGCCGCGACGAGCAAGAAGGCGAGCAACTAATGGGCCAGAAGGTCAACCCGTACGGCTTCCGTCTCGGGATCACGACGGACCACGTCTCGCACTGGTTCACCGACAGCAAGAAGGCCGGTCAGCGCTACGCCGACTACGTGGCCGAGGACATCAAGGTGCGCGAGTACCTGAAGAAGACCCTCGACCGCGCCGGTGTCGCCCGCATCGAGCTCGAGCGCACCCGTGACCGTGTCCGCGTGGACATCCACACGGCGCGTCCGGGCATCGTCATCGGCCGCCGCGGCGCCGAGGCGGAGCGCGTTCGCGGTGAGCTCGAGAAGCTCACCAAGAAGCAGATCCAGCTGAACATCCTCGAGGTCAAGAACCCCGAGACCGAGGCCCAGCTCGTCGCGCAGGGCATCGCCGAGCAGCTCTCCGCTCGTGTCGCGTTCCGTCGCGCCATGCGCAAGGGCCTGCAGGGTGCACAGCGCGCCGGCGCCAAGGGTGTCCGCATCCAGGTGTCGGGTCGTCTCGGCGGCGCCGAGATGTCCCGTTCGGAGTTCTACCGCGAAGGCCGTGTGCCGCTGCACACCCTCCGCGCGAACATCGACTACGGCTTCTACGAGGCCCGGACCACGTTCGGCCGCATCGGCGTGAAGGTCTGGATCTACAAGGGCGACATCACGAACAAGGAGCTCGCTCGCGAGCAGGCGAACCAGCGTTCGTCGCGCCCCGAGCGTCGTGGCGGCCCGCGCGGTGAGCGTGGCGACCGTGGCGGCGACCGTCGTGGCGGCGACCGCGGTGACCGCCGCCCGCAGCAGGCCCCGCAGGACGCGCCGGCCGGCGCAGGAGTTGAGGCGTAACCATGCTTATTCCCCGTCGAGTCAAGCACCGTAAGCAGCACCACCCGAAGCGTTCGGGTCAGGCAACCGGTGGTACCAAGGTCAGCTTCGGCGACTACGGCATCCAGGCCCTCACCCCGGCGTACGTGACCAACCGTCAGATCGAGTCCGCTCGTATCGCCATGACGCGTCACATCAAGCGTGGCGGCAAGGTCTGGATCAACATCTACCCGGACCGTCCGCTCACGAAGAAGCCGGCTGAGACCCGCATGGGTTCCGGTAAGGGCTCGCCCGAGTGGTGGGTCGCCAACGTCAAGCCGGGTCGTGTGCTCTTCGAGCTCTCCGGCGTCACCGAGGACATCGCCCGCGAGGCGCTGACCCGTGCAATCCACAAGCTGCCCCTCAAGGCACGCATCATCAAGCGCGAGGAGGGCGACGCATAATGGCGATCGGTTCCAAGGAGCTCCGTCCGACGGAGCTCGACACGTTCGAGAACGAGCGTCTCGCTGACGAGCTGAAGAAGGCCAAGGAGGAACTCTTCAACCTCCGCTTCCAGTCGGCCACCGGCCAGCTGGAGAGCCACGGTCGTCTCCGTGCCGTCAAGCGCGACATCGCTCGCATCTACACCGTCCTCCGCGAGCGCGAGCTCGGCATCCGTGCCACTCCCGCGCCCGTCGAGACCGCCACCAAGGCCAAGAAGACGACGAAGAAGGCTGACAAGCCGGCTGAGTCGACCGAGGCCGAGACCGCCGAGGAGAAGTAATGGCGAACGAAGAGAAGACCTCCGCCGCCCTCACTCGCGGCTACCGCAAGACGCGTCGCGGCTACGTGACCAGCGACAAGATGGACAAGACCATCGTGGTCGAGGTCGAGGACCGCGTGAAGCACGCGCTCTACGGCAAGATCATCCGTCGCACGTCCAAGGTGAAGGCCCACGACGAGCTCGGCACCGCTGGTGTCGGCGACCTCGTCGTGATCAGCGAGACCCGTCCCCTCAGCGCTTCCAAGCGCTGGCGCCTGGTCGAGATCCTCGAGAAGGCCAAGTAGGCCTCGGCCTGCTTCGGAATAGGAGACAGCAGTGATTCAGCAGGAATCCCGCCTGAAGATCGCCGACAACACGGGTGCCAAGGAGATCTTGACCATCCGCGTGCTCGGTGGTTCGGGTCGTCGCTACGCCGGTCTCGGTGACGTCATCGTCGCCACGGTGAAGGACGCCATCCCCGGCGGCAACGTGAAGAAGGGTGACGTCGTCAAGGCGGTCATCGTTCGCACCAAGAAGGAGACCCGTCGTCAGGACGGCTCCTACATCAAGTTCGACGAGAACGCGGCAGTGATCCTCAAGGCCGACGGCGACCCGCGCGGCACGCGCATCTTCGGTCCGGTCGGTCGCGAGCTCCGTGACAAGAAGTTCATGAAGATCATCTCGCTCGCGCCGGAGGTGCTGTAAGCCATGGCGAACATCAAGAAGGGTGACCTCGTCCAGGTCATCACGGGCGCGACGCAGGAGCGTGGCGGCGACCGTGGCAAGCAGGGCAAGGTCATCGAGGTCCTCAAGGACAAGCAGCGCGTCGTCGTCGAGGGCGTGAACTTCGTCACGAAGCACGTCCGCGTCGGCCAGACGCAGCGCGGCTCGAAGACGGGTGGCATCGAGAAGCGCGAAGCCTCGATCCACGTGTCGAACGTCGCTCTCGTCGACCCGAAGACGAAGAAGCCGACCCGCGTCGGCTTCCGTACCGAAGAGGTGGAGAAGGGCGGGGTCAAGAAGACCGTCCGTGTCCGCTACGCCAAGAAGTCAGGTGAGACGCTCTGATGACTGACACGACTGCAACGACTGAGGCCCCCAAGGCCCAGCCGCGCCTCAAGCAGAAGTACAAGGACGAGATCAAGGCCACGCTCACCGAGCAGTTCGGCTACGCGAACGTCAACCAGGTCCCCGGCCTGGTCAAGGTCGTCGTGAACACCGGTGTCGGCGAGGCCGCTCGTGACTCGAAGATCATCGAGGGGGCCATCAAGGACCTCACGGCGATCACGGGTCAGAAGCCCCAGGTCAACATCGCTCGCAAGTCCATCGCGCAGTTCAAGCTGCGCGAGGGTCAGGCGATCGGTGCGCACGTCACCCTCCGTGGTGACCGCGCCTGGGAGTTCCTCGACCGCCTGATCTCCCTCGCACTGCCCCGCATCCGCGACTTCCGCGGTCTCAGCGACAAGCAGTTCGACGGCAACGGCAACTACACGTTCGGTCTCTCGGAGCAGTCCGTGTTCCACGAGATCGACCAGGACCGCATCGACCGTGTCCGCGGCTTCGACATCACTGTCGTCACCACCGCGAAGACGGACGACGAGGGACGCGCGCTGCTCCGTCAGCTCGGCTTCCCGTTCCGCTCCAACGAGCAGACGGTCTAAACTACTTCGGGCGGTGCGGGCCGGAGGATTCACGTCCTCCGGCCCGCACGCACGAACACACCGATCCTGGGGAACCGCCCCGGGATCACTCGATCGCTCAGGTCGGCATTCGTGGAACGGGTGTCGAAACCAGGCGAGAAATGGACGAACATCATGACGATGACCGATCCGGTCGCAGACATGCTGACCAGATTGCGGAACGCGAACTCCGCGCACCACGACGCCGTCGCGCTCCCGAGCTCCAAGCTCAAGAAGAACATCGCCGACATCCTCAAGCGTGAGGGCTACATCAGCGAGTGGAAGGTGGAGGACGCCCGAGTCGGGCAGACCCTCACCATCGACCTGAAGTACGGCCCCGAGCGCGAGCGTTCGATCGCCGGCATCAAGCGCGTGTCGAAGCCGGGCCTCCGGGTCTACGCGAAGTCGACGGAGATCCCCCAGGTCCTCGGTGGCCTCGGCGTGGCGATCCTCTCGACCTCGTCCGGGCTGCTGACCGACCGCGAAGCCGAGCAGAAGGGCGTGGGTGGGGAAGTCCTCGCCTACGTGTGGTGATCGACAATGTCACGAATCGGACGTCTTCCCATCGACATCCCCGCCGGCGTGACCGTCTCCGTTGACGGTCAGAGCGTGGCGGTCAAGGGCCCGAAGGGCGAGCTCGCGCTCGTCATCGCGGAGCCCATCCAGGCCAAGGTCGAGGAGAACCAGGTTCTCGTCACCCGTCCGGACGACGAGCGCGAGTCGCGTTCGCTCCACGGCCTGACTCGTACCCTCATCGCCAACAACATCATCGGCGTGACCCAGGGCTACACCAAGGGCCTCGAGGTCGTCGGCACCGGTTACCGCGTGCAGGCGAAGGGCTCGAACCTCGAGTTCGCGCTCGGGTACTCCCACTCGATCACGGTCGAGCCGCCCGCGGGCATCAGCTTCGCGGTCGAGGGCAACAACAAGGTCACGGTCGCCGGCATCGACAAGCAGGCAGTCGGCGAAGTGGCGGCGAACATCCGGAAGCTCCGGAAGCCCGAGCCGTACAAGGGCAAGGGTGTCCGTTACGCCGGCGAGAACGTGCGCCGCAAGGCCGGAAAGTCAGGTAAGTGATCATGGGACTCCTCAAGACACGAGGCAAGAGCAAGGCGGCCGCCAAGGCGCGTCGTCACAACCGTCTCCGCAAGAAGATCACCGGCACCGAGGCTCGTCCCCGTCTCGCCGTCACCCGCTCGTCGCGTCACGTGTTCGTGCAGGTCATCGACGACGCGAAGGGTCACACCCTCGCAAGCGCCTCGACGATGGAGGCAGACCTCCGCTCGTTCGACGGCGACAAGACCGCCAAGGCCCGTCGCGTCGGTGAGCTCCTCGCCGAGCGCGCGAAGTCGGCTGGCGTCGAGGCCGTGGTCTTCGACCGCGGTGGCAGCAAGTACGCCGGTCGCGTCGCCGCGATCGCCGATGGTGCCCGTGAAGGAGGGCTGAACCTGTGAGCGACAACGCGAACACCAACGAAGACGCCAAGACCGAGGCCGTCGAGGCCACGGACGCCGTCGAGACCACCGAGGCGAGCACGGAGGCCCCCGAGGCCACCGAGGCAACCGCTGAGGGCACCGACACCGCCGCGAAGGGCAAGGAGGCGGAGGCACCTGCCGTCGCCGAGCGTCCCGTCGAGACCGCTGCTGGTTCCGCATCGAACAACCGCGACTCGGCTGACAACCGTGGCCGTCGTGGTGGCGGTCGTGACCGTCAGCAGGGCCGCGACCGCAACAACCGCGGTGGCGACAGCCAGTTCCTCGAGCGCGTGGTGACCATCAACCGCGTGTCGAAGGTCGTCAAGGGTGGTCGTCGCTTCAGCTTCACGGCGCTCGTCGTCGTGGGTGACGGCAACGGCCTCGTGGGCGTCGGCTACGGCAAGGCCAAGGAGGTCCCCACGGCGATCTCCAAGGGTGTCGAAGAGGCGAAGAAGAACTTCTTCCGCGTCCCCCGCGTCGGCAACACCATCCCGCACCCCGTGCAGGGTGAAGCCGCTGCCGGCGTCGTGCTCCTGCGTCCGGCCGGTCCGGGTACCGGTGTCATCGCCGGCGGTCCCGTCCGTGCCGTGCTCGAGTGCGCCGGCATCCACGACGTCCTGAGCAAGTCGCTCGGTTCGTCGAACACCATCAACATCGTGCACGCGACCGTCGAGGCTCTGAAGCAGCTCGAGGAGCCCCGCGCCGTCGCGAGCCGTCGTGGCCTCGACGTCGAGCGGGTCGTCCCGGCTCGTCTGCTCCAGGCCGAGGCCGCAGCACTGCGTGCCGCGACCGAGAAGGCAGGTGCGTGATGGCGACGCTGAAGATCACGCAGATCAAGTCCGTTATCAGCGAGAAGCAGTACCAGCGCGACACGCTCCGCAGCCTGGGTCTCAAGCGCATCGGCCGCACGGTCGAGCGTGAGGACAACGCCCAGAACCGCGGGTACATCGCAACGGTGGCGCACCTCGTGAAGGTCGAGGAGGTCGACGCATGAGCGACGAGAAGAACGAGCGCGTGCAGGTGCTGAAGCTGCACCACCTCCGCCCCGCAGAGGGCGCCAAGAAGGACCGCACCCGTGTGGGTCGCGGTGAGGGCTCGAAGGGCAAGACCGCTGGGCGTGGTACCAAGGGCACGAAGGCCCGTTACCAGGTCCGGGTCGGCTTCGAGGGTGGGCAGATGCCGCTGCACATGCGCACCCCGAAGCTCCGCGGGTTCAAGAACCCGTTCCGGGTCGAGTACCAGGTCGTGAACCTGGACAAGATCTCGGAGCTCTACCCCGATGGTGGCGACGTCACCGTTGCGGGCCTGGTCGCCAAGGGCGCCGTCCGCAAGAACGAGAAGGTCAAGGTTCTCGGTCAGGGTGACATCACCGTGAAGATCACGGTCACGGTCGACAAGGTCTCGGCGTCCGCCGCTGAGAAGATCGTGGCTGCTGGCGGCACCGTCTCCCAGTAACCCCCGTCGGCGGCCCGTGCGTTTGCGCACGGGCCGCCGTTACGGTTTCCTTGACAGTGGCCGGCATCCGCCAGCCTGGTCGGCTCTGCCGACCGACACCGGAACGGCCGCGATCGACGGCCCCGGTCCCAGAAGTTCGGAGTCCTCGTGTTCAGAGCGGTCGCGCGCATCATGCGCACCCCTGATCTTCGCAAGAAGATCGGCTTCACCCTCGCGATCATCGCGCTGTTCCGCCTCGGGTCGTACATCCCGGCACCGTTCGTCGACTACGCGGCCGTGCAGAGCTGTCTCGCCAGCGCCTCGTCGTCCGGCGGTCTCTACGACCTGATCAACCTGTTCTCCGGCGGCGCGCTGCTGAAGCTCTCGGTCTTCGCGCTCGGCATCATGCCGTACATCACGTCGTCGATCATCGTGCAGCTCCTGCGCGTGGTCATCCCGCACTTCGACTCCCTATACAAGGAGGGCCAGTCCGGTCAGGCCAAGCTGACGCAGTACACGCGCTACCTCACGATCGCGCTGGGCGTGCTGCAGTCCACCACCCTGATCACGGTCGCCCGCTCGGGTGCCCTCTTCGGCACGAACGCGTCGTCCTCCTGCTCGTCGATCATCTCGAACGACAGCTGGTACGCGATCATGCTCATGGTCGTCACGCTGACCGCCGGTACCGGCCTCATCATGTGGATGGGTGAGCTCGTCACCGAGCGCGGCATCGGCAACGGCATGTCGCTCCTCATCTTCACGTCGATCGCGGCGCAGTTCCCGTCGGCGCTCTGGGCCATCGAGCAGTCGCAGTCGTTCGAGCTCTTCCTGTTCGTCATCCTGGTCGGGCTGGTCATCATGATGGCCGTCGTGTTCGTCGAGCAGTCGCAGCGGCGGATCCCGGTCCAGTACGCCAAGCGCATGGTCGGCCGACGCACGTACGGCGGCAACAACACGTACATCCCGATCAAGGTGAACATGGCCGGCGTCGTGCCCGTCATCTTCGCGTCGTCGCTGCTGTACCTGCCGGCCCTGGTCGCGCAGTTCAACAAGCCCTCGGACGGCTCCGAGCCCGCGGCGTGGGTCACCTGGATCGAGAACAACCTCGTCTCCGGCGACAACTTGTTCTACATGGTGCTGTACTTCCTGCTCATCGTCGGGTTCACGTACTTCTACGTGGCGATCACCTTCAACCCCGAAGAGGTCGCCGACAACATGAAGAAGTACGGCGGATTCATCCCCGGCATCCGTGCCGGTCGCCCGACGGCCGAGTACCTCGACTACGTCCTCACCCGGGTGACGCTGCCCGGCTCGCTCTACCTCGGTTTCATCGCGCTCATCCCGCTGGCAGCACTGGCGCTGTTCGGCGCGAACCAGAACTTCCCGTTCGGTGGCGCGAGCATCCTGATCATCGTGGGTGTCGGCCTCGAGACCGTGAAGCAGATCGACTCGCAGCTGCAGCAGCGTCACTACGAAGGGCTTCTCCGTTGAGCGCACGTCTCATCATCGTCGGACCCCCCGGAGCGGGGAAGGGCACCCAGGCCGGCCGGATCGCCGAGTCCTTCGGGATCCCGGCCGTCTCGACGGGCGACATCTTCCGCAAGAACGTCGCAGAGGGCACGCCGCTCGGTGTGCAGGCCAAGGCGATCATGGACGCCGGCGACTACGTGCCGGACTCCCTGACGAACGAGCTCGTGAAGTCCCGCCTGAACGAGGCGGACGCAGCCGAGGGGTTCCTGCTCGACGGGTACCCCCGGACGGTCGGGCAGGTCGAGTACCTCGACGCGCTGCTCGCCGAGCAGGGCACCGGGATCGACGCGGTCGTGCAGCTCGTCGCCGACCAGGACGAGCTCGTCGGCCGGTTGCTCAAGCGTGCCGAGCAGCAGGGCCGCAGTGACGACAACGAGGAGACGATCCGTCGTCGCCAGCAGGTCTACACCGAGCAGACCGCCCCGATCGTCGGCGCCTACGGCGAACGCGGTCTCGTGCTCGACGTCGACGGCCTCGGCGCGATCGACGAGGTCGGCGACCGCATCCAGGCTGCGCTGTCGGCTCGCGGGCTCACCGCGGGCGTCTGACCCGGCGTGGTCCGTTTCCGGAAGCCCTCGATCTACAAGACGCCGGACGAGCTCCGCGCCATGGTGCGCCCCGGGCTGCTGACCGCCGAGGCGCTCGACGCCGTGCGGGCGGCGATCCGTCCCGGCATCACGACGGGCGAGCTCGACGCGATCGCCGAGCGGACGATCCGCGACGGCGGCGGGATCCCGAACTTCCAGCTGGTGCCGGGCTACCGGCACACGCTGTGCGTGTCCGTGAACGACGAGATCGTGCACGGCATCCCCGGTGAGCGAGTGCTCGCTCCCGGTGACATCGTCTCGGTGGACGCCGGTGCCGAGGTCGACGGCTGGAACGGCGACAGCGCGTTCACCACGGTCGTCCCCGGTGGCGACGCCGAGGTGTCCGCAGCGCGCCAGACGCTCTGCGACACCACGGAACGCTCGCTCTGGCACGGCATCGCGGCGCTCGCCCACGCGAAGAACCTGCACGAGGTCGGTTCCGCGGTCGAGGACGCCATCGACGAGACCGGTGCGTGGGGCATCGTCGAGGACTACACGGGGCACGGCATCGGTCGCTCCATGCACGAGGACCCGCCGGTCTTCAACTACCGCGTCCGCGGTGCCGGTCCGGCGGTGAAGCCCGGCCTGGTGGTCGCCATCGAGCCGATGGTCACCGCGGGCACGATCGACAGCTCGACGGACGACGACGACTGGACCGTCCGCACGATGGACGGCAAGGACGCCGCGCACTGGGAACACAGCGTCGCGGTGCACGCCGACGGCGTGTGGGTCCTGACGGCCGCCGACGGCGGCGCTGCGGGCCTGGCCCCGCTGGGCGTGACGCCCGTCCCGATCCCGTAGGACGGGCCTCCAGTCCGACACGCCACTGCCGGCCGTGCACCCCGACCGGGAGGCGCGGCGCGGCTCCGTCGCGCAGCGTGCGCCTGGCAGTCCCACGTCCACGGCCGCGCGAGACGCCGTCGGAATCGGCGGCGTCTCGTGCGTTCGGGGGTGTCGTGCCCGGACGACGGCGTCTCGCGACGCGGTCAGTTGCCGACCGAGCAGGTCTGCTCGGAGGCGCTCTGCCCGGTGATCGACGACGGCAGCGGGGTCGACGTCGCCGTGCTCGTGGCGGACGAGCTCGGTGCGGACGACGTCCCCGACGATGCGCCGCCCGACGCGGGCGACGACGACGTGTCGGACGGCGTGGTGCCGGTCGACGGTGCGGTCGTCGCGGCGCCCCCGGCGGTCGGCGACTCCTCGGACGCGCGCCCCGTGCTCGAGTCGCTCAGCGAGGACTTCACGTCGTTCTGCAGCGCCACGTTGAGCGTGTGGGCGGTCTCCTGGTCGACGATCACCCGCGCGCTGTCGTCGGGGTCGTCGGCGACCGGGTACTGCACGAAGAGCATGTTGGCGGTGCTCATGCCGCGCAGTGCCGAGGCGAGGCCGACGAGGGTGCGGGCCTGTGCCAGGCCGTCCGACAGGGTCATGTTCGACAGTGCCGCGCCAGCGAGCTTGTAGAGCGTGATGGGGTTCGACAGTGTCCCGTCGGAGGTGACCTTGCGGAGCAGCGCCGACAGGAACACCTGCTGCGAGCTGATCCGGGCCAGGTCGCTGCCGTCGCCGACGCCGTGGCGGGTGCGCAGGAACGCGAGGGCGTCGGAGCCCTCGAGGTTGTGGGAGCCGGCGGTGAGGTGCAGACCGGTGAAGGTGTCGTCGATGGGCTCCGCGACGCAGACGTCGACGCCGCCCAGGGCGTTCGACATCTCGATCACGCCGTCGAAGGTGATGAGCCCGGCGTACGGGATGCTCAGGCCGGTGAGGTTCTCGACGGTGTCGACGACGCACGAGACGCCGCCGTTGCCGAGCGCCGTGTTGAACATGGCGGAGGTCGAGGCCGGGTAGGTCGTCCCGCTCGCGGGGTTGGTGCAGGCCGGGATCGGGACCATCAGGTCACGGGGGAAGCTGACCGCGGTGAGCTGCTGGTGGTCCTGCGAGACGTGGATGAGCATCGTGACGTCGTTGCGGGCGCCCTCGACGTCCTCGTCGGAGTCGAACTGGCCGACGCGGGTGTCGCTGCCGATGAGCAGGATGTTCGCACCGCCCTTGATCGCGGTGATGTCGGCGGTCTTCGCGGTGCTCTGGTCGTCGGTGCTGAGCTGCACGGTCTGCGGCGCGGTCGCCAGCTGGGCGCCGGCGATGGCGGCGACGCTCGTCCCGCTCACGAGCACGACGGCCAGCGCTGAGGCCACGACAGCCACGAGCGTGGTCCAGCCGCGACGGCGGGCCTGCTTGCCGTGTGTGGCGAAGGGGCGTCGTGTGGCGTCGGGCACGTGGTCTCCGTTCGGTGGTCCGCGCGAGGTACGTCGGCGGCGGACGTGGCTGCGGAGCAACGCTACGGTCCGGGCAGGGGCGTCGGCCCGGAGCGCGCCGTCAAACCACTGTGGAACACTCAGGCATGCCGCCGGAAGCCCCAGGTGAGGGGGCGTGCCGTGCCTGCACTTGGCAATTGCGGGTTTACCACATAAGATCGATCTTTGGTGTGTCATGCCCTCTCGGGTGTGGCGACCGACCCGCAGACCGGTTCGGGGATCACACCTGTTCCACAACCAAGCGACAGTGAGGCTATGGCCAAGAAAGACGGCGTCATCGAGATCGAAGGCTCGGTGCTCGAAGCTCTGCCCAACGCGATGTTCCGCGTTGAGCTGACGAACGGACACAAGGTCCTCGCGCACATCTCCGGGAAGATGCGCCAGCACTACATCCGCATCCTCCCCGAGGACCGCGTGATCGTGGAGCTGAGCCCGTACGACCTGACCCGCGGCCGGATCGTCTACCGCTACAAGTGATCCGCGAGCTGGAAAGGAACGGCTCGGCAATCCTGCCGCGCACGAAGCCAGCGAGCACGAGGAAAGAACAATGAAGGTCAACCCCAGCGTCAAGCCCATGTGCGAGCACTGCCGAGTGATCCGCCGCAAGGGCCGCGTCATGGTGATCTGCAAGAGCAACCCGCGTCACAAGCAGCGCCAGGGCTAGTCCCCGGCGCGTGACCGGCACCGACGCTGTCCCTCGGACAGCCGGCTGCTCGAGCACGACCCACAACTGAAGATCGACAACGCAGTACCAGAACCCGGTCGCACGACGACCGGGGGACACCTCGGGTCGGAGGCCCGGGCACCGGTACTGCTCCACACCTCCATCGACAACAGGAGCAGCCATCACATGGCACGTCTAGCAGGCGTCGACATCCCGCGCGAGAAGCGCGTGGAGATCGCACTCACGTACATCTACGGCGTCGGCCGTACCCGCGCGGTCCAGGCACTCGCCGAGACCGGTATCTCCGGTGACATCCGCGTCAAGGACCTGACCGACGACCAGCTCGTCGCCCTCCGTGACTTCATCGAGGGCAACTTCAAGGTGGAGGGTGACCTCCGCCGCGAGGTGGCAGCCGACATCCGTCGCAAGGTCGAGATCGGTAGCTACGAGGGTCTTCGCCACCGTCGTGGTCTCCCGGTGCGCGGTCAGCGCACCAAGACCAACGCGCGTACCCGCAAGGGACCGAAGCGCACCGTGGCAGGCAAGAAGAAGGCTCGATAGGAGACCCCGATGGCTACCCCCAAGACTGCCGCGCGCAAGCCGCGCCGCAAGGAGAAGAAGAACGTCGCAGTGGGCCAGGCCCACATCAAGAGCACGTTCAACAACACGATCGTCAGCATCACCGACCCGTCGGGTGCCGTCCTCAGCTGGGCGTCTTCGGGTGCCGTCGGCTTCAAGGGTTCGCGCAAGTCGACGCCGTTCGCGGCGCAGCTCGCTGCCGAGTCCGCTGCGCGTCAGGCGCAGGAGCACGGCGTCAAGAAGGTCGACGTCTTCGTGAAGGGTCCGGGTTCGGGCCGCGAGACCGCGATCCGTTCGCTCCAGGCCGCTGGCCTCGAGGTCGGCTCGATCAACGACGTCACTCCGCAGGCGCACAACGGTTGCCGCCCGCCGAAGCGTCGTCGCGTCTGACGCGAGGAGCAACCGGCCGCGCCCTGCTCGTCCCCTGACGGGGTCGGGCAGGGCCCGCGGCCATTCCTGGTCGTTCGATCGCGCACATCGGTGCGCGTGATCACAACTCAACAGACCCGTCGGGGCCCACGCGGCCCCGTCGTACCGCCAAGTGTCATATAGCGGACACTTCGCCGAAAGGAATCCCACAGTGCTCATTGCACAGCGCCCCACCCTGACCGAGGAGTCGATCTCCGAGCACCGCTCGCGCTTCGTCATCGAGCCGCTCGAGCCGGGCTTCGGTTACACCCTCGGCAACTCGCTGCGCCGCACGCTCCTCTCCTCGATCCCCGGCGCGGCTGTCACCAGCATCCGCATCGACGGTGTCCTCCACGAATTCAGCACCGTTCCCGGTGTGAAGGAAGACGTCACCGAGATCATCCTCAACATCAAGAGCCTCGTCGTCTCCAGCGAGCACGACGAGCCGATCACCGCGTACCTGCGCAAGCAGGGTGCCGGTCAGGTCACCGCAGCGGACATCTCCGCTCCGGCCGGCGTCGAGATCCACAACCCGGAACTCGTCATCGCGACCCTGAACGACACCGCGCGGTTCGAGCTCGAGCTCACGATCGAGCGCGGCCGCGGCTACGTCTCGGCCACGCAGAACCGTTCCGAGTTCTCCGAGGCCGGTCAGATCCCGATCGACTCGATCTACTCGCCGGTCCTCAAGGTCACCTACCGCGTCGAGGCGACGCGTGCCGGTGAGCGCACGGACTTCGACCGCCTGGTCGTCGACGTCGAGTCGAAGCCGGCGATCACGCCGCGCGACGCCATCGCGTCGGCCGGTCGCACGCTGGTCGAGCTGTTCGGGCTCGCTCGCGAGCTCAACACGGCCGCAGAGGGCATCGAGATCGGCCCCGCGCCGGTCGACGCTGTCCTGTCGAACGAGCTGCAGACCCCGATCGAGGACCTCGACCTGTCGGTCCGCAGCTACAACTGCCTGAAGCGCGAGGGCATCAACACGGTGTCCGAGCTCGTCGCCCTGTCGGAGACGCAGCTCATGAACATCCGCAACTTCGGTCAGAAGTCGGTGGACGAGGTCAAGGACAAGCTCACCGAGCTCGGCCTGTCCCTCAAGGACACCGTCCCCGGATTCGACGGCGCCCACTTCTACAGCGGGTACGACGAGGACGAGTCCAACAACTGATCTCGCGCTCACGCGCAAGCGCGCTGACACCGCGCGCACCACTTTCACCACTGGAGAACTGACATGCCGAAGCCCACCAAGGGCCCCCGCCTCGGTGGCGGTCCCGCTCACGAGCGCCTGCTCCTGAGCAACCTCGCCAACGCCCTCTTCACGCACGGTCGCATCACGACCACCGAGACGAAGGCCAAGCGCCTCCGTCCGGTCGCCGAGCGGCTCATCACGTTCGCGAAGCGCGGCGACCTGCACGCTCGTCGTCGGGTCATCGCGACCCTGCGCGACAAGTCCGTCGTGCACACGCTGTTCACGGAGATCGCCCCGCAGGTCGAGGACCGTCAGGGCGGCTACACCCGCATCACGAAGCTCGGCTTCCGCAAGGGCGACAACGCCCCGCTGGCGTCGATCGAGCTCGTCCTCGAGCCGGTGTCGGGCACGCCCGCCCCGGTGAAGCGCACCGCGGCTCCGGCCGCCGCCGCTCCGGTCGAGGAGCCGGCTGCCGACGAGACCACCGAGGAGGCCCCGGTCGATGAGACCGAGACCACCGAGGAGTCCGCGCCGGTCGAGTCGGAGACCGAGACCGAGGCTGCCGCCGAGGTCGAGGCCGACGCCGCCGAGAAGAGCGACGACACCAAGTAGGACCCCGCGTCACCACGACGAAGCCCCCGCGACCCAGGTCGCGGGGGCTTCGTCGCGTTCGGGAGCGCTACCCCTGCACCCCGACGTCCGGAGAACGCAGGACCGTCGCCTTCCCAGTGCGTGCCCCGTAGCGTGTCCGCCCGACAGGGAGAGTCACCACATGGAGTTCCAACACATCGCGGGCGTCGGTCGCCGCGCGTGGCGGTGGAGCCGCACGTCCGGCACACAGCCGCGACTGCTGCACGCAGCCAAGGCCGCCGGCGCCGCGGCACTGGCCTGGTTCATCGCCAGGCACGTGCCCGGGGTCGCGTCCGACTACCCGTACTACGCACCGCTCGGGGCGATCGTCGCGATGCAGACGACGGTCTACGCGGGGCTGCGCAACGGCATCCAGACGCTCGTCGGCATCCTGCTCGGCATCGCCGTCGCGGGCTTCACGATGATCGTGGGCGACCCGGGGATCCTCGCCGTGGCCCTGGCGGTCGGCATCGGGGTGCTCGTCGGCGGGTTCCGGGTGCTCGGTGAGGGCAGCACCTGGGTCTCGACGGCGGCGTTGTTCGTGCTCCTCGTCGGCGGGGCGAACGCCGAGGGCTACTCGTTCGGGTACCTGGTGCAGATGGCCGTCGGCGTCGTCGTCGGTCTGCTCGTGAACTTCCTGGTGTTCCCTCCGCTGCACTTCTGGGACGCCGAACGTCGGATCGACGAGGTGAACGCCGTCTTGGCCGAGCACTTCGAAGGCCTCGCCCGGGTACTCGAGAGCGGGGAGCGCGACGAGGACGCCTGGAACCGGCAGCAGGACAAGCTCGACCGCGCGATCGCCGATGTGCGCGCGCGGGTGTCCGTCGCCCACGAGAGCCGGAAGATCAACCCCCGCGGGGCGCTCCGAGGGTCACGGGCCCGGCTCCAGCAGGACGGGGCACGCTTCCGGGCGCTCGAACGGGTCGCCTGGTACACGACGGACCTCACCGAGCTCGTCGCCCGGTCGGGTCCGGTGTCCTCGAACCTCGGTCGTCCGGACCCGGCGTTCACCGAACCGCTCACCGAGGCGATCCGGCAACTCGCCTGTGTGATCCGCGGGGAGTGCCCCGAGGACGAAGGCGACAAGGCGATCGAGCGACTCGAGCAGGCGCTCGACGCCTCGCGCGAGAACCCCTCACACGTCGCGGTGACGGCGTCCGCGCTCGTGGCCCTCCGCGGCATCGTGGAGTCCGAGCGTCGTGCGACGGACAACCTCGACACCCGCACGGGGCCGTCGGCGTTCCACCGTCCGCGCGGCTGACGCGAGGACCCTGTGACACCGGCGCTCCGTAGACTCGCACCGTGACCGTCCCGCCCCGCATCGCCGTCCTCGGACCGGTCACGGTGACGGGTGCGGACGGCCGGCAGTCGCCCGTGCCCGGAGCGCTCGCTCGGGCGTTCCTGACGGCGCTGGTGCTCGCGCGCGGCCACGCCCTGACCACCGAGTCCCTGATCGACGACCTCTGGCCGGACGCGCAGCCGCGGGGTGCGCGTGCGGCGCTGCAGACGCTCGTGTCCCGACTGCGCCGGAGCGTGGCGGACGGCCTCGTGGTGTCGACGAGCACCGGGTACGCGCTGGGCGGCGACCCCGAGGACGTCGACCTCGCCCGTGCCGCGCGTGCGGTGGGCGCGACGGAGCCGGCAGCGGTCCGTGCCGCCCTCGACCTCTGGCGTGGTGACCCGGGCGCCGACGTCGACGGCGACCTGGGCGCGGCGCTCGCGGACCGTGCGGCAGCCCTCCGGCGGACGCTCCGGCGCGCGCTCGGCGGCGCCCTGCTCGACGAGGGCGACGCCGACGAGGCCGCCGCGCTCTGGGCGGCAGAGGCCGTCGCCAACCCCTACGACGAGGTCGCGGTCGCCGGTTCGATGCGAGCCCTTGCCGCAGCCGGCCGCACGAGCGAGGCCATCGCCGCCTTCGCGGCGCACCGTGACCGCCTCGCCGACGAACTCGGCGCCGACCCCTCGGCCGACCTGGTCCGCCTCAACGCCGAGTTGCTGCGCCGATCCGGCCCCGCAACGGGCAGCGTCCGCCGCGTCGGCCTGCGTGCTGCGCCGAACACGTTGGTCGGGAGGGAGGCCGACCTCGCCGCCGTCTCGGACCTGCTGTCCGCCGGACGGCTGGTCACGATCCTCGGAGCGGGTGGGCTGGGGAAGACCCGCCTGGCGCAGGCGGTCGCCGCCGGCCTGCCTTCGACACACGGCGTCGTCGTGGTCGAACTCGCGCCGCTCGCCTCGGCCGACGACATCGTGCCGGCCCTCGGCGCGCTGCTCGGCATCGCCGAGTTCCGCTCCACCCGATCGCTCCGGGACGCCGTCGCGGCCGACCTGCGCACCCGGGTCGTGCGGGCGCTCGCCGACGGGCCGACCGTGCTCGTCCTGGACAACTGCGAGCACCTGGTGGCCGAGGTCGCCGCCTTCGCCGCGGACCTGCTCGCGACCGTGCCCGCCCTGCGGATCCTGACGACGTCGCGCGCGCCGCTCGCCATCGCCGGCGAGGTCGTGGCTCCCCTCGCACCCCTGCCCGTCGAGGCCGACGGGGCGGCCGTCCGGCTCTTCACCGAGCGGGCGCGGGCCGCACGACCCGGAGCCGTGCTGCCGGTGGACACGGTGCGCCGGATCTGCACGCGGCTCGACGGGTCACCGCTGGCCATCGAGCTCGCGGCCGCACGCATCCGGGGGATGAGCGCCGACGAGATCGAGCGCCGGTTGGACGACCGGTTCGCGCTGCTGCGCGGCGGTGACCGGAGCGCCCCGGAGCGGCACCGCACCCTGCTCGCCGTGATCGAGTGGAGCTGGCGTCTGCTCGACGACGGGGCCCAGGACCTGCTGACGCGTCTGGCCCTCTTCCCGGACGGACTCGCGGTCGACGCCGTCGAGGCGGTCGCGGCCCCGGACCGCCGGGCGGACGCGCTCGACGACCTCGCCGAGCTCGTGGAGCAGTCGCTCGTGCAGCTCGTCGAACACGAGGGTGAGCCCGTGCGGTACCGGCTGCTCGAGACCGTGCGGGAGTTCGGTGCGGCCCGGCTGGGGGACCGCGGCGCCACCGAGGCCGTCCGTGCGGCCATGATCGGCTGGGGCCGGGGGTTCGCGGCCGAGCGCAACCTGCTCACGATCACGGGTTCCGCACAGCTCGAGCGGTTCCGCGAGGTCGCCCGCGAATCCGACAACCTCGTCACGCTGCTCCGCTGGAGCCTGGCTGCTGACGACACCGCGGCGGTCGCGCACCTGTTCGCGGCCCTCGGCGGCTACTGGTCGCTGCGCGGTGCCCACGGTGAGGTCGTCGCACTCGGCCCCGAGGTCGTCCCGGTCCTGCGCCGTACCGGACCGGCGGCCGAGGACCGTGCCGCGACCGTGCTCGGACTCGTCGTCACCGGCGGGTCGTCAGCGTTCAGCGACAAGCGCACCGCAGCCCTGGCCGTGTCGACCCTGCGCCGCGTGATGCGCGACGGCACCACCGGGTTCGCGGTGCTCGACGCCCAGGCAGCGCTGCTCCTCACCCTGGGGCGACCGGCCGACGGGTACGCCCTGCTCGCCCGCTACCGCGACGACCCGGAGCCCGGTGTCGCCTGCCTGGCGAACATGCTCAGCGCGCCGCTCGCCGAGAACGACGGGGAGTCCGCCGTCGCCCTGCGGTACGCGACCCGCGCCGAGAGGCTCTCGCGGTCGAGCGACGACGCCTGGACGACCGGGTCGATCGCCGTCACCATGACCCAGCTCCTGGCGCAGACCGGTCGGCACGCCGACGCCCTGCGGTCCGCCGAGGTCGCCCGCGAGCAACTCGAACGGTTCGGGGCCGACGACGACCTGTACGAGATCGGCTGGACCGTCGGGCTCTGCGCCGCGAGCACCGGCGACGTCGTGCGTGCCCGGCAGGTCGCCGACGACCTGCAGCACCGTCCGGTCGAGGCCCGCGGCGGGTTCGACGGGGACCGGGTGCAGATCGGCGTGCTCGCGATGGCCATCGGTGCGGAGTGCTCGCGCTGGGAAGGAGCCCTCGACGACGCGGCGGCGGAGTACGCCCGCGCCTGGGACTCCGTGCTGCCCCTGCGGAAGCAGACGCCGCACTGGACGCTCATGGCGGGCTCGGCGCGGATCGCGGCGCGGGACGAGGCGACGGTGCGCCGGTCCGACGGAGCCGTGACGGGCCTCCCGGTCGACGACGTGGCGGTCGCGAGACGCCTGCGCGTCGGCGCGCTCGTGATGCTGCGCGTCCACCCGTGGTGGCTGGACCTGCCCGTGATCGGGACTGCCCTGCTCGGGCTGGCGCTCGCCGCCGCCCGCGACGGACGGCCGGAGCACGCCGCTCGCTGCTGGGGGCTGGCGACCCGACTCGGTTCGCGGCAGGACTTCGGCGTGCTCGCGCACACGCGGATGCGGTCGGTGCTGGCCGACGCCCTCGGCGACGCGGTGCTGGCGGACGCCGAGACGGCCTCGGCCGGATCGAACCGGACCGAGGCCGTCTCGCAGGCGCGGCTCCTGCTCGAGGAGCTGCGGTTCCGCGTGCGCTGACCGGCGCCCGTCAGGCCTTGCGCATGTACGCGCGGACCGTCAGCGGCGCGAACACCGCGACCACGACCGCTGCGCCGAGCAGGCTGATCCAGAGGTCGACGCCCACCGTGCCGTGGTTCACGAGCTCGCGGACCGCCGTGATCAGGTGCGAGATCGGGTTGACCTCGGAGAACCAGCGCAGCCAGTCCGGCAGGGTGTCCGCCGGCACGAACGCGTTCGACAGGAACGTCAGCGGGAACAGCACCATGTTGGAGATGCCGGAGACGCTCGACGCCGTCCGCGCGACGACGCCGAAGTACGCGAAGATCCAGCTGATCGCCCAAGCGACGACGATGACCAGCAACCCGGCCAGGACGACCGCGCCGAAGCCGCCGGCCGGACGCAGCCCCATGATGATGCCGACCGTGAAGGTGATCGTGGTGGCGATCGCGTACCGGACGGTGTCGGCGAGCAGCGCACCCGCGAGCGGGGCGATCCGGGCGATGGGCAGGGACTTGAAGCGGTCGAAGACGCCCTTGTCCATGTCCTCGCGCAGCTGCACGCCCGTGACGATCGACGACGTGATGTTCGTCTGCACCAGGATGCCGGGGATGATGATCGGCAGGTAGCTCGCGACGTCACCCGCGATCGCACCACCGAAGATGTACGTGAACATCACGGTGAAGATGATCGGCATCAGGGTGACGTCGAACAGCTGCTCCGGGGTGCGCCGGACCTTGATCAGGCCGCGGTACGCCATCGTGAGCGACTGCCGGACGGTGGCGCCGAGCCCGGTCGCACCGACGCCGGGGCGCGGGGTGATCCGGGGCGCAGCGGTGCCCGTGGTGGTGATGGTGGTCATGCGATGGCCCCTGCGAGTTCGCGGTCGGTGCTGTCGTTGTCGTCGTCGGTGGTCGCCGGTGCGCCGGTGATCGTCAGGAAGACCTCGTCGAGGGTGGGCTTCTGCACGCTCATCTCGGTGAGGGTGATGCCGGCCTCGCGGAACGACACCAGCAGGTCCGTCACGCGGTCGGGGTCCGACATCGGCGCGGTGAGACGCGAGCCCTCGGGGCTGGCCACCGCGTCGACGCCGAGGGTGTTCCGGACGATCGTGCGTGCGGCGTCGAGCCGGAGCGCATCGGTCAGACGGAGCTGCAGCGACGAACTGCCGATCGAGGCCTTCAGTTCGTCGCTCGTGCCCTCGGCGACGACCTTGCCGTGGTCGATGACCGCGATGCGGTCGGCGAGCTGGTCCGCCTCGTCCAGGTACTGTGTCGTCAGCAGCACAGTCGAGCCCGTCGCCACGAGCTCGCGGATGGTGTCCCACATCTGCGCACGGGTCCGGGGGTCGAGCCCCGTGGTCGGCTCGTCGAGGAAGATCAGCGGCGGCTGCGCGATGAGGCTCGCAGCCAGGTCGAGCCGGCGACGCATGCCACCGGAGAAGGCCTTGAGCGGGCGCGACGCGGCCTCGGTCAGCCCGAAGCGCTCGAGCAGCTCCACGGCCTTCCGCTTCGAGTCGGCGCGGGACAACCCGAGCAGGCGCGCGAAGATCACCAGGTTCTCGGTCGCGCTGAGGGTCTCGTCGACGCTGGCGTACTGGCCCGTCACCCCGATCAGGGTGCGGACGGTCTGCGCCTCGCGCCGGACGTCGTGCCCGAAGATCCGGGCCTCGCCGCCGTCCGCCTTGAGCAGGGTCGCGAGCATGGAGATGGTGGTGGTCTTGCCGGCGCCGTTGGGACCGAGCACGCCGTAGACCGTGCCGGCCTCCACACGGAGGTCGACACCGTCCACTGCGCGGTTCGTCCCGAAGGTCTTCACGAGGCCGGAGGCCTCCACCGCGAGCGGTGTCGTGTTCATCGAAGGGTCCTTTCGTCGATGTCGAGGACGATGGTGCCGCGGGGCGCTCACGCGGCACTGACGTGGCGCTGACATCGGTGGACAGCGCGCGTCAGCCGGGTGCTGTGCAGGACGGACGGGAGGCGCGGTGCAGCCCCGGTACGGTGGTCGCGTGGACGAGACGGCGGGCCTGCAGGGCGGCGGCGAGGCTGCCGGGATCCGGCTGCGGCTGGACATCGCGTACGACGGGGCCGCGTTCTCCGGGTGGGCACGGCAGCCCGGGCTGCGGACGGTGCAGGGCGCGCTCGAGGCCGCCCTCGCCACCGTCTTCACCCGGTGGGGCGAACCGCCACTGCTCACCGTCGCCGGACGCACCGACGCCGGCGTGCACGCCACCGGACAGGTCGCCCACCTCGACCTGTCCGCCGAACAGTGGGACGCGCTCAGCGCCAAGCGTGGCTCGGGGCGCTCGCCGCTGGACGGCCTCGTCAAACGCGTGAACGGCATCGCGGCACCAGAGGGCGACGTCGTCGTCACCCGGGCATCGGTCGCGCCGGACGGGTTCGACGCCCGGTTCTCGCCGCTCTGGCGACGGTACGAGTACCGGATCGCGGACGCCGACGCCCCGCGCGATCCACGTCGGCGCGGGTACACGGTCTGGCACGGGGCGAGCCTCGACCCGGCAGCGATGGAGCGCGGTGCGCTGACGCTGTTGGGGCTGCACGACTTCGCGACGTTCTGCAAGCCGCGCGAGGGCGCGACGACCATCCGGACATTGCAGGAGTTCCGCTGGGACCGCGAGCCGGACGGGGTGCTGGTGGCGCGCCTCCAGGCCGATGCGTTCTGCCACTCCATGGTGCGCGCGATGGTGGGGGCGACCATCGCCGTCGGCGAGGGGCGGTTCGGGCCGGAACGGCTCGAGGAGCTCCGCGTCGCCGAGACGCGGACGAGCGCGTTCAAGACGGCGCCGGCGAAGGGGCTGACGCTGACCGAGGTGGGGTACCCGGCGGATGGGGAGCTCGCGGGTCGAGCGGAGCAGACGCGGGCGCGGCGGGAGTGAACGCCCGGTCCTGGTGTTGCCGAGAGCAATCATTTACCTCGACGCAACCTGAGGGACTCCGCAGGTCGGTAGCGTGCGGGCATGCCCAACTCCCTCGGGCGCACTCTGCTGTGCGCCACGGCTGCCGAACGGCCTGGTCCGCCAGGGCACGGCGGACACCGACGACAACGGCGCGGACTTCTCGGTGACGACGACCCTGACGCCGCGGAACGCCGCGGGCGAGACGGCTGCGCCGACCGATCCGACGGAGCCCACCGACCCGACGGAGCCGACGGACCCCGGCGCCCCCGCCGAGGCCGTGACCATCGCGCAACTGCAGGGCACCACGGACACCTCGCCCTACGCCGGCAAGACCGTCACCACCGACGGTGTCGTCACCGCGGTCTACGCGTCCGGCGGCTTCAACGGCTACACGATCCAGACCCCGGGGACCGGCGGTGCGATCGACCTCGGCACCCACACCGCGTCCGACGCCGTCTTCGTCTTCTCGTCCGCGACCGCCGGGCTGGTGGCCGAGGGCGACCACGTGCGCGTCACCGGTGGGGTCTCCGAGTACTTCGGCCTGACCGAGCTCACGGTGTCGGGCACGGCATCGTTCGAGAAGCTCACCGACACCGTCGTCGCCCCGCAGCCCGCAGCGGTCGCGTTCCCGTCGTCGGACGCGCAGCGCGAGTCGCTCGAGAGCATGCTCATCGCCCCGCAGGGCTCCTTCACGGTCGCCGACAACTACACGACGAACCAGTACGGCGAGGTCGTGCTCGCCAGCGGCGCCGGCCGGCTCGTCCAGCCGACCGAGGTCGGCCGCCCGGGCAGCGCCGAGGCGAAGGCCGTCGAGGCGTCCAACGCCGCGCGCAAGGTCACGCTCGACGACGGCGCCAGCACCAACTTCCTGACGAAGGCCAACCAGGGCATCCCGGTGTCGTGGCTCACCCAGGGGCCGGTCACCGTCGGGGCGACCGCCACGTTCGAGGCTCCGGTCGTCCTCGAGTACCGCAACAGCGGGTGGAAGTTCCAGCCGACCACGCCGATCACCGGTGCGACCCCGGCGGCCGACCTGCCCGCGTCGTTCTCGAACGTGCGACAGGCGAAGCCGCAGGACGTCGGCGGCGACCTCAAGCTCGCCGGGTTCAACGTGCTGAACTACTTCCCGACCACGGGCGACCAGCTCACCGGCTGCTCGTACTACACCGACCGCGCGGGCGACCCCGTCACGGTGAACTCCGGCTGCGACGCGCGCGGTGCCGCTGAGGAAGAGGACTTCCTGCGCCAGCAGGTCAAGATCGTCAAGGCGATCAACGGCCTCGGCGCGGACGTCGTCTCGCTCGAGGAGATCGAGAACTCGGCACGCTTCGGCCAGGACCGCGACGCCGCCGTGGCGACGCTCGTCGACGCCCTCAACGCCGCCACCGGCGAGGACACCTGGGCCTACGCGAAGTCCCCCGCGACGGTGCCGGCGAGCGAGGACGTCATCCGGCTCGCGCTCATCTACAAGCAGGACCGCGTCGCCCCCGTCGGTGAGTCGACGATCCTGCTCGACGACGCGTTCACGAACGCCCGGCAGCCCGTCGCGGACGCGTTCCGCCCCGTCGGCGGCACCTCCGAGGACGACTTCCTCGTGATCGCGAACCACTTCAAGTCGAAGGGCTCCGGCACCGGCGAGAACGCCGACCAGGGTGACGGCCAGGGCTCCTCGAACGCCGACCGGGTGCGGCAGGCGAAGGCCCTCGTGACCTTCTCCACCGACATGCAGGCGCAGTACGGCACCGACAAGGTGTTCATGCTCGGTGACTTCAACGCCTACAGCAAGGAGGACCCGGTGGTCGTCCTCGACGACGCCGGCTACACCGACCTCGGCCCGGCGCTCGACGCCACCGAGTACTCGTACGTGTTCTCCGGCCTGAGCGGGTCGCTCGACCACGTGTTCGCGTCCCCGGCCGCCACCGAGACGGTCACGGGCGTGGACATCTGGAACATCAACTCGGTCGAGTCGGTGGGCCTGGAGTACAGCCGCTACAACTACAACGCGTCGGACCTGTACACCGACGACCTGTTCCGCGCAAGCGACCACGACCCGATCCTGGTCGGGTTCGACCTGGACGCTGCCGGCACCGACCCGGGCACGGACCCCGGGACCGACCCGACTCCAGTGCCGACCCCGACCCCGACGCCGGGTGACGGCGGCACGACCCCGACCCCGACGCCCACGTCGAAGCCGACCCCCGCTCCGACCCCGTCGGCTCCGGGGGCGGTGCCGCCGGTGGCCCCGTCGGAGACCGGTCTGACCGACGCGAACCGTGGGAGCGTCTCGGCGCCGTCGTCGGCTCGCGCGGGGGAGACCATCACGGTCACGGTGGGCGCGCAGTACGCGGGTGACGTGGTGAACGTGTGGCTGTACTCGACCCCGACGCTGCTCGGCACGGTGACGGTGGCCGCCGACGGGACGGTCCGGGTGACGATCCCGTCGGACACCCCCGCTGGTGCACACCGCCTCGCGGTGACGGCCACGGACGGGAGCCTGATCGGGTGGACCCCGATCAGGATCACCGCTGACGGGCAGCTCGCGTTCACGGGTGCCGAGGGCCTCGGTGCCGTCGCGCTGGTCGCGTTCCTGCTGCTCGCCACGGGTGCGGGTGTGCTGATCGTCCGTCGTCGCAAGGCGGCGGCTGCGGAGTAGTCCCCACGCCCCACGGGGCACTTCGTGAGCAGCAATGGTCGGGTCCGCACATCGGACCCGACCATTGCTGCTCACCAAGCGGCGTGGGTGCGATCCACGGACGGACGGGAGGCCCGTGGCCAGGCCGCCACGGGCCTCCCGTCCGGCAGTGGCTGCGTTTGACCGACGCGACCCGCGTCGGCTAGGCTCTTACCTTGGTCTGTGCGCCACGCGCGCCGGACAGTCAGATGAGCCCTCCATCCGGGCGTTCCGCCGGCTTCTGCCGCGGGGAACCCCGACCGGAGTGGGATTCACGGACTCCTCACCTCGACACGAAAGCAGCACTCCTGTGACTCGCACGTTCTCACCGAAGCCGGCAGACGTCCAGCACGACTGGATCGTCATCGACGCGACCGATGTCGTCCTCGGCCGTCTCGCCACCCACGCCGCGGCGCTCCTGCGCGGCAAGCACAAGGCCACCTTCGCCCAGCACATGGACATGGGTGACTACGTCATCATCGTGAACGCCGACAAGGTCGCCCTGACCGGTTCGAAGCTCGCGAAGAAGGTCTACTACCGCCACTCGGGGTACCCGGGCGGCCTGACGGCGACCTCCTACCCGGAGATGCTCGAGAAGCACCCCACCCGCGCCGTCGAGAAGGCGATCCGCGGCATGCTGCCGAAGAACACCCTCGGTCGCGAGCAGCTCAAGAAGCTGAAGGTCTACGCCGGCGCGGAGCACCCGCACTCCGCGCAGCAGCCCAAGGCGTACATCTTCGACCAGGTCGCACAGTAGTTCCGGCCACGACGACTTCAAGGACATAGAGAAACTCATGGCTCAGATCGCTGATTCCCTCGACCAGACCCCGGAGAGCTTCACCACGGAGAGCGCACCCGCCGCTGCCGAGGCTGCTCCCCGTCAGATCCTCAACGTCTCCGGCGGTGCCGTCGGGCGCCGCAAGGAGGCCATCGCGCGCGTTCGCCTCGTTCCGGGCTCCGGCACGTTCGTCGTGAACGGTCGCTCGCTCGAGGACTACTTCCCGAACAAGCTGCACCAGCAGCTCATCAACGACCCGTTCAAGGTCCTCGAGCTCCTCGGCTCGTACGACGTCGTCGCCCGCATCACCGGTGGCGGCCCCTCGGGTCAGGCCGGCGCACTCCGCCTCGCCGTCGCCCGCACGCTGAACGAGATCGACCGCGAGAACAACCGCGCGACCCTCAAGAAGGCCGGCTTCCTCACCCGTGACGCCCGCGTCATCGAGCGCAAGAAGGCCGGTCTCAAGAAGGCCCGCAAGGCTTCGCAGTTCTCGAAGCGCTAGTCGTCACCGGCTGAAGATCGCAATGCCGCGTCTGTTCGGTACCGACGGGGTTCGTGGTCTCGCCAACGGCGAGCTGACGGCCGCGCTCGCACTGGGTCTTGCCCAGGCGAGCGCGGCCGTCCTCACACACGGACACCATGCGGACGCCCGGCGGGCGTCCGGTCGGCCGCGCCCCCGCGCGGTCCTGGCGCGCGACCCGCGCGTCTCCGGTGAGTTCCTCGGTGCCGCGGTCGCGGCCGGACTCGCCTCTGCCGGCGTCGACGTGCTCGATGCCGGGGTCATCCCCACCCCCGCTGCGGCGTTCCTCGTCGCGGACATCGACGCCGACTTCGGCGTGATGATCTCCGCGTCGCACAACCCCGCCCCGGACAACGGGATCAAGTTCTTCGCCACGGGTGGTCGCAAGCTGCCGGACGAGGTCGAGGACCGCATCGAAGCGGCCATGCACGACCACTCCGCGCCGACCCCCACCGGCATCGACGTCGGTCGGATCACCCGGTTCGCCGACGCCGAGGACCGCTACGTCGTCCACCTGCTCGGCACGCTGCCGCACCGGCTCGACGGGATCCACGTCGTGCTCGACTGCGCCAACGGTGCAGCCGCCGGCGTCTCGCCCGAGGTGTTCGTCAACGCCGGGGCACGCGTCACGCTCATCGGTGCCGACCCTGACGGCTGGAACATCAACGACGGTGTCGGTTCGACCCACATCGACAACCTGGCCCGTGCGGTGCTCGAGCACGGCGCGGACGTCGGCATCGCGCACGACGGCGACGCGGACCGCTGCCTGGCCGTGGACGCCGCGGGCAACGCCATCGACGGTGACCAGATCATGGCGATCCTGGCGCTGTCGCTGCAGGAACGCGGTCGGCTGCAGGACGACACCCTCGTCGCGACGGTCATGTCCAACCTCGGGCTCAAGCGAGCGATGGCCGACGCGGGCATCACCGTGATCGAGGCCGGCGTGGGTGACCGGTACGTGCTCGAGAAGATGACCGAGGGCGACTACTCCATCGGTGGCGAGCAGTCCGGCCACATCATCTTCAACGAGTACGCCACCACGGGCGACGGCATCCTGACCGGGTTGCACCTGGTCGCCGAGATGGCGCGGACGGGCAAGTCCCTGCAGGAGCTCGCCTCGTGCATGACGGTGTTCCCGCAGGTCCTGCTCAACGTCCGGGGCGTCGACCGTCACGGCCTCGCCGACCAGGGCGTGCAGGACGCCGTCGCCGCGGCGTCGGCAGCGCTCGGGGACACCGGGCGCGTGCTGCTCCGACCGTCGGGCACCGAGCCCGTGGTGCGCGTGATGGTCGAGGCCGCTTCGCAGGACGACGCCCAGCGCATCGCCGAGGAGCTCGCCGCCGTCGTGCAGGAGCGCCTGGCGCTCGACGCCGCGTAGGCCGAGGCGCCGGGCGCGACTTCGCGCCGCGCGCGCCGCGTTCGCGCCCCGCTGCGGTCGTCGCGCCCCGACTCTTCCGGGCGCGATGACCGTACGGGGGCGCGCACCCGCACCCGCGCTCGCGACCGCGTCGCGCTTGCGTTGCGTGCCGCTTCCGTCGCGCGCCCCGCTGCGGTCGTTGCGCCCCGACTCTTCGGGGCGCGATGACCGTACCGGGGTGCAAGCCCGCGCGCACCCGCCCGCCCGCGCTAGATCTTGCGGAGCAGGACCGAGTTCACCTTGTGGTCGGCGGCCTTCTTCAGCACCAGGGTCGCCCGGGAGCGGGTCGGCAGGACGTTCTCGAGCAGGTTCGGCTCGTTGATCGCCCGCCAGACCTCTGTCGCGGTGCGGACGGCGTCCTCGCGCGACAGGCTCGCGAACCGGTGGAAGAACGAGTCCGGGCTCGAGAACGCCTCTTCCTGCAGGGCCAGGAACCGGTCGACGTACCAGGCTTCGATGTCCTTGGTCTTGGCGTCGACGTAGATCGTGAAGTCGAACAGGTCGGACAGCGCGAGCCGCCCGTGCACCGGCGGGGCGAGGACGTTCAGGCCCTCGACGATGAGGATGTCCGGCTGGCGGACGACGATCTCGGCGTCCGGCACGATGTCGTAGACCAGGTGCGAGTAGTACGGCGCCCGGACCTCGGTCGCGCCGCTCTTCACCTGGCTGACGAACCGCAGCAGGGAGCGACGGTCGTAGGACTCCGGGAAGCCCTTCCGGTCCATGATCCCGCGACGCTCGAGCTCGGCGTTCGGGTACAGGAACCCGTCGGTGGTCACCAGCTCGACCCGCGGGGTGTCCGGCCAGCGCTTCGTGAGCTCGCGGAGCAGTCGCGCGACGGTGGACTTCCCGACGGCGACGGACCCGGCGACACCGATCACGAACGGCGTGCGTCCGGCTCGGTCACCGAGGAACGCCGAGGTCGACGCGTGCAGGTTCCGGGCCCCGGCGGCGTACAGCGTCAGCAGCCGCGACAGCGGGAGGTAGACCTCCTGCACCTCCTGCATGTCCAACCGGTCGCCGAGCCCGCGCAGCTGCACAATCTCGGTCTCGGTGAGCGACAGGTGCTCCTTGGGGGCGAGCTGCGACCAGTCGTGCCGCGGGATCTCCACGAACGGGGTCGGGTGCGCGACGGCGGTCTCCGGGATCGGCATGGGGACGAGCGTACAGACGGGAGGCCCGGTGCAGGTGAGCTGACCGGCTCACCTGCACCGGGCCTCCCGTCCAGTGCTCGGTGTGCGTCCGCAGGACGCGGTGCATCAGGCGGGCAGGGCGGCCTCGATGGCCGCGATCACCTCGGGGGCGTCCGGCTTCGTGGTCGGACGGAAGCGCGAGACGGTGCCGTCCGGCGCGACGAGGAACTTCTCGAAGTTCCAGCTGACCCGTCCGGCCTTGCCATCGGCGTCCGGGGTCTCCTTGAGCGCCTGGTAGAGCGGGTGAGCGCTCTTGCCGTTCACCTTGACCTTCTCGGACATCGGGAAGGTGACCCCCCACGTGGTGGAGCAGTACTCGTCGATGGCCTCGGACGAGCCGAGCTCCTGCAGGAACTGGTTGCTCGGGAACCCGAGGACCGTGAAGCCGCGCGGGCCGTACTGCTTCTGGAGGGCCTCGAGCTGCTCGTACTGCGGAGCGAGACCGCACCGCGACGCGACGTTCACGACCAGCACCGCCTTGTCCGCGAACGAGCCGAACGTGGTGTCCTCGCCGTGCAGCGTGGTGATGGCGATGTCGTCGAAGCGTCCCATGGTCGAAACGTTATCCCCAGCCCTGCTGCTTCGCAGGGTCCGCGCTCAGGCAGACCGTAGGATCGCTTCCATGTGTGGAATCGTCGGCTACGTCGGCAGCAACAGCAGCCAGGACGTCCTCCTCGGTGGCCTCCGTCGCCTCGAGTACCGCGGCTACGACTCGGCGGGCATCGCCGTGGTCGACCCCGCGGGGGACCTCGTCTCCGCCAAGAAGGCGGGCAAGCTCCAGGCCCTCGTCGACGAGCTCGAGTCGTCGCCGATCCCGGACGGCACCACGGGCATCGGGCACACCCGCTGGGCGACCCACGGCGGCCCGACGGACGGCAACGCCCACCCGCACCTGGCCGACGGCGACAAGCTCGCCCTCATCCACAACGGCATCATCGAGAACTTCTCCGAGCTGCGCGCCGAGCTGCAGGCCGAGGGCATCGAGTTCCGCAGCGAGACCGACTCCGAGGTCGCCGCGCACCTGGTCGGTCGGGCGTTCCGCGAGACCGGCGACCTGACCGCCGCCATGCAGCGGGCCGTGCAGCGACTGGACGGGGCGTTCACGCTCCTCGTCGTGCACGCCGACCAGCCCGGCGTCGTCGTCGGCGCGCGCCGCAACTCCCCGCTGGTGGTGGGCCTCGGCGATGGCGAGAACTTCATGGGCTCGGACGTCGCCGCGTTCGTCGCCTACACGCAGCGCGCGCTCGCCATCGGTCAGGACGAGATCGCCACGATCCGCCCGGACGGCGTCGACGTGATCCACTTCGACGGCACCCCGGCCACCCCGAGCGAGTTCGAGGTGAACTGGGACGCCTCCGCCGCCGACAAGGGCGGCTGGTCCTCGTTCATGGCGAAGGAGATCAGCGAGGAGCCCGAGGCCGTCGCCAAGACGATCCTCGGCCGCGTGCACGACGGTGCCGTCACCCTGACCGACCTCGACCCGATCGCCGAGCGCCTGGCCGCGGTCGACCGCGTCATCGTGATCGCCTGCGGCACCGCTGCGTACGCCGGCATCCTCGGCAAGTACGCCATCGAGCAGTGGGCCCGCATCCCGGTCGAGGTCGAGCTCGCCCACGAGTTCCGCTACCGCGACCCGGTGCTGAACGACCGCACGCTCGTCGTCTCGATCAGCCAGTCCGGCGAGACCATGGACACGCTCATGGCCGTCAAGTACGCCCGCGAGCAGGGCGCGCAGGTGCTGTCGATCTGCAACACCCAGGGCGCGACGATCCCGCGCGAGTCCGACGCCGTGATCTACACGCACGCCGGGCCCGAGGTCGCCGTCGCGTCGACGAAGGCCTTCATCGCCCAGGGCGTCGCGCTGTACCTCCTGGGCCTGCACCTGGCCACCCTCCGCGGCACCATGACGGCGGAGCAGATCGCCGAGCAGGTCGCCGAGCTTGAGGGCCTGGCCCCGAAGCTCCAGCAGACCATCGACGACGCCGCCGGCATCAAGGACCTCGCGCGCTGGATGGCGGACACCCGCAGCGTGCTGTTCCTCGGTCGCCACGTCGGCTACCCGATCGCGCTCGAGGGTGCGCTCAAGCTCAAGGAGCTCGCGTACATCCACGCCGAGGGCTTCGCCGCCGGTGAGCTCAAGCACGGCCCGATCGCGCTCATCGAGCCCGGGCAGATCGTCTTCGTCATCGTGCCGTCGCCGCGTGACCCGCGGTCGCTGCACCCGAAGGTCGTCTCGAACATCCAGGAGATCCGCGCCCGCGGTGCCCGCGTGATCGCCATCGCGGAAGAAGGGGACGCCGCCGTGCTGCCCTTCGCCGACGAGGTCCTGCGCATCCCGCTCGCGACCCCGCTGTTCGAGCCGCTGCTGGCCGTGGCGCCGCTGCACATGTTCGGCATGGAGCTCGCCGCGGCCAAGGGCCTCGACGTGGACCAGCCGCGCAACCTCGCGAAGTCGGTCACCGTCGAGTAGTCGCACGATGATCATCGGCATCGGGGTCGACGTGGTGGACCTGGAGCGGTTCGAGCGGGTGCTGTCGCGCACGCCGGCGATGCGTGCGCGGTTGTTCACCCCGGCCGAGCAGGTCCGCGACGGCGAACAACGGCCGATCGCGTCGCTCGCTGCGCGGTTCGCCGCCAAGGAGGCCCTGATCAAGGCGTTCGGCTCCAGCGCAGGGCTCAGCTGGCAGGACCTCGAGGTCGTGTCGGACGACCAGCGCAACCCGTCGCTGACGCTGCACCAACAGGCGCGACAGGTGGCGGATGCGCGTGGGGTGACGAGCGTGCACCTGTCGCTCTCGCATGATGGAGGGATCGCGACCGCGTTCGTGGTCCTGGAGGGAACAACGAAGTGAGTGCGTTCACCGGCATCACGGTCGATCGTGAAGCGCTGATCGAGAACTACGCGACGATCGCCGAACAGGTCGCACCGGCCGGTGTCATCGCGGTCGTCAAGGCCAACGCCTACGGCCACGGCGCGCTCGACGCCGCACGGGCCTTCGTCGACGCCGGTGCCGAGTGGCTCGGCGTCGCGGACATCGACGAGGCCGTCGCGCTCCGGCAGGGCGGCATCGACGAGGACGTCCGGATCCTCGCGTGGTTGCACGCCCCCGACGAGGACTTCCGCCGCGCAGCGCAGTACGGCATCACCCCGGCGGTGTCGAGCGTCGAGCAGTTGTCCGCCGCTGCCGACTCCGAGGTCGGCGCCGTGCACATCTGCGTCGACACCGGCCTGAGCCGCAACGGCGCGGTCGAGTCCGAGTGGGCCGAACTCTTCGCGACCGCCGGCGCTCTCGCCCGTGGTGGCGACCGCACCCGTGTCGAGGGGCTGATGTCGCACCTCTCGAACGCGTCACGCACGGACGACCTCGACCAGGACGCCGCACTGCAGCGCGCACTCGACGGCCTCGCCGCCAACGGCATCGTGCCCGACCTGGTGCACCTCGCCGCGAGCGCCGCGAGCATCGCCGTGCCGGAGACGCGCCGCGACCTGTCCCGCGTCGGACTCGCCCTGTACGGCCTGAGCCCGTTCACCGACCGCACGTCGGCCGACCTCGGCCTCCGCCCCGCCATGCGTGTGACCGCTGCCGTGCTCCGCACCGTCGAGGTCCGCGCCGGCGAGGGCGTGTCCTACGGCTACACCTGGCGGGCGTCGACCGACACCCGCCTCGCGGTCATCGGTCTCGGGTACGCCGACGGCTTCGACCGCGACTTCGGCAACCGGGTCTCCGTCCGCATCGGCGACCGCACGTTCCCCGTGGTCGGCCGGGTCGCGATGAACGCCATGCACGTGGACATCGGCGACGCCGACGTCAGCATCGGCGACGAAGCCGTGCTCTGGGGCGACCCGGCGAACGGCGACCCCGCGGTCGAGGACTGGGCCGCCGCGATCGGCACCATCAACTACGAGGTGGTCGCCCGGGTCGGCCACAGCGTGCACCGGAGGACGACGTGAGCTCCGCACCCCTGCGCCAGGCACGGATCGACCTGGACGCCTACCGCGCGAACCTCGACCTGGTCCGCGAGTGGATGGACCCAGTCGCGGTCATGGCGATCATGAAGGCCGACGCCTACGGCCACGGTCTCGAGCCGATCGCGCTCGCCGCGGTGGACGCCGGCATCCGCTGGATCGGGGTGCTCACGGTCCCCGCGGCCCTGCGGCTGCGGTCGATCGGCGTCGGTGAGGACGTCCACCTCTTCACCTGGCAGCACGACCCCGCACTCGACTTCCGCGACGCCATCGACTCCGCCGTCGACCTCGGTGTCTCGAACGTGCCGGAGCTGCAGCGCGTCATCGACGCCGTCGACCAGCGACCCGCGCGCGTGCACCTCGGCTTCGACTCCGGGCTGCACCGCGACGGAGCGACCCCGGCGGCCTGGCCAGCGCTCGTGTCGCTCGCGCTGGCCGCCGAGCGCGCCGGCCGCATCGAGGTCGTGGCGGCGTACACGCACCTGGCGGAGTCCTCGGACCAGGACGACGCCGACGCCGTGGCGCTCTTCGACGCCGCCGTGGAGCAGGCAGACGACCTCGGGCTCGACCTCCCGATGGAACACGTCGCCGCTTCGCTCGCCGGGTTGGAGCGCAAGGAGTTCCGCAAGGACATGGTCCGGATGGGCGCCAACCTGTTCGGCATCCCGGGCGCGGACGGTGTCTCGGCAGCCGACCTCGGGCTCGAACCCGTGATGACCCTGACGGCGTCGGTCGCGAAGACCAAGCGGGTGCCCGTCAACACCGGCGTCTCGTACGACTACACGTACCGCACCGCCTCGGAGACCACGCTTGCGCTCGTGCCCGTCGGGTACGCGGACGGCGTCCCCCGTCTGGCGCAGGGCCGCATCGAGGTCGCGATCGGCGGCAAGCGCTACCCGATCGCCGGCCGTGTGGCCATGGACCAGTTCCTGGTCGACGTCGGCGACGACGACGTCCGCACCGGCGACACCGTGACCCTGTTCGGCACCGGCGAGCACGACGAGATGACCGTCCTCGACTGGGGCCGTTCGCTCGGCACCATCGGCGAGGAGATCGTCTGCCGCATCGGAACCCGCGTGCCACGGTTCTACGAGGGCCACGACATCGAGGGACGCGTCGGGGAGTACCTGCGGGGCGACCAGTCGTGACCGGCACCCCTCGGGTCCTGCTGGACACGGCCGTCGACGGCACCGATGCGATGGGCGAGCTCGGGGCGCGGTTGGCCGCGGTCCTCCGTGCCGGCGATCTGGTCGTGCTGACCGGGCCGCTCGGCGCCGGCAAGACGACGCTGACCCGTGGCCTCGGCGCTGCCCTCGGCGCGCGTGGCCAGGTGTCGAGTCCGACCTTCGTCCTCGCCCGGACGCACCCCACCACCGCCGGACCGGACCTGGTGCACGTCGACGCCTACCGGCTGTCCGACCCCGTCGAGCTGGACGACCTCGACCTCGACTGGGACGCATCGATCGTCGTGGTCGAGTGGGGCCGCGGCATGGTCGACGGCATCAGCGACAGCGTGCTCGACGTCGAGATCACCCGGGCCACCGGCGCCGACGCCTCCGGCACCGACGAGGCCGACGACCCCGACGACGTCCCCGACGAACCCCGCCGCGTCGTCGTCACCGCCACCGGCCCGCGCTGGGCCGACGTCTCGCTCTGACGCGGCCTCGCTGCCACGACGAGCACGCCTACGATGGACGGGTGCTCCTCGCCATCGACACCTCCGCCGGAACGTCCGTGGCCGTCGTCGACCCGACCACCGGCACGCCCGTCGCGACCCGTGACACCGAGGACAGCCGCCGGCACGCCGAGGTGATCGGCCCGTTCCTGGCCGAGGCGCTGGCCGAAGCGGGCATCACCGGCGCGGACGTCACGGGCGTCGTCGCCGGCATGGGCCCCGGCCCGTTCACCGGCCTGCGCGTCGGCATCGCCGCCGCCCGAACCTTCGCCGCCGCGGTCGGCGTGCCCGTCCTTCCGCTCGTCAGCCACGACGCGGTCGCGGCCGACGAGCGCGACGGCCGACGGGACGGACCGTTCGTCGTCCTGACGGACGCCCGCCGGCGCGAGGTCTACTGGAGCGCGTACGACCAGACCGGCACGCGCGTTGCGGGCCCGGGTCTCGCCAGGCCCGCCGATCTCGACGAGGCGATCCGTGCCTCCCGGCCCGGAGCGGCGGGCTGGGACCGCGTGACGGCCCTGTCCATCCCTGCCTGGAGGCTCGGATCACTCGCCGCGGACCGCCTGCGGTCCGGCGCGGGGTTCGACCAGGACACCCCCCTCTACCTGCGGGAACCCGACGTCACGGTGCCGGGTGCGCCGAAACGGGTGAAGCAGTGACGGTGCCGGACGGGCTCCGCTTGCGGCGGGCGCACCCGCAGGACCTCGACGACATCATGTGGCTCGAGCACGTCTCGTTCCCGACGGACGCCTGGTCGGCGTCGCAGATGTCGGGCGAGCTGTACTCGCCGCACGGGTACTACGTCGTGATCGAGACCGTCGACGAACCGGCAGCGCCGTCGGTCGTCGGCTACGCCGGACTGTCCTCGTTGGCGGGCAACCCGGTCGCCGACGTGCAGACCATCGCGGTCGCAGCCGAGCAGCGCGGCAAGGGGCTCGGACGGGTGCTCTTCACGGACCTCCTCGACGAGGCCCGTCGCCGCGGTGTGCGCGAGGTGTTCCTCGAGGTGCGCGCCGACAACCCGGTCGCACAGTCGATGTACACGGCGTTCGGGTTCGAGCACATCGCGACCCGGCCCCGCTACTACCAGCCGGACGGCGTCGACGCGTGGGTGATGCGGGCGGAGCTGCCGGTCGCGGCAGACGCGGCGCCGACGCCGTCGACCGTCGGCCCGATCGGACAGGAGGCGCTCGATGAGCGTGGCTGAACCACTGGTGCTCGGCATCGAGACGAGCTGTGACGAGACGGGCGTGGGCATCGTGCGGGGGAGCACCCTGCTCGCGAACGTCATCGCGTCGAGCATGGACGAGCACGCCCGGTACGGCGGCGTCGTGCCCGAGGTCGCCGCGCGGGCGCACCTCGAGGCGATGACCCCGACGTTGCACGCGGCCCTCGAGCGGGCCGGGGTCACCCTCGACGACCTGGACGCCGTCGCGGTCACCGCCGGGCCGGGTCTGGCGGGCGCGCTCATGGTCGGGGTCGGTGCCGCGAAGGCGCTCGCCGTCGCCACCGGCAAGCCCCTGTACGGCGTGAACCACCTGGTCGGGCACGTCGGCGCCGACGTCCTGCGCACGGACGGTAGCGACATCGAGCTGCCGACGATCGCGCTGCTGGTGTCCGGCGGGCACACCTCCCTGCTGCTCGTGAAGGACCTGGTCGGCGACGTCGAACTGCTCGGCGAGACCATCGACGACGCCGCGGGTGAAGCGTTCGACAAGGTCGCACGGCTGCTCGGCCTGCCGTACCCCGGCGGGCCGCAGATCGACCGGGCCGCGGCGGACGGCGACCCGAAGGCCATCCGGTTCCCCCGCGGCCTGACGCTGCCGAAGGACCTGGCCGCGCACCGCTACGACTTCTCGTTCTCCGGACTGAAGACCGCCGTCGCCCGCTGGGTCGAGCGCTGCCGTGACGAAGGGCGCGAGGTGCCCGTGGCCGACGTCGCCGCGAGCTTCCGCGAAGCGGTCGTCGACGTCCTGCTGACCAAGGCCCTGAACGCGTGCCGCGACACCGGCGTGGACCGGCTCCTGCTCGGTGGCGGTGTGGTCGCGAACGCCCGGCTGCGGCAGGTCGCCGAAGAGCGGTGCGCCGCCGCGGGGGTGCAGCTGCGGATCCCGCCGTTCGACCTGTGCACGGACAACGGTGCCATGATCGCGGCCGTCGGCGCACGCCTGGTCGCCGAGGGGCACGCCCCGAGCGACCTCGGGATCGCGGCCGACTCGACGTTGCCGGTGACGACCGTCCAGGTCTGAACCGTCCCGGCGTCGACCCGGTCGGCCCTCGGGCGCCTGTGGGAGGATTCACGTGGCGTCGGAGAGACCGGGCGCCGAGAGGGGTGGACGGTGTCCGATCAGAACGAGTGGCCGAAGCCGGGCGAGACGACGCCGGGCGGCACGACCGGCGGGCAGCCCGAGGGGACGTCCGCTCCGGACGCGCCGCAGGCCCCCGACGCACCCCAGGCCCCGTCGGCTCCCGAGCAACCGCAGAACCCGTACGGGCAGCAGCAGCCGTCGAACCCGTACGCCGCACCGCAGCAGCCGAACCCCTACGGCCAGCCGCAGCAGTCCAACCCGTACGGCCAGCCGCAGCCGTCGAACCCGTACGCGGCTCCGCAGCAGCCGCAGAACCCGTACTCGGCACCACAGGCGCCACAGGACCCGTACGGCGCCGCCCAGAACCGGTACGGCCAGCAGAACCCGTACGCGCAGCAGCAGGGCGGCCAGAACCCGTACGCGCAGCCGCAGCAGCAGCCGTACGCGCCCGCGGGTGCCTACGGCGCGACGGGGTACCAGCCCTACGCGCAGCGCCCGAAGACGAACACGCTGGCGATCCTGTCGATCGTGTTCGGTCTCGCCGCTGTCCCGATGTGGTTCATCGCGATCCTGCTCGGCCCGGCCGGCGCGATCCTCGGCCACGTCGCACTCGGCAAGATCAAGCAGAACGGTGAGGCTGGCCGAGGGCTCGCCCTGACCGGCATCATCGCCGGGTGGGTGATGACCGGCGTCTGGCTGATCTGGATCGCCTTCATCATCTTCCTCGGCGTGATCGGCCAGAGCTCGTACTCGACGTACGACTACGACTCGGGCACCGGCGCGTTCCTCAGCTGAGCCGCTCGCACAGGACCGCGGTGTGCCGGCCCTCCAGCCGGGTGAGCACGAGCGTGACGCGACCGGTCCCGCGCAGCCGCAGCCGCTTGCGGAACTGCGCCGGGTCGACATCGACGCCGCGCTTCTTGATCTCGACGGTGCCGATGTCGTCGGCGGCGAGTCGCGCTGACAGCCGCTTCACGTCGAGCGGCATGGTGTCGAGCACCCGGAAGCCCTGGGCGAAGGGCGTCGGCACGGCACGGTCCGAGGTGACGTACGCGATCCCGTCGGAGAGCATGTGGCCGTCCAGGGTGCGGGCCAGGTCGCCGATGAGCCGTGCGCGGATGACGGCGCCGTCCGGCTCGTACAGGTAGGCCCCGAGCGGCCCCACCTCGGCGTCCTCGGAGTCTGCCGGGCCGGTCATCTCGGCGATGCCGTGTGCACCGATCACCGTGGCGGCACGGCATATCCCCGGCCGGGCGAGGGGCCCGAACCACAGCGCGAGCTCGACGACCTCGCGGTCGACGGACGTCCACTGCGCCTCGGCGGTGTCCGGGATCAGGTCGCGGTCGATGCCCGGCCCGAGCTTCACCCCGGTCGGGGTGGTCGTCGCGGTGGCGAACACGGTGTCCAACGAGGGCGACCAGTCGTCCGGGTCGGCGAGGCGACGGGTGTCCGAGTGGCCGGAGGTCCGACGTGCGGGGTCCATCCAGATGCCGTCGACGCGTGCGACGTCGAACGAGGCCGCGTCGCCCAGTTCGACCCGGGCGTTCGGCCACACCGCGAGGTTGTGCGTGGCGACCGCAGCGGTGACCTCGTCGCGGTCGACCGCCGTGACGTCGAGGTCGAGCGCGGCCATCGCCATCGCGTCGCCGCCGATCCCGCACCCGAGGTCGGCGACGCGGGTGAGTCCGGCCGCGGCGAAGCGTCCGGCGTGCTGAGCGGCGACCTGCAGGCGGGTGGCCTGCTCGAGCCCCGCCTCGGTGAAGAGCATGCGGGCGGCGAAGTCGCCGAACTTGCCACGGGCCCTGAGCCGGAGCTTGGCCTGGGTCAGGACCGCCGCGACGAGCTGCGGGTCGTGCCCCTCGGCTCGCAGCCGCGACACCACCCGGACGATCTCGCCGCCGTCCGAGACGCCGGGGGTACGGTCGAGCAGGGCCATCCCGTCAGGGGTCAGCAGAGCGGCGAGTTCGGCGGCTTCCATGTCCCGATCCTCCCAGGTGCTGGATGTTCCCCTGATGTGCTGGCACTCGGATTGACCGAGTGCCAATGGCCCCCTAGAGTTGGCGTTGGCACTCTCCTCTGCGTAGTGCCAACCCGGTTTTCATCTGTACCGAGTCCGTACCGAGAAAGAAGAGGTCACCGTGGCCGTCAGCATCAAGCCGCTCGAGGATCGCATCGTCATCCGCCAGGTCGAGGCAGAGCAGACCACCGCATCCGGTCTGGTCATCCCCGACACCGCGAAGGAGAAGCCCCAGGAGGGCGAGGTCGTCGCCGTGGGTCCGGGTCGCATCGACGACAACGGCAACCGCGTCCCGCTCGACGTCGCCGTGGGTGACAAGGTCATCTACTCCAAGTACGGCGGAACCGAGGTCAAGTACTCGGGTGAGGACCTGCTGGTCCTGTCGGCCCGCGACGTCCTCGCGGTCGTCGTCAACTGAGTCCAGTACTCCACGCGAACGCCCCGTTCGGCCTGTCGGCCGGCGGGGCGTTCGTGCGTCTGCGGGCTTCCGGCGGGTCCGTCGCGTGCACGCGCTCCGACCGGGAGGCCCGTGGCACGCCCGGCCCGTCGGCGGTCGTTCCTAGGATGGTTCCGTGAGTGAACCGAGTCCCGCGCGACCCGTCCGCAGCGAGGCATCCGTCGGCGTGGTGCAGGCGATCATCGCGTACGGGCTCTGGGGCCTCATGCCCCTGCTCTTCGCGGCGATGGCCCCCGCCGGCGCGTTCGAGATCGTGGCCTGGCGCATCGTCTTCGGGCTGGTGTTCTGCGCGGTCGCGATCGCCGTCACCCGCTCGTGGCTCCGCACCCGCACCCTGATGGCGCAGCGGCGGGTGATGGCCGTGATGGGTCTGGCCGCCGTCCTCATCCTGGTGAACTGGACCGTGTACGTCCTGGCGACCACGACCGGGCACACCGTCGAGGCCGCGCTCGGGTACTTCATCAACCCCCTGGTCACGATCGCGCTCGGCGTCGTGGTGCTCCGCGAACGCCTGCGGCCGGCGCAGTGGGCCGCGGTCGGCATCAGCGTCGTGGCGGTCGTCGTGATCGCCGTGGGCTACGGCCAGGTGCCGTGGATCTCCTTGGTTCTGGCGTGCTCGTTCGGCCTGTACGGCCTGGTGAAGAAGCGGGTCGGTGGCACCGTCGACGCGTTGAGCGGCCTGACGATCGAGACCGTGTGGCTGCTGCCGATCGCGGTCGTGGCGCTGGTGGTGCTCGGTGCGACGGGGCTCGGGGGCGGCGTGACGTTCACGAGCGAGGGCTGGGTGCACGTCCTCGTCACCGTGCTGACCGGTCCGGCGACGGCGGTCCCGCTCCTGCTGTTCGCGTCGTCGGCGCGGCGGGTCAGCCTGTCGACCCTCGGCCTGACGCAGTACCTCGCCCCCGTGATGCAGCTGCTCGTCGGTGTGGTGGTGCAGCACGAGGCGATGCCGCCCGCGCGCTGGTTCGGCTTCGGGATCGTGTGGTTGGCGCTCGTGGTGCTGACGGCGGACTCGTTCGCCGCCGCGCGGGCGTCCCGTCGCCGAGCGCTCGCACCTGCTCCGGCCGAGCCCGCCTGACGGACGCACCCTGGGCCTCCCGTCCGCCCGTCCGCCCGTCCGCGCCGCGCCTGGCCCGAGTCTCGGCGTGTGCGACAGTTCTCGCGTGCGCTACACCGAGAAACGTCGCTGGGCCCGAGTCTCGGCTCCGTGAAGCCGAGACTCGGGCCCAGCGTGGGACCGGTAGTGGTGGTTACTTCTTGACCGCGCCCTGGATCGCGCTCTGGTAGACGGGCTTGTTGTCGCCGTCGAACTTGTAGATGCCGATGTAGGCGCTCGACGGGTCGTTGTTGTCGTCGAACGGACCGATGCCGGACGGGCCGGTGTAGTGGATGTCCTTGCCGTCGTCGAGCAGCGCGACGCACTCCTTGAACGTGGCGCACTCGGTGCCGCCGTCCGCTCCGGAGACCGCGGCCATGTTGGCCTGGATCGTGCCCGAGTCGGTGCCCTTGCCCTTCACCGCAGCGAGGGCGGCGAGGACGGTGGCGTCGTAGGACTCCGCCGCGTACGAGTAGTCGGCGAGCGTCTTGTTCGACGACTCCTTGTAGAAGTCGGACAGCTGCTTCTTGAAGTCGTCCTTCGGTGAGGCGCCGGGGATGGTGCCCTGGGCGCCGGTCAGGGTGCCCTTGTCGAAGTCCTTCGAGTAGTCCGCCGTGTTGCCGTCGGACATGTAGATCTTCGCCGTGTTCCCCTGCGAGACGAGCTCCGGGATGATCGACTTCGTCTCGTCGAAGGCCAGGACGACGATCGCGTCCGGCTTGGCGGCGAGTGCAGCCGTCACCTCGGACGAGAACGTGGTCTGACCGGGCGGGAACTCCTGGCCCTCGCCCTTGCCGCCGTAGACGACCTGGCCACCGGAGGCCTCGACCGCGGACTGCACCGAGTTGCGGAGGCCCGTGCCGTAGGTGTCGTTGAAGACGAGGAACGCGACCTTGGCGTTGCCGTCACCGGTCACGAGCTGACCGAGCGCCGAACCCTGCACCGAGTCCGGCGGAGCGGTCCGGTAGTAGTACGACGAGTAGCCGGACAGGTCGCTCGCGGTGTTCGCGGGCGAGATCTCGACGATGCAGTTGCTGGTGAGCTGGTCGATGACGTTGAGCGTGACCGACGAGGACTCGGCGCCGATCGCGACCGGGACCTTCGCGTTCACGAGCTTCGTCGCGGCCGAGCTCGACACGGTCATGTCGTTGCTGTCGCCCGAGTCCGTCGCCGGGTCGATGGTGACGTCCTTGTCGAGGACGCCGCCCGCGGCGTTGATGTCCTTCACCGCGAGGCCGACGCCGGACTCGGCCGGCGGGTTCAGGTACGCGAGCGAGCCGGTGAGTGGCAGGATCGTGCCGATCTTCAGCGCGTCGGTGCTGGGGGTGTCGGGGGCCTTGCAACTGGCGGCGGGGTCCTTCTTCGCACCGCTCGACGCCGAGCTGGAAGGCGAGTCGCCGCTGCTGGTGGTGGAACACGCGGCGAGGAGGACGGCTACTGCGCCTGCCAACGCCAGTGCCGTGGTGGCACGGGTGGTTCTGATCATCCGTGGAGCCCTTTCTCTGCGCGGAGGCCGTGCCGCTTCGGGTCGAACGCGGCGCCTCCACTGGATGTCGAGAAACGTAGGGTCCTGGTGTTTCGCCCGTGTGACGGGGCGGTACGGAAAGTGTTTCGTTACCGAGCCGTGATCGTTTCTGTGCGGAGGATCAGGGATCGGCGATCCGGGCAGCCCGCGCGTCAGCCGTCGAGTTCAGCCATGGAACGCAGCACGCAGAACTCGTTACCCTCCGGATCGGCGAACACGACCCACCCGCCGTCGTCGTGGCGGAGGTCCGCGAGTTCGGTCGCACCGATGCCTCGCAGTCGCTCGACCTCGGCATCGCGCGTGCGGTCGGTGGGACGCAGGTCGAAGTGGATCCGGTTCTTCACGGACTTCGCCTCGGGGACCTGGATGAACAGCACCTGGTGCGAGCTGTCGGGTGCCGTGATCATGCACTCCTCGTGCCCGGGGGCGTTCGGGTCGTCGGCGATGTCGACGTAGCCGAGGACCTGCTTCCACCACTCCGACAGGGCGAAGGCGTCACGGCAGTCGATCGTGGTGTGGGAGACGGCGCTGACCATGCCGCGACACTACTGCCGGCAGACGACGAACGCCCCGCTCCGGTGGGGAGCGGGGCGTTCGGGGTGCAGTCGGCTCAGCTGCGGTAGTTCGGCGCCTCGACGACCATCTGGACGTCGTGCGGGTGCGACTCCTTGAGCCCGGCGGCCGTGATGCGGACGAACTTGCCGCGGGCCTTGAGCTCCGGGATCGTGCGGCCGCCGACGTAGAACATCGACTGCCGGAGTCCACCGGTGAGCTGGTACACGACGTTGCCGACCGAGCCGCGGTAGGGCACCTGGCCCTCGATGCCCTCGGGGATCAGCTTGTCGTCGTTCGGGACGTCGGCCTGGAAGTAGCGGTCCTTCGAGTACGAGGTCTTCTTGCCGCGGGTCTGCAGTGCACCCAGGGAGCCCATCCCGCGGTACGCCTTGAACTGCTTGCCGCCCACGAAGACCAGGTCGCCGGGGGACTCGTCGGTGCCGGCCAGCAGCGAACCGAGCATGACGGTGTCGGCGCCGGCCACCAGGGCCTTGGCGATGTCGCCCGAGTACTGCAGGCCACCGTCGGCGATGATCGGCACACCGGCCTCGCGCGCAGCGAGGGAGGCTTCGTACACCGCGGTGACCTGCGGGACACCGACGCCGGCGACGACGCGGGTGGTGCAGATCGAGCCGGGTCCGACGCCCACCTTGACGGCGTCGACACCGGCGTCGATGAGCGCCTGCGCGCCGGCACGCGTCGCGACGTTGCCGCCGATGACGTCGATGTCCGCGAAGGACGGGTCGGCCTTGAGGCGGCGCACCATGTCGAGCACGCCTTCGCTCTCGCCGTTGGCGGTGTCGACCACGAGCACGTCGACGCCCGCGTCGCGCAGGGCCTCGGCGCGCTGCCAGGCGTCGCCGAAGAAGCCGATCGCGGCACCGACGCGCAGTCGGCCCTCGTCGTCCTTGGTGGCGTCCGGGTACTGCTCGCTCTTGTCGAAGTCCTTGACGGTGATGAGGCCGCGGAGCTTGCCCTCGGCGTCCACCAGCGGGAGCTTCTCGATCTTGTGCTGCGCGAAGATCGCGATGGCTTCTTCGGGGTCGATGCCCTCCATCGCGGTGATCAGCGGCGCCTTGGTCATGACGTCGCGCACGAAGGTGGTCGACTGCTCGAAGGTCGCCACGAACCGCATGTCGCGGTTGGTGATGATGCCGACGAGGGTGCCGTCCGCTTCGACCACGGGCAGGCCGGAGACGCGGAACTGTCCGCAGATCGCGTCGACCTCGGCCACGGTGGCGTCCGGGGTGGTGGTCACCGGGTTGGTGATCATGCCCGACTCGGAGCGCTTGACCTTGTCGACGTAGGCGGCCTGGTCCTCGATGGAGAGGTTGCGGTGGAGGATCCCGATGCCGCCCTGCCGCGCCATGGCGATGGCCATGCGGGCTTCGGTGACGGTGTCCATCGCTGCGGAGAGCAGCGGGACGTTGACGGAGATCCGCCTGGTGAGCCGGGACGCGGTGGACGCCTCGCTCGGGATGACGTCGGTGTGCCCCGGCAGGAGCATGACGTCGTCGTACGTGAGTCCGATGAATCCGAACGGATCCGGCTGGTCCATGGGTCCCCTTCGTGGGCGAGTGAAGTGGTCGAGACACCGAGAACGCAACGGCGGGTTCCGGATAGGACATGGTAACGCGCGTGGGCCGTCCCGCTATTCCGCGTTCCGCCTGGGAGAACGGATCGCGGCTCTCCTCCACACAGGTCACGGTTGCGCGACGACTCACAGCGGGAACGAGTTGGAAACACGGGTGTCACACAATCCCCATAACGTCACTCGACATCCGAACGAGAGGCTCTTCCGTGGGATCCATCACTCCTCCGGGACGGGCGCAGCCGCGCCTGTTCCGCCTCCGCCAGGCCCGGCGACGACCGGTCCTGGCGGCCGTGCTCGTCGCCGCGTTCCTGGCGACCTTCCTGATCGACTGGGCGGTCACCCTGCCGGCCTTCAGCGCCACGTCGGCACCGGCGACCAGCCAGGCCTGCACCGTCAGCCCGACGAACGGGTGCATCCAGGGCACGATCACCGACTCCGAGCGGGAACCGGCCGGCGACGTCGACGTCGACGTCGCCGGGCCCGGCGGCTTCGCCGAGACCGCCACCACGAACGACGACGGCCGCTGGTCGGTCAGCGTCGATGAGGCCGGCGAGTACACCGTCAGTGTCGACCAGGACACCCTGCCGAAGGGCCAGTACCTGACGAACGCGGCGGATGCGGAGCGCAAGGTCCAGGCGACCCTGAACGCCAACGTCGGACAGATCTTCCAGCTGTCCGACCAGAAGGGTGCCACGACCACGACGGACTCGTCGAGCGTCAGCCCGCAGCGGGCCTGGCAGCAGTTCGCCTCGGGGATCCGCCTCGGCCTGCTCATCGCGCTGGCGTCGATCGGGCTCTCGCTCATCTACGGCACGACGGGGCTGTCGAGCTTCTCGCACGGCGAGCAGGTCACCCTCGGCGGCTTGCTGGCCTACGTGTTCGCGAACCAGCTCGGTTGGAACATCTGGGTGACCGGCATCGTCGTCACGCTGCTGTGCGCGGCGACCGGGTACCTGCAGGACGCCGGGATCTGGCGGCCACTGCGGCGCAAGCGGATCAGCCTCACGCAGCTCATGATCGTGACGATCGGTCTGTCGATCGCCGCCCAGTACGCGTTCCAGTACTTCTTCGGCGCCGCGACCGTCCGGATCCAGCAGGGCAACCCCGAGACCGTCCGGTTCGCCGGGGTCACGCTCACGGTGCAGTCCTACGTGGCGATGGGCATCGCGCTGGTCGTCCTGATCGCCACCGGCTTGTTCCTGGCGAAGACCCGCTTCGGCCGGGCCACCCGCGCGGTGTCGGACAACCCGGCGCTCGCCGCGGCGTCGGGCATCGACGTCGACCGGGTCATCCGGTTCGTGTGGACGCTCGCCGCCGGTCTCGCCGGCCTGTCCGGCGTGATGCTCGGCCTGGTGCTGAACGGCGTGAACTGGCAGACCGGCCTGCAGCTGCTCCTGCTCATGTTCGCCTCGGTGACCCTGGGCGGTCTCGGGACGGCCTACGGCGCGCTGGTCGGATCGATGATCATCGGCGTCGTCGTCGAGCTCACGAACCTCGTGCTCCCCGGTGACTTCAAGTACGCCACCGCCCTCGTCATCCTCATCCTCATCCTGCTGTTCCGGCCGCAGGGCATCTTCGGCCGCGCCGAGCGGATCGGCTAAGGGAGCACGCGCATGGACTACATCCTCAACCTGCTGTCCTCGCTCACCCAGGAGGCCCTCGCCCCGACCACGGCGGCGTTCGCCCTGGCGGCCATCGGACTGAACGTGCACTTCGGCCTGACCGGGCTCGTGAACATGGGTCAGGCGGCGTTCCTGCTGCTCGGCGCCTACGGCTTCGCGATCTCGATCACGAACGGGCTGCCGTTCGTGATGGCCGTGCTCATCGCCCTGCTCGTCGCCATCGTGTTCGCGATCATCCTCGGCGTCCCGACGTTGCGGCTCCGCGGCGACTACCTGGCGATCGTGACGATCTCCGGCGCCGAGATCATCCGCATGGTCGGCCGCTCCAGCCTGCTGACCACGACGACGGGCGGCTCCAACGGCATCACCGGGTCGAGCTACCGCGACCCGTTCACCGCGCTGAGCCCGCTGCCGGACGGCACCACGACCATCCTCTGGTTCACCTACGCCAACAACGGCGTCAACGGCTGGTGGATCCGCATCGCCGCCTGGGCCCTCGTCGCGTTGTTCACCCTCGTGCTCTTCCTGCTCATGCGCAGCCCCTGGGGCCGTGTCCTGAAGGCGATCCGCGAGGACGAGGACGCCGTCCGCTCCCTCGGCAAGAACGTCTACTCGTACAAGATGCAGGCGCTCGTGTTCGGTGGTGCGCTCGGCGCGATCGCCGGGATCATCTACGTGCTGCCGAGTTCGGTGCAACCGGACGCCATGGGCCGCTCGATGACCTTCTTCATCTGGACGGCGCTCATCCTCGGTGGTGCCGCGACGGTGTTCGGTCCGGTGCTCGGTGCGGTGCTGTTCTTCGTCGTCCGGCTCTTCATCCGCACCCTGGCCGGCGACTTCATCCCCGACTCGATCATGAACGCCCAGCAGGCCGAGCAGTTCTCGTACGTGCTCGTCGGCGTCGCGCTCATGCTCCTGATCGTGTTCCGACCACAGGGCCTGCTCGGCAACAAGAAGGAGCTGACGTTCAGTGTCTGAGACCTACGGCTACACGAAGGCCGACCCGATCCTCACGGTCGACGGCGTCACCCGGCACTTCGGCGGCATGACCGCCGTGGACGTCGATCACCTCGAGGTCCAGCGCGGCTCCATCACGGCCCTGATCGGCCCGAACGGCGCCGGCAAGACGACCTTCTTCAACCTGCTGACCGGCTTCGACAAGCCCAGCCCCGGCGCCAGGACGCAGTTCAACGGCGCCACGCTGCAGAAGACCAGCGCGACCCACATCGCCAACCGCGGCATGGTCCGCACCTTCCAGCTGACGAAGGCGCTGTCGCGGCTCACCGTGATGCAGAACATGCTGCTCGGCGCCCGCGACCAGCCCGGCGAGAACTTCTTCGCCGCGCTCGTCAAGCCGGTGTGGGCGAAGCGCGAGCGGGAGATCACCGCGAAGGCCGAGGACCTCCTCGCCCGCTTCAAGCTCGACGACAAGGCGGACGACTACGCCGGTTCGCTGTCCGGCGGCCAGCGGAAGCTCCTCGAGATGGCCAGGGCGCTGATGTCCGACCCGACGATGATCATGCTCGACGAGCCGATGGCGGGCGTGAACCCCGCGCTGACGCAGTCGCTGCTCGGGCACATCCAGTCCCTGCGCGACGACGGCATGACCGTGCTGTTCGTCGAGCACGACATGCACATGGTCCGGCACATCTCGGACTGGGTGGTCGTGATGGCCGAGGGCAAGGTCGTCGCCGAGGGCCCTGCCGACACCGTGATGGACGACCAGGCGGTCATCGACGCGTACCTGGGTGCGCACCACGACACCGACCTGGGTGACGACTCGCTCCTCACCGAGGAGACCTTCGAGGAACTGGCGGAGGAAGTCGCGGAAGAAGACGCGGCGGACGCAGCAGCAGAGGAGAAGACCCGATGACGGACGCAGTCGACCCCACGAACGCGAGCAGCGCCTCCAGTCCGGAAGCGCCGAAGGCGAGCACCGCCACGCTGGAACGCGAGCCGGTACTGAGCGCGAAGAACCTCGTCGCCGGCTACCTGCCGGGGGTGAACATCCTGAACGGCTGCGACCTGGACTGCTACCCGGGCGAGCTGATCGGGATCATCGGGCCGAACGGTGCGGGCAAGTCCACGCTGCTCAAGGCCCTGTTCGGTCTCGTGTCGATCCGTGAGGGCTCGGTCACGCTGCAGGGCGAGGACATCACGAACCTCAAGGCGAACAAGCTCGTCCAGGCCGGCGTCGGCTTCGTCCCGCAGACGAACAACGTGTTCCCGTCGCTGTCCATCGAGGAGAACCTGCAGATGGGGCTGTACCTGCGGCCCCGCAAGTTCGCCGAGCGCCTCGAGGTCATCTACGACCTGTTCCCGGTGCTCGCGCAGCGCCGCGGCCAGCGGGCGGGATCCCTGTCCGGCGGCGAGCGACAGTCGGTCGCCATGGCACGTGCGCTGATGATGGACCCGAAGGTGCTGCTGCTCGACGAGCCGAGCGCCGGGCTGTCCCCGGTGCGCCAGGACGAGACGTTCCTGCGGACCCGCCGGATCAACAAGGCCGGTGTGTCGATCGTGATGGTGGAGCAGAACGCGCGACGCTGTCTGCAGATCTGCGATCGTGGGTACGTGCTCGACCAGGGGAGGAACGCGTACTCGGGCACGGGGAAGGAACTCGCGGACGACCCGAAGGTCATCGAGCTGTACCTCGGGACGCTCGCAAAGGACGTCGACGCGGGGCGCTAGCGCACTGTGTCGACTGCGGGTACCGCTGTGGGGGTGGTATCCGCGACGGGTGGGGCCGTGCGTGGTCGCTTCGCGCCGCACGGCCCCGCTCCTGCACGTGGGGCCCGTCGGCTCGCGACGGTGCGTGGGTCCCCGTCGGCTCGCGACGGTGCGTGGCCGGTCCGGACCGGACGGGAGGCCCG